>JBKJJF010000285.1:0-3500 GCA_046598195.1 Rhizobacter sp. | reverse complement strand
CGTGTTGCCGGTGGGGCCGGCAGGCCCGGGGGGGCCGGCGGCGGGCGGCGGCACGTAGATCACCTCGGGCCGGTTGTCGCAGGCCGCGAGGCCCAGGGTGGCCAGCAAGGCCAGCATCAAGATCGAGTGCTTCATGGAAAGTCCTTTTGGGTGAGTGAAGAGTACGGGTCAGACTATGCGTGTCTCCGTGGTGACTCTGTGCGCTGTCGCACATACAGCCACTCAACCGGTGGCAATAAAACGGTCGGCGCGCGCCGCGTGCAACACCGCGGGGAACTGGGTGTCGAGCAAATCCACCGGCCGCTGCTCGTCGAGCCAGGAGTTGCGCTGTGCAAACCAGACGGCGATTGTCCACCCGTCGAACACCTGGGCCAGCTCGCGCTGCACCTGGCGCACCGAGGGCTTGGCCGACAGGTCGCGCAGCTCGAACTGGAACATCGGCACCCAGAAGCTGCCATGCCATTCAAAGCCGAACACCTCGCCCGTGGCGATCAGGCGGGCCAGGCTTGTTAGGTCGCCGCTTTGTGTGTCTTCCAGCAGTCGGGCCAGGTCGTCGCCCCGCGCAATGCCGCCGGTGGCGCGGTAGCCTGTGCGCATGGCAACAAAGTCGCGGTCGCTCGGCACACGGCGAATGCCTTCATCGGACTCCGGTGTGACCCAGGCCCTCTGGCCATCGGGCGAGGGTTGAGCAGCGGGTGGCTCAGGTCTCATGACAGCGCTCCTTGTGGGAGCCCACAGCTTGCGCGGTGCAGCCGAGCAAGGCCTGTGCGGTAGCGCACCGCGCCTGTCAGTGCATCACGGTCGTATAAGACAGCTGATCGGCGGCATAACAGCCGCAGGCCGCAGACTCCAGGCCGCCACGATCGAGCACGACCATCTCGCCTCGGTGGTAGGCGATCAAGCCATCGCGCTGCAAGGCGCCGGCTGCTGCGGTGATGCCCACGCGGCGCACGCCCAGCATGTAGGCCAGGAACTGGTGCGTGACGTGAAAGCTGTCGGAGTGGGCCCGGTCCTGGCTCATCAACAACCAGCGCGCCAGGCGCGGCCCGATCAGGTGAAAGCGCAAACAAGCGGCCGAAGCGGCCTGCTGCGCCATCAGCACATAGAGGTAGCGGTTGAGGCTGCGTTGCAGCGCCGGGCTGCGCGCCAACTCGGCCCGAAAGGCCGGCGCGGCGATGCGCCATGCCGTGCCCGCCCCTTGCACCAGCGCGTGCACCGGCACCGTGGTCACACCGAGCGCGAGCTGTGCGCCCAACATGCCCTCGCGGCCCACCATGCCGACCTCGACACCCGGGCTGCCCTCGACCAGCACCACCAGCGAGATGAAACCCTGCAAAGGGAAGTAGACGTGACTCGTGGCCTGGCCGGGCTCGCACAGCACCTCGGCCAGCAGCAACTCGAAAGGCTCGCACACGGCCAGCAGGCGAGCGCGGTCTCTGCGGGGCAACAGTTCGATCAGTTGATTTTCGACGGTGGCCAAGGGGGCGCTCCGGTGAGTGGCTGCCGCCGCCGTGTGGCGATGACAAGCTGAAGAGCACGCGGCCGTCGAATGCCGACTGGTTCAGAGGGGGCGAGTATGGGCTCATTGCGGCCTCCAGACTGTTTGCCAGCGCACGGACTGAAAATTGCTCAGGCTGCCACCGGCATCGGTGTCGGCAAAAAGCGTTCGTACTCGCGCCGGGCGCCCGCATAACACTCGCAGGTGCGTTGTTCCAGGCGCTTGCGGTCGAGCACCGCGATGTGCCCGCGCCGATATCGAATCACCCCCGCCAGCTGCAGCTTGTGGGCCGCCGCGGTGATGCCTTCGCGGCGCACACCCAGCAAGTTGGCGGCGAGTTCCTGCGTCATCATGAGCTCGTCTGAAGTTGACCGATCCAGGCCCAGCAGCAAGCGCCGCGCAAGCTGCTGGTCGATCGAGTGATAACGGTTGCAAACCGCCGTTTGCGACACCTGTGCAATCAGCGACTGCGTGTAGCGCATTAGCACGTTGAGCACCGGCCCACCCTGGCTGACTTCGTTCATCGCCACCGAGGCACGCAAACGATAAGCCTGCCCGGCGCTTTGCACCACGGCCCGGCTCGGGGTGGCGTTGCCCCCCATGAAGAGCGAAATGCCGACCACGCCGTCATGGCCGATGACGGCAATTTCAGCCGAACCGCCTTCCAGGGTCATGTAAAGCAGGGAGACCACAGCCGTGACCGGGAAGTACACAAACGTGGGCATGCCGCTCGACTCGCTCAGCACCTGCCCGAGCGCAAGATCCACCCGCTCCAGCTGCGGCGCCCAGCGCGCCCATTCGAGAGGGGGCAGAGCGCACAACAGGTGGTTCTGGCGAGGGTCACACGTGTAAAGGGTTGATGAGGTCACGGGGTACTCGCTGCAAAGTTCGAGTACGCATGATCCGGCGCCAGCCACGCCTCAGGTATCGGCGGTAGCCGGCTTCGGGCGTCGGCCCGCTCCTACGTGCCGTTTCTCAAACCACGGCCCAAACCCGCGGGCTCAGATCGACAGCGTGGCCGACAGCAGCCGGTCGTATTCTTTTTTGACCACCGCATAACACTCGCAGGTGCGCTTTTCCAGCCCAGAGCGGTCGAGCACGGAGATGTGCCCGCGCGCATAGCGGATCAAGCCTGCCTGTTGCAGCTTGAGCGCACCTTCGGTCACGCCTTCTCGGCGCACACCCAGCATGTTGGCAATCAGCTCCTGCGTCATCACCAGTTCGCTGCCTTGCAGCCTGTCCAGGCTCAGCAGCAACCAGCGGCACAGCTGCTGGTCAAGCGAGTGGTGGCGGTTGCACACCGCGGTTTGTGCCATCTGCGTGATCAGCGCCTGGGTGTAGCGCAGCAGCAGGTGCATCACCGGGCCGCTGTGATTGAACTCGTCCTTGATCACCTGCGAGGGCACGCGAAAGCCCTGGCCGGCGCTTTGCACCACCGCCCTGCTGGGCGTGGACTCGCCGCCCATGAAGAGCGAAATGCCGACGATTCCCTCATTGCCTACCACGGCGATCTCGGCCGAGGCACCGTTTTGCATCACGTACAGCAGCGAGACGATGGCATTGACCGGAAAGTACGCATGGCTGAGCGTGCCGCCGGGCTCGTAAAGCACCTGGCCGAGCGGCATGTCGACCACTTCGAGCTGCGGCGACCAGCGTTGCCACTCCTTGGGCGGCAAGGCAGCAAGCAGCCGGTTTTTTTTGGGGTCGGGTAAAGCGGGTGGGGTGGCCATGGCGTGCTCCGAGGCGGGGTTCTGAAACTACCGTGGGGCTGGCATGGCAGGGACACCTCAAGTGTAGGCAACGCATGGCACTTGATATGTTCGATAGCGAACAGAAGTGCGGCCAGTTACGTACGATAGCGCACAGACACGGCAGAACCCGCCGTCATGGTGTGTCGGGTTTTGGGTGCTGCGTGTGGGTGCTGCGTGTGGGTGATACCGCAGCCGCTGGCTGCCTACCCCGAAGGCCCGGGCGGCCAGGGCCTTTTCAAGCCAAACCGAGT
>JBKJJF010000132.1:0-6143 GCA_046598195.1 Rhizobacter sp. | reverse complement strand
ATCATGCCCGCTCACCACGCCAAAACGCGCCCGCTCGTCGTTGCAAATGCTCGCCATAGCCCGAGCTATGGCTGCGCTTGTGCGCCTAGATCGGACACCTTTTGGCGCGCTGCTCGGTCACGCTCGAAATACTCTCAGGCTCTGAGCTGGGGGCGACAGACCGACGCACCCGCCGCAAGCCCGAAGAACAACCAAACCACCGCGAATGGCGGCACGACCACCATCCAGACAGGCCCTTGACGTAGGTCAACCCGGGACAAATCGCCCCTGCTAGTGTTCACTACCTTACGGAGCCCCTCTCCCCCCCAACGAACTGGTTACAGATGGGTCTGGTGAAGCGAATCTCACGCGAGCCGCCCCGTGCGGGCTTGCCCGACCAAGGAGCCATAAATGTTTGTTACCCGCGACGCTGTGCACTTGCCCAATTTCCAGCAACTGGCCCACAGCGTGATGTCCATGTTGATCCCCTCTCAGGCCACGCCTGAGTTCGCGCCGCGCCCGGCCGAGGCCCAGCAGGTCGCGGGGGTCGCACTCGAGCACTGGGATCTGCTGTTCTTCGCCGTCACCGAGCGGCTCAGGCTGAGCATGGGCGCTCTGGAGGCCGCCATGGCAGACGTGCCCGGCGCAGGCCCGGCCGCCGCCACCACCCGGGTCGGCGTGCTGGAATGTGTGGAAGCGCTGACCCAGTTGCGCGCGACCATGTGCGACGCCATGAACACCGAGCGCCAATGACCCACCCCTGCGCCACCTGGCTGCTGGCGGCCTGCACGGCATCAATGGCCTTCGCCGCGCCGGCACAAGCCCAGTCACGCGGCGAGTTGCTCTACACCACGCACTGCATTGCGTGCCACGGCACGCAGATCCACTGGCGCGACAAACGATTGGCCACCGACTGGGGCAGCCTGCTGGTGCAGGTGCGGCGCTGGCAGGCCAATGCCGGACTGGGCTGGAACGAGGATGACATCCTGCAGGTGGCGCGCCACCTCAACGACACCATCTACCGCCTGCCACACCCGCTGGCACGGCAGGCCTTGATGGTCGCGCTGGTGCGCCCCGCGCTGCCGTAGCGCCCTGGGGCGGGCCCTACTCCGAGCCGACCAGACCGTTGCGAATCGCGTAGACCGTCATCTCGGAGTTGTTCGAAAGCCCCAGTTTCTCCAACACCCGAGCCCGGTAAACGCTCACCGTCTTCGGCGACAGGGTCAGCTCCTCGGCAATGTCAGACAGCCTCTTCCCAGAGGCAATCATCACCAGCGTCTGCAGCTCCCGGTCAGACAGCTTCTCGTGCGCCGCCTCGGTGCCGGGCGTCGTCAAGCTCTCGACCAGCATCTGCGCAATCTCAGGCGTGACGTACTTGCGCCCCTGCCCCACCGTGCGCACCGCCGCCACGATCAGCGCCGGGTCACCGCCCTTGTTCACATAACCAAAGGCCCCGGCGCGCAAAGCGCGGATGGCGTACTGGTCTTCGGGGTACATCGACACCACCAGCACCCGCATGGACGTGCCTTCGTCTTTCAGCACATGCAACACGTCGAGGCCGCTGCGCCCGGGCAGGTTGATGTCGAGCACCAGCACGTCAGCTTCGCCGACCGTGCGCATCAAGGCACGCAGCTCGCCGTAGTCGCCGGCTTCTCCAATGACCTGGATGTCGGGCGCATCGGACAAGGTGTCTCGAATGCCGCGCCGAATCAGCGCGTGGTCGTCGCAGAGCAAGACTTTGATCATGGCGTCACTGCGAGAGATGGAAGGCCATCATAGAGCGCCCCAGACCGTCGGGTCGTAGGGGCTGGAAGAGTCTTCGAGCGGCGTGCCGGGCTCGGTCAACTCCAGGTCGACGCCGTCTTCGGGGCCCAGCGGCACCGACAGGATCAGCGTGGTGCCCCCCGGCCCACTGCTCAGGTCAACCCAGCCGCCCACCGTGCCGGCCCGCTCGTGCAGGCCACGAATGCCGAAGGATCGCGCCTTGGCCAGATCGTCTTGGCTCAGGCCACGGCCGTTGTCGCTCACCTCTAACGACAACACCCCACCGGCGAGCGACAGGTCGATGTGCGCTTGGCTGGCCTGCGCGTGCTTGGACACATTGGTCAGCGCCTCTTGCACCGTGCGGTAGGCCACCAGCGGCACGCCCGCGGGCAGGCTCAGGTGCTCATGGCGCGAGCGGAACTCGCAGGTGACGCCGGTGCGCTTCTCGAAGCGGCTGGCCATCCACTGCAGGGCGGCGATCAAGCCCTGCTCCAAGATGGCGGGGCGCAGGTTGTGCATCACCCGCTGGCTGGCCTCGATGGCGTGGCTCACGGTCTCCAGCGCCGAGTTGACACGCGCGGTCACCTCGGGCGAGTCGGAATGCCGGGCGATCCAGGCCAGGTCAAACTTCAGCGCGGTGAGCGAGCCCCCCACGTCGTCGTGAATTTCTCGCGCAATCGCGGCGCGCTCCAGCTCGACGCTGGTTTGCAAGTGCTGCGCCAGCTCGTGCACACGCTGCTTGGATTCACCCAACTCGCGGTCGGCGCGCTGGCGTGCCAGCAGCAACTCGTGCGTTTCTACCGCGTGCAGCAGGGCCGGGCCCAAGCGGGCAAGGTTGTTCTTGAGCAGGTAGTCGCTGGCGCCGTTGCGCATGGCCTCGACCGCCGTGTCTTCGCCGATCTCGCCCGACACCAAGATGAACGGGATCATCTGGGCGCTGGCTTTCAGCAAGTCGAGCGCCACCAGGCCCGAGAACCCGGGCAGGTTGTAGTCGGAGACCACCACGTCCCAGTTTTGCTCGGGTTCGATGGCGCGCAAGAAGTCGGCTTCGGTGTCCACCCGCACGGTGTCGATCACCAGGCCGCTGCGCCGCAGGTGAGCCAGCATCAACTGGTGATCCAGCTCGGAATCTTCCAGGTGCAGCACACGCAGCCGCTTTTCAGGCAGGGGGGGAAACATGGCTTGCAGTATGCCAAGCCGTCGCCAACCGGCCCAGTCAACCGAATTGGCGGGACTTATTGCCCGTGATTGGGCTTATGTATCGGCCGCGGCTGCCGAAAATCCCCACACATGACCCCGTTGAGTGCGGCGCTTCGGCGCGCACCCTGCCCCCCACCTGAGTGGAGACTCGAAGCTGATGGAAGACGCGAACGAAGCTCAAGCATCGTCTGGCGGCGGCAGCCTGCCCTTGTTGGCGGCAGCCGACCTGCAAGACCACTTGATGACCGCCAGCAACGACCTGGATCGGCTGCAAACGCTGCTGTCCGACGCCTGCGACACGCTGATGCAGCGTTTCCATGGCGCGTCGGAGCACATCCGCACCCTGCGCTCGCACCCCCACACGATTGAAGACGACGATGCCGTTTTCAACGATGTGATGCAGAACCTGGGTGGTGCCGTCACGGCCCTGCAGTTCCAGGACATGGCCTCGCAGCTGATCAACCACACCCACAAGCGGCTTCGCAGCTGCGTGGACCGGTTGGCCCGTGAAGCCTTTGCCGACGATGAAGACGGCATGGCCGCAGCCGAAGAAGTGCCGCTGCGCCCCAACCCCGTGACACAGGCCGAAATGGATGTCGGATCCATCGAGCTGTTCTAGACACGCCTCAAGACGACATCCATTCAACCGAAATCATTCGAGATACCCGGAGAAAGCCATGCAATCAATCCTCGCGGTCGACGACTCTGCCTCCATGCGCCAGATGGTGTCCTTCACCCTCAAGAGCGCCGGCTACAACGTGGTGGAGGCCGTCGACGGCCAAGACGCCTATGAAAAATCCAACGGTCGCGACTTTGATCTGGTGCTGACTGACCAGAACATGCCGCGCATGGATGGCATCAGCCTGACCAAGAAACTGCGCGACAACCCCAAGTTCAAGACCACGCCGATCCTGATCCTGACCACCGAGTCGAGCGACCAGATGAAGCAGGCAGGCCGCTCGGCCGGCGCCACCGGCTGGCTGGTCAAGCCCTTCGACCCGGCCAAGCTGATCGAAGTGATCAAAAAAGTCGTGAAGTAAGCGCGCTGCTCCTTCCCCTCACATAGACAACACAAACATCCAGGAGCACGCCATGGGCGAGATGTCCTCAGAAGGCTCTCAACTGAGCGCCGGCATTGACCTGAGCCAGTTCTATCAGGTCTTCTTCGAAGAAGCGGGCGAAAACCTCGACCGCATGGAGAAGCTGCTGCTCGACCTCGACATCGAGTCGGCCGACGACGAAGAGATGAACGCCATCTTCCGCTGCGCCCACTCGATCAAGGGCGGCGCCGCCACCTTCGGCTTCAAAGATGTGGCCCAGCTCACCCACCAGATGGAAACGCTGCTCGACAAGCTGCGCCGCCACGAACTCACCCCCACCAGCGCCATGGTCGACGTGCTGCTGCAGTCGGGCGACGCCCTGCGCAGCCAGTTGACCCGCCACCAGAACGGCGACGGCGCCGAGGTCGACACCTCCGAGCTTCTGTTCAACATCAGCGCCATGTCTGACGGCGAGGCGCCGGTGACCCCGGCGCATGCCGCTTCTGCCCCCGCCGCGGGCTCGGTGCTGGCCAGTCCGCCCGCCGGCAAGCCCGCAGCTCGTGTGATCGAGCTGCGCGTGGGCCCGCTGGACAAACCCGAAGACGCCAACAACATCGTCGAGTTGTTCAAGGAAATCACCGACCTCGGCACCATTGAGCCGCTGGACAACGGCATGCCGGCCGACGGCATGCGCCGCTTCAAGGTCTGCACCACCAGCAGCGACAGCGACCTGCTGGACCTGCTGACCTTCCACGTGTCGCGCGAGCAAGTGGCCTTGCTGCCCCTGGGTGACGGCTACGGCTTCCACAACGGCGCACCGGGTGCACCAGAGACCGAACAGGTTGACGTCGGCTACGGCTTCTTCGACAACGCCCCGGGCGCCCCCGACCCGGCGGCCTCGGCCGATGCCGAACCCATCGACGCCGAGCTCGCGACGGCCGCCAAGCCCGTGTCACCCAAAGCCTCCGCTCCCAAGGCCGAAAAACCTGCCGCAGCCATCGAAGCGTCCACGCTGCGCGTGTCGGTTGAAAAAGTTGACCAGCTCATCAACCTGGTGGGCGAACTTGTCATCACCCAGGCGATGCTGGCGCAAAACACCCAAGGCCTGGACCCAACGCTGTACCAGCAGCTCGCCGCCGGGCTGGCCGACCTCGACCGCAACACCCGCGACTTGCAAGAGTCGGTGATGTCGATTCGCATGATCCCGATGTCGATGGTGTTCAGCCGCTTCCCACGCATGCTGCGCGACCTGGCCTCCAAGCTGGGCAAGAAGGTCGACTTCGTGACCATCGGCGAAGCCACCGAGCTCGACAAGGGCCTGGTCGAGAAGATCACCGACCCGCTGACGCACCTGGTGCGCAACAGCTGCGACCATGGCATCGAAACACCATCGGAGCGCCTGGCCAAGGGCAAGCCCGAGACCGGCACCATCACCCTCTCGGCCTCGCACCAGGGTGGCTCGATCGTGATCGAAGTGCGCGATGACGGGCGTGGCCTGTCGCGCGAGAAGCTGATCAAGAAAGCCCGCGAACGCGGCATCCACGCCCCGGATTCGATGAGCGACCAAGACGTGTGGAGCCTGATCTTTGCGCCAGGTTTCTCCACTGCCGATGTGGTCACCGACGTGTCGGGCCGCGGTGTCGGCATGGACGTGGTGAAGAAGAACATCGCCTCGCTCGGTGGCACGGTCGAGATCGACTCCGCCGAAGGCTACGGCATGCGCGTCTCGGTGCGCCTGCCGCTTACGCTGGCCATCATGGACGGCATGTCGGTCGGTGTGGGCGAAGAGGTCTACATCCTCCCGCTGAGCTCGGTGGTCGAGTCGTTCCAGGTGCAGCCCGACATGGTCAAGACCATCGGTGGCAGCGGCCGCGTGGTCGAAGTGCGTGACGAATACATGCCGGTGCTGGAGATGGAGCGAGTGTTCAACGTGCCGCGCTTCGACTTTGAGCACGTGAGCGGGATCATGGTGGTGGTGGAAGCCGAAGGCGGCCGCATCGCCCTGCTGGTCGACGAGCTTCTCGGCCAGCAGCAAGTGGTGGTGAAGAACCTGGAAGCCAACTACCGCAAGGTCAACGATGTGTCGGGCGCCACCATCATGGGTGACGGCCGCGTGGCGCTGATTCTTGACGTGGGCAGCCTGGTGCGCCGCTCGCGGCA
>JBKJJF010000250.1:0-5291 GCA_046598195.1 Rhizobacter sp. | reverse complement strand
TGCCCGGCGGTGGCTGGCCGCGCAAGGTGCTGACCGAGCTGCTGCTGCCGCACCCCGGCATCGGCGAGATCCGGCTGCTGGCCCATGGGCTGGCCGCCACTCAGCGCGCCGGCCGGTTGGTGATGCTGTTTGACCCGCCTGCGGCCGTGTCGGCGCCGGCCCTGCGGGAGTTGGGGCTTGACGTGAACCAGCTGCTGGTGATCCAGACCCACCTTCAGCTGCGCCCCGGCGCCGACCGCCTGTGGGCGCTGGAGCAGGCCTTGAAGAGCGGCCATGTGGGGGCCGTGGTGGCCTGGTTGCCGCCGCGCCTGCGTGCCGAGCGGCTGCGCCGCTTGCAGCTCGCTGCGCACGCCCACGACGGGCCGGCCTTCATGCTGCGCGAAGTGGCCGCGCAGCAAAACGCGAGCGCCGCGCCGCTGCGCCTGGCCTTGCACCCGGCCGGGGCCGACCAGCTGGGCTTGCGTGTGCTCAAGCGCCGTGGCCCACCCTTGCTCGCACCGGTGTACCTGGCTTTGCCGCCGGTGTTGTCGGCCGCAGCACTGCGCCGTGCGCAAGCGTGGGACGGCGCTGAAGAAGCCCAGCCGCTGCACGCCGCCACCTTCATCAATCTGGCGTGATGGCCGTGGGCGCTTGGCATGCTCTGGGTTGCGCTTCACCTGCCTCTGTTGTCGCTGGAATCTTTCGCGGCCACCTTGCCGCCCGAGCAGGCCGCGCAGCCGCTGGCCTTGATGGACGTGCACCGCATCGTCAGCGCCAATGCCAGCGCGCAGGCGTTGGGCGTGCAGCCGGGCATGAAGCGGGCCACGGCCTTGTCGCTCGCGCCTCAGCTGCTGCTGGGACAGGCCGATGAGCGGCGTGACCTTGATGCGCTGACCAGCGTGGCGCACGCAGCGCTGGCCTTCACGCCGGCGGTGAGCCTCTCGCTGCCCGAGGGCGTGCTGCTGGAGGTGCAGGCCAGCCTGCGCTACTTTGGCGGGCTGGCGCCGCTGTTGCAAAAGCTGCGCGGCACGCTGGCGCCCTTGGGTCATCAACTCCAGTGTGTGAGCGCACCCACGGCGCAAGGGGCAATGCTCTTGTCACAGCGGCACGACGGCCTGCACTGCGCCGACCGGCCCGCTTTGCAGCGTGCGCTGGAGGCCGCGCCGGTCGCGCTGCTGGCGGCAGGGCAGGCGCACGCCGAGGCTTTGTTGGGCATGGGTTTGCGCAGCCTGGGCGACCTGCGGCAGCTGCCCCGCCCGGGCTTGGCTCGCCGTTTTGGCGAGGCCTTGCTCAATGAGATGGATTGCGCCTTTGGCGACCGGCCCGACCCGCGCGAGCCCCTCACCCTGCCGCCGGTGTTTCACAGCCAGCTGGAACTGTTTGCGCGCGCCGACACCACCGAGCAGCTTCTCTACGGCGCGCAGGTGCTGCTGGCGCGCCTGGTGGCGTGGCTGTCGGCCCAGCATGCGTTTGTGCGCAGCTTCAGCCTGCAGATGAAGCACGAGACACGTTGGCAGGATGACAGCCCCAAGGCCGACGCGTTGCGTCGTCCGCCACCCGGCATGCAGGCCGGGTGGCCCTCGCCAGTCTCTCGCGAGCGCGCAGGCGCTCGCTCGGTACCGGCTCAGCCACCCGAAGGGAGCAAGAAATCTCGGGGCGGCCCGGCGCTTTCTTGGAAATCAGCCACCGTGCTCGAGATCGCACTGGCCGAACCCTCGCGCGACGCGGCCCACATGCTGGTGCTGCTGCGCGAGCGCCTGGGTGCCTTGCAGTTGCCCGCGCCCACGCTCGAGCTGGCGCTGCAATCGAGCGACATCTCACACCGCCCGCCGCCCAATGCCGAACTGTTCCCCACCCCCCAGAGCGAACACGCCGGCCTCACGCGCCTGATCGAGCGACTGCAGGCGCGCCTGGGGCGCGAGCAGGTGCAACGCCTGGTGCCGGTGGCAGACCATCGCCCCGAGCGGGCCACGGCGGTGCAGCCGGCCGAGCCGCTTTTGTTGCGCGAGTTGCGCGAGCAGAAAGGGTCTGCACCCCTTCGTGCCAGCCCCATCACCCGCCCACTGTGGCTGCTGCCGCACCCCCAGGCCCTGCAAGAGCGCCAGTCGCGCCCCTTGCTCGACGGCAAGCGGCTGCAACTGCTGGCCGGGCCCGAGCGCATCGAAACCGGCTGGTGGGATGGTGCCCTCGCCGAACGCGATTACTTCATCGGCCAGACCCCCGACGGCGCGCTGGTCTGGCTGTACCGCGGGCGTTTGCCCTTGCCGGCCGATGGCGCGGGGGGCGGGTGGTTCTTGCAGGGGCGTTTTGCCTGAACTTGCGCACGTGGTGACGGAGCCGCCGTCTCAAGTTCGCCCACCTTGCGCCGATACCTTGAGAGCCGACGGCTGCCAAGAGGCTTGGCCGTCACCCTCAGTCCATCGATCAGGAATCGATATGAACATCGACAACTTGACACTGCGCTCGCGCCTCTTGCTCGGCTTCGGGCCCATGCTGCTCATCCTGGGCATCAACACGGTGTGGGCCGCCGCTTCGGTGCAAGGTGCTGCCAAGCAGTGGATCATCGTGGGCGGCGTGGCCGGCTTGCTGATCGGCGTGGCGTCGGCATGGTGGCTCACCCGTGGGGTGGTGCAGCCGCTGCGCCAGGCGCTCGCTGCGGCCGAGAAGATCACCTCGGGTGACCTGACCTCGCAGTTCGAAGTCAACCGCCGCGACGAGTTTGGCCAGCTCATGCTCGCGCTGGGCGGCATGAAGGATCAACTCTTCAAGCTGGTGAGCAACGTGCGCACCGGCACCACCACCGTGGCCAGCACCTCCTCGCAGATCAACCGCGACAACACCTCGCTGTCTGAGCGCACCGTCACCCAGACCGATTCATTGCAGCAGACCGCCGCGTCGATGGAGCAAATCACCATCACCGTCAAACAAAACGCCGACAACGCCGAGCAGGCCAACAAGCTGGTGCTACAGGCCTCTGACCATGCGCTCAAGGGCGGTGATGTGGTGAGCAAGGTGGTCCACACCATGGGCTCGATCAAGGAGAGCTCGCGCAAGATCGCCGACATCATCGGCGTGATTGACAGCATCGCCTTCCAGACCAACATCCTCGCGCTCAACGCCGCCGTGGAAGCGGCCCGCGCCGGCGAACAAGGCCGCGGCTTTGCGGTGGTGGCGGCCGAAGTGCGCACCCTGGCCCAGCGCTCGGCCACCGCGGCGAAAGAGATCAAGTCGCTGATCGGTGACTCGGTCGAAAAGGTCGATGCCGGCAGCAAGCTCGTTGACGCCGCCGGCAAGACCATGAGCGAGATCGTCTCCTCGGTGAAACACGTGGCCGAGATCATGCGAGAGATGGCCGGCGCCAGCCACGAACAAAGCCTTGGCATCCAGTCGGTCAACCAGGCCATCACCGAGATCGACGGCATGGTCAAGAAAAACGCGCTGCTGGTGAAAGACGCCACACAGACCGCGACCTCGCTCAACGAGCAGGCGGTGACGCTGCTCAAGTCGGTGTCGGGCTTCAACCTCGGCACACGCGAACACGGCAATGCCGACGAAGCCGCCGGGCTCGTCAAAGGGGCCATGCAGTTCTACAAGGAGCATGGCAAGGCGGCGCTGGTCGACGAGATCAACAAGCTCGGCAAGGGCCAGTTCATCGACCGCGACCTCTACCTCATGGCCATCGGCACCAACGACGCGGTGTTCTACGCGCACGGCAACAACCCGCGCGTGCTCGGCAACGGGCCGACCAGCAAAGACGTTGACGGCAAACCCTTCGTCAAAGACATGGCCGGGCTGGCCAAGTCGGGTGGCAAGGGCTGGGTCGACTACAAATGGGCTCACCCGGTGACCAACGAAATCCGGTTGAAGTCGTCTTACGTCGAGCGTGCAGGTGACCTCGCCGTCGCCTGCGGCATCTACAAAAGCTGAAGCGCCGCTCAGTGCGGCGGCAGGTGCCACACCACCTGTGAGGCCAGCGGCGTCCAGGCGCTGACCTTCACCCCCGCCTGTGCCAACCCGCGGCCCACCCATGTATTGCAGGTGGTGAAGAGGTTGTAGGCGCCGTTTGCTTCATAGAACGCATCGTGTGCGCCGTAGTGCTGGCCGGGCACGTTGACGCCTGGCCCGGCAAGCGAGCGCACCAGGGCGTGCTCCACGTAATTCACCAGCCAGGTGTACTGCTGCGCCGACAAGGGCAGCTTGTGCATGCCGCTTTGCAGATCGGCTTCACGCAGGTAGGTGACGTGCAGCAGCGTGCGGCCGCTCCCCGACAAGGCGTACAGGGCGCGGCGCGCGGTGAGGTCTTCCCAGCGCGGCGTGTTCAGGTAGAACTCGCGGTCACCCCAGCCGATGGCGATGTAGGCCGCGTCGCGTGGCACCTCGGCCAGGTGTTGCACGGGAAAGGTTAATGACCAGTCGATCCCTTGCGCGAGGAGGGGAAAGACCAGATCGGTGTGCACGCCGTTTGAGTAAACATACGCGTTCACCGCCACCGGGTCATCTTGGTGTGGGGTGCCGGTGGCAAAGAGCAGCAGCACAAACGCCGCCGCGAAATAAGCCGCTACCAGGCTGGCGAGTGCCAGCCAAGCGCGCAGCAGCCATTTCAGCACCAGGCGCAAGAGTCAGGCGCCTGATCTGGCCTGGTCCTGCGCCTCGATGAACGCCCGACGAAACTCCATCGGCGCCGAGATGCCAGTGATGGGCGCCTGCGGGTTGCCCGCCCCCGAGATGATCAAGGTACCGAAGTTGAAGATGCGGCCCAGCACCTCTTGATCGACCTGGATGCTTTCAACCTTGTTGATGTTGATCTCGACCGTGCTGCGGCGAATGAAACCAAACTTGACGATGACCCGCTTGGTTGTGATGGCCAACTCGGTGGTCTTGTAGCGGATGTAGGCCATAGCCAGGAAGATGAGCCCGATGCCGACCGCCGGAAGCAAGACGATTCCCAGGGCGATGAGGTGCCACACCGACCACAGGCTGATGCGGCCCATATGAACGATCTTTTCGTCCTTGACCAGCGCGCCTTCAACGTAACTCGTCATGGAGATCCCCGGGTTCATTGCAATGGCAAAGTTTAGTGTGCTGACGCCGACCGAAAATTGACCCACTTAGAGCGATAGTGCCGCAAGAAGGCTCTTTAGGATGTGTTTCATTGAGGCAATGCCGAGGAATTTTGAGGTCTAACGTGTAGTTAAGCGGCGGCCACGGGCGGAGCGCGTGGACGTCCGTTTGAACGGAAAGTTGGACATAGCCGTGCAGGTGGTGGAGAGAGGGGTTTGGAAACTTCACCTGATTGGTGCGTGCTGCGAGGA
>JBKJJF010000215.1:0-17878 GCA_046598195.1 Rhizobacter sp. | reverse complement strand
TACTTCAACGCCTTCACCGAAGACTTGTTCACTTGGGACAACGATCTCGACGGTGACGCTGTGCGGCACCTGCGGCTGAACCCCAACTCCACTTTCTTCAATGGCCTGAAAGACCTCGCGCTCGACGAAACGATTGCGGGCTATCTCAGCCGCTACGCCGACTTTGACTTCGACATTGATTACGAGACATGGAAGGTCTCGTTCCGCAGTGGTGAGGCGGAGAACATCAAGATCTCCCGAGGCGAGCAGAACATCTTCATCTGGTGCCTCTTCATCGCCATCTGCGAGCGCATGCTCGATGGCCATGTCTCGTATCAGTCGAACAAGTATCTTTACATCGACGACCCCATTTCGTCACTCGACGACAACAACGCCATCGCCGTGGCCTGCGACCTTGCGCAACTCCTGCGCCGGGCTGCAAGCCGAAGAGACCAGAGCGGCGCTCCCGCGCCCATCAAGGTGGTTTTCTCTACCCATCACGCCCTGTTTTTCAACGTGATGTGCAACGAAATCGGCAGGGCGAAAGAGGGGGAACCGAAGGTGACCCACAAGCGCTACTTTCTGCACCGCCCGAACGGGGAAGGCGCCTATACCCTTCGCGCCACCGAGGACACGCCCTTCTTCCACCACGTTGCGTCTTTGGCCGAACTCCAGCTGGCCGCTGACCCGAGCACCGGCAAGCTCTACACCTTTCATTTCAACGCCCTGCGCAGCATCATGGAAAAAACCGCGTCGTTCTTTGGGCACGCGGACATTTCCTTCTGCCTCAAAGCCTTGAACAACGAAGAAGACAGAGCGCTCTACAACCGGACCCTGAACCTGCTCAGTCATGGCAAATACGCCATTCACGAACCGGCCGAAATGGGCGAGGACAACAAAGCGCTGTTCCGGCGCATTCTGGAAGACTTCACCACCAAGTTTCAGTTTGACCTGCCGGAGATTCTTGAAGCGCCGCCGGCCGCAGCATCCACCCCAACGGCCGCCGCTCTTGCCGCAACCCCATGAGCGACCTGATTCTCTACAACACGGAAGACGGGCGTAGCCAGGTCAAGCCGCGGGCGACAACCGGCACACGCTGGGTTCTTCAGAAGGAGCGCACATGAGCGAACTGACCCGCTTCCACGCGGATATCAAGGCCATCCTGGCGCAGGCCCGCAGCAAGGCGCGCTCGGCGGTGAATTCGGCTATGGTGGAGGCGTACTGGCTGATTGGCCAGCGCATCGTGCAGGAAGAGCAGCAGGGGCAGCACAAGGCCCAGTACGGCACGCGCCTGATGGAGGCCCTGTCGATCGCCTTGACGGCGGATTTCGGCAAAGGGTTTTCTTATGCCAACCTGTACAACTTTCGCCAGTTCTACCGGGTCTTTCCTGAGCGGGAGATTCTCTACACGCTGTGTAGAGAATTGAGCTGGAGCCATCTGCGCCTGATCATTCGGGCCGACTCGCCCCAGGCCTTGGCGTACTACTGCAACGAGGCACGGGAGCAAAACTGGACGGTGCGCCAACTGGAGCGGCACCTCAAAACCCAGAGCTTTCAGCGCCTGCTGTCGAGCCAGGTTGATGCGTCGCCTGACTCAACGCCCCAGGCCGCGCATCTGGACTTCATCAAAGACCCCTATGTGCTGGAGTTCTTGCAGCTGCCCGAATCGGGCCAGCTCAAAGAGAGCGACCTGGAGCAGGCCATCATCGCCGAGCTGCAGAAGTTTCTGCTGGAGCTGGGCAAGGGCTTCTCGTTTGTGGCGCGGCAGATGCGCATCAGCACCGAGACCAGCCACTTTTTTTTGGACCTTGTCTTCTACAACTACCTGCTCAAGTGCTTTGTCATCATCGACCTGAAGACGGGCAAGCTCACGCACCAAGACATTGGCCAGATGGACATGTATGTGCGCATGTTCGACGACCTCAAACGCGGTGAAGACGACAACCCCACCATCGGCATCATCCTGTGCGACAGCAAGGATGAAACGGTCGTCAAGTACTCGGTGATTCAGGAGAGTCAGCAACTCTTTGCCTCCAAGTACCAGCGCATCTTGCCCACCGAAGAAGAACTGATTGCGGAGATTGAGCGCGAGAAGCGCTTGATCGGGGAGCGCAGCCATGCACTGCCCCCATCCGACATGCCAGACGACCACACACCATGACCGAACAAAACCAAAAACAACTGGGCAACACCCTCTGGAGCATCGCCGACCAACTGCGCGGGGCGATGGACGCGGACGACTTCCGCGACTACATGCTGTCTTTCCTCTTCCTGCGCTATCTCTCGGACAACTACGAGACGGCAGCGAAGAAGGAGCTGGGGCGCGACTACCCCGATGTGGGCGGCGACGCCCGCAAGGTGCCACTGGCGCTCTGGTATGCGAACAACGTGGACGACGTCCCGGCGTTCGAGAAGCAGATGCGCCGCAAGGTGCACTACGTCATTCAGCCGGCGCACCTGTGGAACAGCATTGCCAACCTGGCGCGCACGCAGAACGCGGAGCTGCTGAAGACGCTGCAAAAAGGCTTCAATTACATCGAGACGGAATCCTTCGAGAGCACCTTTCAGGGCCTGTTCTCCGAGATTGACCTGAGTTCGCCCAAGCTGGGCAAGAAGTATGAGGACCGGAACGCCAAGCTCTGCGCCATCATCCAGAAGATCGCCGAAGGGCTGGCGGAGTTCTCCACCAACATCGACGCGCTGGGCGATGCCTATGAATACCTGATTGGCCAGTTTGCGGCCGGGTCTGGCAAGAAGGCGGGCGAGTTCTACACGCCGCAGCAGATCTCAGACATCCTCTCTGCCATCGTCACGCTGGACAGCCAGGAGCCGAAAACCGGCACCAAGAAGCGGCTGGAAAGCGTGTTGGACTTTGCCTGTGGCTCCGGCTCGCTGTTGCTCAACGTGCGCAAGAAGGTGGCCAAGGCAGAAGGCACCATCGGCAAAATTTTTGGGCAGGAAAAGAACATCACGACCTACAACCTCGCGCGCATGAACATGCTGCTGCACGGGGTGAAAGACACCGAGTTCGAGATCTTCCACGGCGACACCCTGCTCAACGAGTGGGACATGATGCGGGAGCAAAACCCGGCCAAGAAGCCGAGCTTCGACGCCATCGTCGCCAACCCGCCCTTCAGCTACCGCTGGGAACCGACCGACGCGCTGGCCGACGACGTGCGCTTCAAAAGCCACGGCCTCGCGCCCAAGTCTGCCGCCGACTTCGCCTTCCTGCTGCACGGCTTTCACTACCTGAAGGACGAAGGGGTGATGGCCATCATCTTGCCGCACGGGGTGTTGTTCCGGGGCGGGGCGGAGGAGCGCATCCGCACCAAGCTGCTGAAGGACGGGCACATCGACACCGTGATCGGGTTGCCCGCGAACCTCTTCTATTCCACCGGCATCCCGGTGTGCATCCTGGTGCTGAAGAAGTGCAAGAAGCCGGACGACGTGTTGTTCATCAACGCCGCAGAGCACTTCGTTAAAGGCAAGCGCCAGAACCAGCTAACCGGCGACCACATCGCCAAGATCATCAAGACCTACCAGTTCCGTGAGGAAGAGGCACGCTACTCACGCAAGGTGGAGATGGCCGAGATCGAGAAGAACGATTTCAACCTGAACATCTCGCGATACATCAGCACGGCGGTGGGTGAGGCGGAGATTGATCTGGCTGAGACACACCAAAACCTGGTGGAGATTGAAAAGGCGATTGCGGCGGCGAAGGACAAGCACAACGCTTTTCTGAGAGAACTGGATTTGAAGCTGTTGCCATAGTCACTCACAGTGACGGGTCGGCGCAGGCCTCGGCCTGCTGCTGCACCAAGCGGCACAGCGTGGTCTGCTCCGGGCGGCGGCGCGCGCAGTTAGCAGGTGCGCCATCCGGCGCCCGCTGGGGCTGCCGACCGATGGTTTGCACGCAGGGCTGCGGGAGTTGTGAGCCGGCACGGTCTGAAGCTTTACGCCGCGTCTCAATTGCTCCGAGTGCCGCCTACCGGTGGGGGCCTGCCTTTGAGGCGCCTCGTCCTAGCGATCGGTTGGCGGTTGCTTCCGGCGCGAATTCGACGAGACGAGCAGCCAGGAAGCTGCCTGTCGTCACGGTCTGATGATGGCCGACAGCGTGAGCACCCCGTCCGTGCCGGGAAGCTGCCCTCCGGCGAGCCTCGGAGATCGCCACCGGCTGAGCGGGCGCGCCTACGGGGTCAGTACACGAGAGAGAAGGTGATGTAACCGGCACCTGCCTCGGCAAGGTGCTTGATTCCTGACGTGCTTGCACTGATCGCAGTGAATTTCAGGTGCCGCTGAGTTTCTTTCGCGTGCTTCGCCAGCTCTAACGCCGCGGTCATTCTCTCGTTGGCGTGCGGAGCCAGATCGTTGTACGGGAGTTCGAGGTTCGCTCCGGCTGTCATGAACGAATTCAGGTAGGCGGGCTTGAATGTGTTGTTGATCAAGTGATGTCTCCTTGGTGCTCGCGCAGCATAGTCCTGGTGCGCCTTCACATCATTCATCTGGCCGAAAGCAGGGAACCGACCCAACCAATTGGCTTAAGCTACCAGCCACTCAAAGACCGCCGTCTTTCATGCCGAATCTCGCAACCACCCGCCGCAGCCTCTTCGGCCTGATCGGCGGTTTGGCCATATTCCGCCCCACACGCGCTGCCGTGCCCGACTCGATCAGCACTTGGTGCGCAACGGCGCGCTCGGGCATCGGTCGTGTGCACGGGCCACGATCACGGTGTTTGATCGGCTTGATGGCGGCTGGCTCGCTCGCTGGACGATGCACGAAAGCCAGCTGCTGTCACAACCGGCGATGACCCCCGAGCCCGAGATCCGCACGGCCTTGTCGAGCGCCATGATGACGCCGCTCGATGCGGTGACACCCGAGCAGCGGGTGTGGCTGGATGTGTTGATGCGTTGAAGCTTCGCGCCGTTCGCCCTGAGCCCCCCGCGCCGTTTGCCCTGAGCCTGTCGAAGGGTGCGCCCAGCACAGCGCCCGCTTCGACAAGCTCAGCCCGAATGGAGTAGGGCGCTCCGCCCTACCAGCACACCCGATAACACCGCCCGAACGAATCGCAGATAAACCCGCAGTCGATGTTGGGCCGTGCGCCCAGCGGCCCGAACTTGTGCGCCACGACTGAGGCCTGTGTGGGCGCCTGTGCGCAGGGCACAGCGGCGTCGTGGGTGGCGGCGAAAGCGGCCGTCGACGCCGCAACCATCAAACCGATCAACAAGAGTTTCTTCATCATGTGCTCCTGAAAAGTTGTCAATACCGTCTTGAACACCGCAGCCGCATTCGGCCTGCAGCGCTTGCAGAGTAGGCGGCGGCCCGTTAGCTTGGCGTTATGACCGCCGTCGCCGTGACAACTCAGCAGCGCCGATCACCTCAGGGGGGCAGGCCCTGCAGATGCCTCGAAGCGGCCCCGGGACGCGCGTTTCCAGCAACTCGACGATTCAGAGGGCGATGGCGTGTTGGTGGAAATCGCTCGGCAGGCAGCCGGTGGGCAGCTTGGCTACACGGGCCGGCGCGGCGGCTGTTGTGAGCACGGCCGCGCTCGCCGCAGGCTCTCGGCCATCCAGCCCTCAGCGGCTGCCGCCCTGGTGGGCGGCGGGGCGGGCTCACTCATTCGTTGAGTTCGGAGGGCGGGTGTCGACCCCAAGCAGTCAGTCGTCACGATCACCAAACACGAACAGGACGTTGAGGGCCCGGCGCCGCTGCTGGCCGCAGTCGCTTTGGTAGGGTCAAACGTTCGAAAACTGGCGGCGCAACGGGGTTGATGCTTCACCTCGTGCGTTTGGGCAACTACTTCAACAACCGGCGTGTCGCGGCATGCCCGGCGAGCCGCTCGCAGCGGGCTGCGTCGATCGGATGACCGGCGCCACGGAATCGCACGGCTGCAGCGGCAAAGTGGGCAACGCTCTCGCCGGCCGTTGCGCCCTTCGCTTTTGACAGGTGCCCGCGCACCTCGTCGTGGGCCGCGTACCAGGCGGGCAAGCGCATCACGACGTTGGCGAGGTAGGCGCACTGCACTTCGTGCTGCTCGGCGAGCTCGACCTCACCTGCACGTGCTGCGGCTATCGCGGCCGGCACGGCAAACGTGATGCGGCAGCCAGGACACGTCTCCAGCGGTCCGCGAACGGAATCGGCCGCGTCCTGCATCACGTGCAGTGCCGCCTGCGGATCATCGGAGTGCAGCGTGATGCGTGTGCCGTAGATCCGGTCGAGCAGGTGAAATCCGATGTCCGTCTGCCGCGCGACGTCGAGCGCTTCGTCGAGCAGGACGCGGGCTTCGTCCCGCTGCCCCTCGTGCAGCGACACCTCGGACAGGCGCTGCAGCGACAAGGCCTCGCCCACCGCCCCGCCGATCGCACGGTGCAAGCGCGCCCCCTCGCGCAGGTGCTGGCGCGCGCCGGCGAGGTCGCCCGCAAGCCACTCGGCCTCACCCCGCAATGTGGTGGCAAAGGCCTGCCCGCGGGCCGCGCCGAGGCGACGGGCCTCGGTCGCCATGGCGTCGGCAAAGGCGATGACCTCTGAATAGGGGTGCGCCCCGTACAGGAAGCGCTGGGTGATGCACAGGTGGCCATCGAAGACACGCATCGCCAGATGCGGCACATGGCTCGTCTCTTGGAGGTCGGCCCACACACTCTGGTGAAGCTCGCCGCGTGCGTGTGCGGCTGCCGCCTGCGCCCACGACGCGACGACGATCGCCGCAGTGTCTGCGGACTGCAGCGCCAGCCGCCGTGCTTCGGCGGCCTTGGCAGTGCCGATGGCGGGGTCGGTTGCGCCGAGTGCCGCAGCACCGCTGTACGCCAGTGCCTCCGACAGCCGGCCGTCGACGCTGGACGGCCTCAGACCTTCGAGCAGGACCAGTGCGCCCTTCGGATCGCCCTGCTTCACCTGCGCGAGCGCTGCCTTGGCCAGCAAATCATGCGCCGTGACCTCGTCGGCCGCCAGTGCAGCAAGCCGGTACGCGGGCAGCGCGGCGGGGTTGCCCATGGCGTCGAGCGCCTCGGCGCGTAAACGCAAGCCTTCGGGGTGTGCTGACTCACCGATCAGCAAATGCGCTAGATGTCGGAGTGCGTCGGAAAAGGCCGCCAGACGCATCGCGTCACGTGCGGCCGCCAACAGGAAAGGCGCGGCCTCACGCGGTTTGCCGGCCTCTAGCCAGTGGCGTGCCACGTCCGCCGGAGCCGCGTCCAGCTGCGCGAGCAGTTGTGCGATCTCGCGGTGAAGCTTCACACGGCGGTGCGGCAGCATCTGGTCGACAAGCGCCTGTCGCACAAGGTCGTGACGAAACCGATAGCGGCTACCCGCCGGAACCAACACGCCAGCTTGCAGGCAAGCGTCGAGCGCCGCCACTGGCATTGCCTGTGCGGCTTCGGCCAGTGCCTCGACGGTCGCGATGTCGAACCCGTCGCCGCTCAGCGCGAGCCACCTGAGCAGGCCGAGCGCGTCTGCGGGCACATCGCACAGGCGATCGAGCACTGCATCAGCGACGCTCTCTGGAAGCCGGCCGTCACCGATCGAGCTTGCGCTTCGCGCAAGCTCGATCGCCGCGAAAGGGTTGCCGCAGGCGGCTGACACCACGCGCGCCACCAGAGCATCGTCGAACCTTTTTGCGGTGGCTCGCAGGACCAGGCGGCGGCATTCTTCATCGGGCAACGGCCCGATGTCTTGCACTTGCAGTGCCCCTGCGGATCGAAGCCGGGCCATGCCGCGCGCAAGCGTCGATTCCGTCGCCGCAGGTCGCATCACGACGAGCAGACAGATCGGGGGGCCGGCACTCATGAGCTGCAGCATCACGTTGGCGTCGGCGTCATCGGCCAGATGGGCGTCGTCGATTTGCAGCAGCAGATCGGAGCCGTTAGCCGAGGCCACCAGAAGGCGGCGGAGCGCGCCCACCACCTGATGGCGGCCGAGCGGCCCGGGCAGCGCGTCGGCCGGCCCGGCGACGGGGCTCAACACAGCGAGCACGTTGCGCGCCGCGGTGCCAATCCGGTCGAGCAGGCCGCGGTCAGCGAGCAGCAGGCGTTCGACGACTGCCACCACGACCGCGTACGGTCTGCCGCCGGAAGCCGCCTTGATGGGCGTCACCACCCACCCGCGCTCGGTGGCCTGTGCTGCGATCTCGCGCGCGAGGGCACTCTTGCCGATGCCGCTCGGCCCGCTTAATGCGACACCGCCCGGCCGCTCGTCCACCGGCATGCCGAGCCACGCCAGCGTTTGCGCAAGCTCGGTGGCACGGCCGACGAACGCAGGGCCGCTGGGCACGAGCCCGGCCACGCAGCGCTCGTAGAGTGCTTCGGTCTGACGGTCCGGGCCAACGCCAAGCGACTGCTGCAGCGCCTCTCGCAGGTGCGCATACCAGCGCAAGGCAGCGGCGCGGTTGCCGGCCTCGAGCTCACGCTGCATCAGGGCGCGGTGCGCAGGCTCGTCTTCAGGTTCGAGCCGGGCGAGCTTCTCCCATTGGGCGCTGATGCGAAGAAGGTCGACATAGCGGGCCTGCAGCCGTTCACGAGCCGCCTCGGTCCACGGCTCGTACCTCGTTCCGGGCAGCAGAACCCCCGCATATTGGCGCGCGACTTCCGCGCACTCGGCGGCATCTCGCCGGGCCAGTGCGGCGTCTACCTGGCGCGAAAACACTTCGGCGTCAACGACAACGAGTCGGTCGGCCCACAGCGCGACTTCGCCTCCGCGCACCACGATCGCGTCGTGGCGCCCCAGGGCTTGCCTCACATGGTGAGTGGCTTTGCGCAGGTTCGCCGCCCCCGCGTCCGGATCGAGCTTCGGCCACAGCGCATCGACAACCTGCTCGCGCGCCATTCGGTGTCGCGGCTGCAGGCACAGCAACTGAACCAGGTGCGATGCCCGCAGGCTGGGCCAGCGCTCGGCCGCCAGCGTGGCGGTGCCCACGTTGACCGAGAAGCCGCCGAGCAACTGAACAGTGAGCGGCAGAGGCGGCTCGCCGGTGTCTTGGTGCGAAGGGGTGTCCATGCGAACCAGTGTGCGGGCCGGCGCAACCGCTGGCAAGCCGGTGCGCGGCGAGGAACGTTTCAGGAACGCCGCCTTGGCATCGTGGCGGCTCCCATCCCACCTTAACCCAAGGAGCACACGATGAACGAAGCCACCCCCACGCTGTACGACCGGCTCGGCAAGCGAGAAGGCATCACCCGGATCACCCGCAGCCTGATCCAGAACCACATGGCCAACCCGCTCGTGAAGACGCGCTACGAGGCGAGCGAGAACCTCGACCGCGTTGAGCAGCGGGTGATCGAGTTCTTCTGCGCCGGGGCGGGGGGGCCCGAGTCCTACAGCGGGCGCGACATGCTTGCCACGCACCGTGGCATGAACATCAGCGAACAGGAATTCGTGTCGGTCGTCGACGACGCGATGGCCGCGCTGGAGTCGAACGACATCGACCTTGGCACCCGCAACGACGTACTCGCCATCCTCTGGTCGCTCAAGGGCGAGGTGGTCCGCGTCTGAGCCCGGCACCTTACCCCCCCCATCGATCCCGTTTGATTTTTCAACCACCCGCCATATCAGGAATCATCACCATGACACAACCTACCCCGATCGGCCGCGCATCCCAGGCGATGTTGCGGTTCTCGTTGTCGCTTTTGCTGGTCTGTTCCGGCGGCTTGGCTCACGCCCAGGCCCCGGTTCACGAAGAGGCTGTCACGCGCAATGCGCGAGACGCCGATCTCAAATGGGGCGCCTGCCCGCCGTTCCTTCCCAAAGGGTGTGGCATCGCCGTTCTGCATGGCGACCCGGCGAAGGACAACGTCGACGTTTTCCTCAAGGTGCCTGGCAAGTCGACCCTCCCGCTCCACTTGCACACCTCCGCCGAGCGCATGGTGCTGGTGGCAGGTGAACTCCATGTCACCTACGACGGCCAGAAGCCGGTGGTGATGACGCCTGGAACCTACGCATACGGCCCGGCCAAGCGCCAACACTCGGCCGTGTGCACCAGCACGGTCCCGTGCGTTCTCTTCATCGCCTTCGAATCGCCGCTGGATGCAGTGCCGGTCGAGGGCAAGAAGTAGACGTCGTCGGCTCAGGGCCGTCTTGGACACGGCTTTGCAGGGCCTGTGGGCTTGGAAGACGGTGGGAAAGCGCACGAGCTGACTGGGGGGGCGGGCGAAGAACCCGAAGTCATCGAAGCGCGCGAACACGTCGAAGTAGCGGAACACCGGTGCGAACACGGCATCTACTCATCGTGAAGCGCCCGCCGGCAAAGTACGGCCCGGTGCTCAGTTCGGCCTCGATCTGCTCGAACCTGCTCGGATGTCGGTGACCGTGGCCAAGACCGCTTCCTCATCGGGCGCGTTGTAGAACGCGCCGACGGCGTTCAACACCGCCGAGCCGAATTCCATCCAACCGCGCTGCCGAGCGCGCGCCAGAGCGTCTCACGGATGCAGTTGCGGCGCCTTGGTCTCGTCGAGGCATTCGCAGATCACCGCCGATTCGAAGATCGGCTGGCCGTCGACAAGAAGTACCCGCGTTTTGCCCAGGGGGTGACACCTTGAGAAAACAGTCGGGCCTGTTTGCCAGGTCGGTGTCCACACGCTCGAAGGCGAAGCCCTTCTCAGAAAGGAAACAAGGACGATCGCAGCGCGCTGATTCAGACAAGGTTGCCTTGCGGTCCTTCGAATGCCATTGCCCCACACGCCAACCAAGAAACGACCATGATCAGCCCGATTTAGACGCACTCCCCTCCCGTCTTGACGAGAGTTTGCGCAGGATGCGCGAAGCGTGGCTGCACGCCCGGCAGCCGCTTATCGGCGAAGATACGGCGCTGCTTGGTAGCCGACACTTTGATGAAACTGATCTCACGCACCTTGGCCCTTGCCGCACTGGCAACGTTCGCACTGAACGTGCGTGCCGGTGAGGTGTCGGTGGCGGTCGCCGCCAATTTCGCCGGGCCCATGTCGGCCATGAGCGAAGCCTTCACGGCGGCCACGGGCCACCGCCTGAAGATGTCGGTCGGTGCCAGCGGCAAGTTTTATTCGCAGATCGTCGCCGGGGCGCCGTTCGAGGTGTTGATCTCGGCCGACGACGAAACCCCGAAGAAGCTGGTCGCCCAGGGCCTGGCCGTGCCCCACACGCAGTTCACCTACGCCATCGGCAAGCTGGTGTTGTGGAGTGCGCAGCCGGGTGTTGTGGATGACCAGGGCGCGGTGCTGGCGGCGGCCAGGTTTGCCCACCTCGCCATTGCCAACCCGAAAACCGCGCCCTATGGCCGCGCGGCGGTCGAGGTGCTGAAGGCACGTGGCCTGCATGAGAGCCTGGCACCCAAGCTGGTGACGGGGGAGAGCATCGGCCAGGCCTTCCAGTTTGTGGCCACCGGCAATGCCGAGCTGGGCTTCGTGGCGCTGTCGCAGGTGGTGGTGCCGGGCAAGCCGGTGAGTGGCTCGTACTGGCTGGTGCCGTCGTCGTTGTATGGCCAGATCCGCCAAGACGCAGTGCTGCTCAAGCGCGGCGAGAAGAACCCCGCGGCGCTGGCCTTGTTGGCGTACTTGAAGAGTGCACCGGCCAAGGCGGTGACTCAGGCTTACGGTTATGGGCACTGAGGCCCGCCTGCCTGCATGACCGCAGATGACTGGTCAGCGGTGCGGCTCACCGCCGAGCTGGCGGCGATCAGCACCTTGTTGCTCCTGCTGCTGGGCACGCCGCTCGCGTGGTGGCTGGCGCGCACACGCTCGCCTCTGAAGCCGCTGTTCGCGGCGCTGGTGGCCATGCCGCTGGTGCTGCCGCCTACGGTGCTGGGCTTCTACCTGTTGCTGCTGATGGGGCCACACGGCCCGGTGGGGCAGCTCACCCAAGCGCTGGGCCTCGGGCGTTTGCCCTTCACCTTCAGCGGCCTGGTCGTGGCCTCGGTGATCTACTCGCTGCCCTTTGTGGTGCAGCCGCTGCAACAGGCTTTTGAGGCCGTGCCTGAGCGCTTGCTCGAAGCCGCGGCCACGTTGCGCGCATCACCCTGGGATCGGTTTTTCAGCGTGGCGCTGCCGCTGGCCCGGCCTGGCTTCATCACCGCCAGCGTGCTGGGTTTTGCGCACACGGTGGGCGAGTTTGGTGTGGTGCTGATGATGGGCGGCAACATTCCCGGTGAAACGCGTGTGCTGTCGGTTGCGATTTATGGCCACGTGGAGGCGGGCGAATTTGCGCAGGCCCATTGGCTGGCGGCTGGCATGGTGGCGTTTGCGATGGCCGTGCTGGTGACGCTGTATGTGGTGAACCGCCCCCGCCGAGCCGACGCGGAGCCCGCACGGTGATCGACGCCCGCCTGCGTTGGCAGCGGCAGGGCTTCTTGCTTGACGTGCACATCGCCATTCCCTCGCAAGGCATCACCGCGCTGGTCGGCCCCTCGGGCTGCGGCAAGACCACGGTGTTGCGTGCGCTGGCCGGCCTGGAGCGTGTGGCAGGGCGTGTGGCGATTGACGGTGAGCTGTGGCAAGACGACGCCACCGGCCGCTTCGTGCCCACCCACCAGCGTTCGCTGGGTTATGTGATCCAGGAGTCGGCGCTGTTCCCGCACCTCGACGTGCGCGGCAACCTGCATTACGGCCGCAAGCGCAGCGCCGGCGAGTCGCAGCGCATCGCGCTCGACAGCGTGGTCGAGCTGCTCGGCATCGGGCATTTGTTGGCGCGCTCGCCGGCCACCCTGTCGGGCGGTGAACGCCAGCGTGTGGCCATTGCGCGGGCGCTGGCCACCGGCCCGCGCCTCTTGCTGATGGATGAGCCGCTGGCCGCGCTCGACACCGCGCGCAAGGCCGAGATCCTGCCCTACCTGGAGCAGCTGCACCGCGAGCTGTCACTGCCCATCGTCTACGTGACCCATGCGATGGACGAAGCCGCCCGCCTGGCCGACCACCTGGTGCTGCTGCGCGAGGGCCAGGTCGAGGCCGCCGGCCCGTTGGGCGAGTTGATGGCGCGCACCGATCTTTCGTTGAGCCGGCAAGACGAAGCCGGTGTGGTGATCGACGCCGAGGTGGTGGAGCACGACGCACTGCACGGCCTCACCCACATCGGCCACCATGGCGCCATGCTGTGGGTGGGCGGCGCGAATGCGCAGCCGGGTGAGCGCGTGCGTGCGCGTGTGCTGGCGCGCGACGTGAGCGTGGCGCGCCAGCCACCGGGCGAAACCAGCATCCTCAATGTGTTGCCGGTGGTGGTGGAAGAGGTGCAACGTGATCGCACCACCGCGCTCCTGCGCCTGCGGGTGAGCAGTGGGCTGGCCGGGCCGGGCTGGACGCTGCTCGCGCGCATCACCAGCAAAAGTTGCGACGCGCTGGCGCTGCAGCCGGGTGACGCGCTGCACGCCCAGATCAAGGGTGTGGCGCTGATGTAGGGGCTGATGTAGGCGCTGATGTAGGCGCTGTTCAGAACCGGTAGATGAGCCCCGCTGTCACCAGGGTCGACCCGCAGAACGACCCGCGGCCCGAGCAGGTAGCTGCCACCAAACGCCCAGGCGAAGGCGGCGTGCCGCTGCGCACTGCTGGGGGTTTGTGCATCTGCACGCTCAGAGGGTGAGTGTTTTTTGATTTCCCACTCCGTTCGCCCTGAGCCTGTCGAAGGGTGCGCCGTGCACAGGCGCTGGCTTCGACAGGCTCAGCCCGAACGGACGTTAAAAAACTCTCACCCTCTCAGGCCGTTTGGCTTGGCTCGCGCACCATCAGCACCGGCACCGGGCTTGCGCGCAGCACCAGCTCGGCGTCGCTGCCCATGGCCAGGCGTTTCATGCCGCGCCGCCCGTGGGTGCCCATCACGATGAGCTGGCAGTTGCTCTGGCGCACCTGGTCGAGGATGGTGTCGGCCACCGTCTCCTGCTGGATGTCGCGCAGCAGGGTGTCGACTTCCAGGCCCGCCGCGAGCACGGTGCCGCGCGCTTTGGCCAGCACCTCTTCGCCCCGCTCGCGCATCAGCCCCAGGGTCTGCTCGTACGCGGGGGCGGGCGCCATCTCCAGCAGCATGGGGAAGTTGTCGACGATGTGCAGCAGGACGAGCCGCGAGCCCATCTGCTTGCCGATGGCCACCGCCTCTTGCAGGCCGCGCAGCGAAGGCGCGCTGCCGTCGATGGGAACAAGAATGCGGTCGTACATGGGGGGCTCTCCTGGGTGGGCCGGGCGGTGATCGATGGGCGAGGGTGGACGATTGCCATTGTTGGCGCGGCCCGCTGGCCCGCTTTGACGCCGATCAGGGCAAGCGCTCGGGGTGCGGCGCAATGAAGGCGTCGAGCTGGCGCGGGTCGGCTTCGCTCAGGGTCTGGCGCGCCAGTGTGCTGAGCGTCTGGGTGGCCTTTTTGGTGGCCACGTCGATGCCCAGGCCGGCGTCGGCCGGCCAGGGCGCGTCGAGCCGCAGGTAGCGGTCGGCCAGCCGGTCTTCGACCATGGCCTGCGCGTGTTGCTGTTGCACCGAGATGAGGGTGAGGATGAGCCGGCCGCGAGCCAGCCAGTCGACGGCGCCAGCGTCGTCGTTCACACCCTCGGCCGGGCGGTAGTTGGCCGTCGCCGTGCCCACCGAGAGCATCGACACACGCTCCAGCGACACCCCCATGAAGTGCTCCAGCTCGTGCAGCGCCACCTGGTCGGGTGCCACCGCATAGAGGCCGCCGTCGGCATACAAGCGGCGGCCCATGCGCACCGCGGGAAAGTAGGCCGGCGCGGCACAGGTGGCCATGGCCACGTCGACGGCGCGAAAGTTGCCGTCGCCGCGCGAGGCCATCACGTGCGGTGTTTTGAAGATCTTGGTGCGGCAGCGGCTCACGTCGACCGCGGGCACCACCACGCGGTGGGCGGCGTCGGCCAGGCGGCGCTCGCCCAGCGAGGTGTGCAAGGCAGCGCGCAAGGCGTCGCCCGAGTATTTGGGCCCGAACACCGAGCGGCTCAGGTCGAGCAGGCGGCTCACCGGCCCGCTGGGCAGGGCACGGCTTGAAAACACCGCCGGGCCGTGCTCAACGAACAGCCGCACCAGCTGCGACATCGGCACCTCGAATGCCAGTGCGAGCGCGAGCAGCCCGCCGATGGACGTGCCGGCGATCAGGTCGAAGCGGCGCCCCAGGGGCTCGCCGGCACGTGCCTCCAGGCCTTCGAGCACCAGGGCCGAGTACAGGCCAAGAAAGCCCCCGCCTGACAGCGCGAGCACGCGCAGGGGGCGCTCGGTCGGCACTGGCCGCCCCACCCAATAGGCCCTGCTGCGGGACTCGGGGGCGGGCTGCTGGGTGGAGGGCTCCGAGGCGGTGGCAGGCATTTTTTGACTGTCGGCGCGCGGCTGTGCCGCAGGCTTGAGCCAGCTCAAACGCCGGGCTTTTGGCCCGGTTGCGGGTGCGGTTTCTACTGCCCGGAGGGTGTGGCCTGCTTGAACCCCGCTTTTTTCGCACGCCGCTTCAACCAGCCCCAGTAACGCACCGGCATCAGCCGGGCCATCAGGTCGAGCACCCACGCGTCGGCGCCGATGCGGATGCGCAGCTCGCCGCGGTCGAGCCCGCGCAAGATGCGCTCGGCGGCTTGCTCGGGCGTGGTGTGCACCGCTTGCACAAAGGCGTCGGCGGCGGTGCGCTGCATGGCCTCGTCGACACCGTGGGCGCGGCGTGCGCTGTGGGCAATGTGGGTGCGGATGCCGCCCGGGTGCACCGCGATCACCCGCACCGAGGTGTTTTCCAGCTCGTGGCGCAGCGCATCGGTGAAACCGCGCACCGCAAACTTGCTGGCCGCATAGGCCGTCTGCCCCGCCGGGGCGACAAAGCCGAACACGCTCGACACATTGACCACGTGCGCCGCGGGTTCGCGCAGCAGCATTGGCAGAAAAGCGCGTGTCATGTTGACCACACCCCAGAAGTTGATGCCGAAGAGCCACTGGAAGTCGGCGTCACTGAGCTGTTGAAACTCGCCCATCAGCGCCACACCGGCGTTGTTGACCAGCAGGCTGGCGCGGCCGTGTTCGGCCTGCACCGCGGCGGGCAGGGCGGCGACCGCACTGGCGTTGGCCACGTCGAGCGGGTGTTCGCTGACCTTTACGCCCAGCGCGCGGGCTTCATGCGCCGTTTCGGCCAGGCGCTCGGGGTCGATGTCGCACAGCGCCAGGTCGCAACCGCGCCCCGCCAGTTGCAGCGCCAGGCTGCGGCCGATGCCGCTGCCCGCGCCGGTGACGACGGCCACGCGGCCTTGGAGGGGTGTGTTCATGGCAGTGCCTTCGGGAGTTACCGCAATCTAAGGTGGTCACCTTACCGCGTCATCAGGGCTTGCCCGCTGCTGCGCTGTGGTGATGCGGTGACAATCCGGCGCCATGAGCAAGACCCCAGCGACCACCCGCGAGCGTGTGCTGCACACATGCCGCCGCCTGTTCAATGAGCGAGGCCCGGGGGCCGTCACCACCGCCGAGATAGCCGCCACGGTGGGCATCAACGAAGGCAACCTGTACTACTACTTCAAGAAAAAAGAGCAAATCGTGCTGGCGCTGTTTGACCAGTTCGAGCAGGCGCTGGATGAGCTGGGCCAGCAGCAACTCGCTGCGCAGGGGCGCGACCCGACCGATGACGACGGCATCATGGCGTTTTTCAAGCTGGCCTGGGAGTGGCGGTTTTTCTACCGCGACGCACCCACGCTCTACCAGATCGCACCCGAGCTGCGCGCGCGCAACAAAACAGCCGCACAAAGCTCGCATGACCGCACACGCCGGCTGCTGCAACAAAGGGTCGAGCAGGGCCGCCTGATCGCCAGCCCGGTGGCACTGGAGCGCCTGGTCGTCAACACCTGGATCGTGGCCACCTTCTGGCTCGAATACCTGCAGGTGACCCATGGTGTGACCCGCGTGACGCGCAAACACCTGGAAGAGGGTTACGTGCAGGTACAGGCCTTGTACTGGCCTTATGTGCCCGAAGGCACACAGCCGCGCGGCCCGCACTGGTCATAAAAAACCCCTGTTGATGTCTCGACCCGCGCGTGAGGCAACCTTTGGCAGGGGCTGGCAGCGTCTTGTCAGCACACCGTGCTGCGGCGATCATCGCTACACCCTTTTGAGAGTCCACCGGGCTCCTTGTTCCCACCCAGGAGAGAACATGCTCGACGCGACGCGCGAAATCGTTGACGGCCTGATGCAGCCGCTGGCCACGATCTCCCCCAAGTACTTCTACGACGCCGCGGGTTCGGCGCTGTTCGAAGAGATCACCCGTTTGCCCGAGTACTACCCCACGCGCACCGAGCGCGCCATCATGCAGTGCCATGGGGCCGAGATCGCGCGCCGCCTGGGGCCGGGCCGCACGGTGATCGAGCTGGGGGCGGGCAACTGCGAAAAGGCGCGCGAGCTGTGCGAAGCGATCGCCGCTGCGCGCTTTGTGGCGCTCGACATTTCTGAAGAGTTTTTGCACCAGTCGGTGGCCCGGTTGCGCGCCGAGATGCCGGCGCTTGATGTGCATGCCGTGGCGGCCGACTTGTTGGCCGAGTTTGTGTTGCCGCCCGAGGTGCCGTGGGAGAAGCGGCTGGTGTATTACCCCGGCTCGTCGATCGGCAACTTCGACCCGCCGCAGGCGCTCGGGCTGCTGACCCGCATGCGCCACCTGCTGCAAGACGACGGCGCGCTGCTGATCGGCGTCGACTTGCGCAAAGACGTGGCGGTGCTGGAAGCGGCGTATGACGACGCCGCCGGTGTCACCGCGGCCTTCAACCTCAATGTGCTGGCCCACCTCAACCACCTGATTGACAGCGACTTTCAATTGCGCGATTGGCGGCACCGTGCCTTCTTCAACGAACACGCCTCGCGCATCGAGATGCACCTGGAGGCGGTGGCCGATTGCGCTGTGCACTGGGCCGGGGGTGGGCGCGCCTTTGCGCGCGGCGAGCGCATTCACACCGAAAACAGCTACAAGGTCGACATCGAAGGGTTTGTCCGCCTGCTCGACGAAGCAGGTTTC
>JBKJJF010000171.1:0-27784 GCA_046598195.1 Rhizobacter sp. | reverse complement strand
TTCGTTGGGCTTGAGGCGGTCGTTCAGCGAGGTCTGGCCGACACCTGCCAGTGCCAGCACCATGGGTGCGAAACGGCTTTTGCGATCCGTTTCGTATTGCAGGTGCAGGCGGCTTTTTTTCCAGGCGGCGTAGAACAAAGCAACGGCGCGGTTGCTAAAGATGTCCAGAAAGGCACGAGCGGCGAGGTCTTTGTGATAGATCTCACGCTGAGATATTTGCTCGGTGTAGACAAACGGTAAGGCACCCGACATACCAAGCAAGCCCATGAAAGCGGGCGTGATTTCTATGCGCTCCACCGCCTGCGGCAAACGTTCTATAAGGTTTTTATCGGCACGCCAGCGCACAAGCAACGACTCCATCTCGCTGGGCGGAAACGAGAGCGAGAGCGAGTTGCGAAATCGCAGCGGCGCGGGCAACAGATCTGCGCCAGAAGGTTGCTCGTCGGCCAGCCAACGCTCCAACAACCGCACAGCCTGGAAGAACTCGAAGCGGTGTGGGTTGTGAAAGAGCTGGTCAATCAGACCAGTGCTGTTGCGCCGTTGCGGGGTGGGCATTTGAAGAGCGGCTGCTGTGAGCGTGATGAAATCACAGTGAGCTGGGTGAAGCTGTTGATGTGCACATACAGGCCAAAGAAGCGGTCGAGCACTGCTGCAAAGAGACTCAGCCCCGTGCCCACAAAACTCTCTTCATTCACCGTGAGTCGCACCTCGGTGCCGCGCACAAAGGTGGCGAAGGGCTCGCCTTGAAGCCACGCCGTGGCCGGTACAAAGTCGATCGACACCATGCCATCCACCTGCCGCCGGTTGGCCGCGTCCTGCGGTAAATCGTAGAGTCGCAGCAACTCTTTCAAGGCATCAACTCCGCGCCCACTGAGCGACAAGTGGTTTAGTGACAGGTGCGAAACCAAGCGCCACAAGCTGCCCTTGCCTCGTGCGAAGCATTGCGTTGTCGTCGGTTTGCGCAACATGCGAATTTCACGCGCGATGCTGCCGCCTTCCATGAAAAAATCACCGCCAGCAGTGCCAAACCCCAAGAGACTAGGCAGGTCACGGTTGGTCGCAGTCACCTGGATCGAGAGCGTGTCGGTTCGCGGCGCAGCTGGCTCAAAGTCAATGTCCACGATCGACATCTCCAGCTCGTACCCGGGACTGATCGCGGCCACCGTATCGTCGCGCTGCGCATGCCAATAGCGCCCCGGCGGCCTCTTGCCCATGCTGTCGCCCTGTCCAAGCAGGTCACCGTGATGGAGTGAGAAAAACGGGCGAAACTCGTCGATTGATTCGCCGTGCGGCGTTTGCTTCACGCGAAACACCTTGTCGATGGAATACACCTCGTATCCAAACGCGCGACGCGAATCGACCACCACCGGGTACTGCACCGCAGCATGCGTAACGCGAATGGGGTCGGCGTTTTGCTCAAAGAGGTTGACGACCGGGGTACAGCCTAGTGCGAAGTTGCGTGCGGTGACGGATTCAAGCAGGCGGGCTTGGTCAGAGTCAGAGCGCATGCCCGAGAGCGCGAAGTGGAGCGTGAGGGTGCGACCAACATTAGACTCTTCACCATCCATGACGGCCGTAGGAATGGCTACACGCGGTAACGGTAAATCGATAAAGTTGAACTTCTCTGGGAACGAAAAATACTCTGTCAATAGCCGATAGGCCGGGTGGGAGCGCTCGTCGTAGTCGATCAGTGCTTCGTTGTCTTCGAAACCAACCAACTCTGGGCGCTCTGAGTGAGGCCCGGACCACGGGCCGTGCGACGTGGTTTGCATCATGACGGCCACGACTTTGTTGCACAGCGCTTCGCGCAGCAGGCTCACCTGGGACGGCTCACCATCAAGATAGACACGCAGTGCTGCCGGCATTGCCGACCAAGGCATCTGCGCGGAGAGCATTTCCAGTTGGATGGAGATAACAGCGGTGGCGGTTGGCGGGAGCCGGGTTCCATCTGGCGCGACGATGGCGTGCCGATAACCGGCGGCGCGAACCTTGATCGGAGCCAGGTTGACCGAATAGGCGGTACGGAACTTGCAGTTCACGCCACGAACTTGACGCGTGGAGAGTGATACACCGCGCTCAATGGTCGTCTGCTTACTCATCTGACCAGCGGCCGATCCGATGTCGAACTGGGCGATGGAACAAGACGGGAAAGGCCGCAAGTAGTGCGGGTAAAGAACGTCCAGGAGCGACTCGGTGACAAGAGGAAAGTCGTCGTCCAGACGCTTGTGAACACGCGACGTGAGCAGCGAAAACGACTGAATCAGGCGCTCAACGTGAGGATCTTCCGCAACGCCGCCTGAAAGGTGAAGGCGACCAGCCACCTTAGGATAGCGCCGAGAGAATTCATTCGCATCGCGACGAAGGAAGGCAAGTTCTCGCTCGTAATGCGCAAGTAAATCATCCATGACGTGCCGTCCTCTGCGAAGCAGACGCGCTACGAGACATTGAAACCGAATACTGTTTGGTTACCGGCAAAAGGAAGGCGTCAAAACTGACGGCTTCAATCGCCGGATCCAAAGCCAATAGCGCCGTGACCGAGAACTTAAGGCTCTGCTGGCCTTCAGCAATCTCCGCGAGCGAGACTTCCACATTCTTGAGCCGCGGTTCAAACCGCCGGATGGTGTCTTGAATTGATTGACATATTTTCTGCCTGTCGACTGCGCTGTTCAAGGTCAGGCCAGCGAAATCCTGAATTCCGAAATTCACAATTGATTCCCGTGCGAATGGGAATTGATTCATGAGATCCGGCGCGCACCCGGCTCGGGTGTTCAGCAAAGCTTCAATATCGCGCCCAACGCAGGCTTTCATTTCTTCGATGGATACACCGCTATTTGCTTGACTTGCGGAGCGCAAGTCACTTTCTTCAAATAATCGATCCAACAAAGAGGGGGTAAACCTTTCCACGCGCAATCCTAAAAGATAGAGGCGGCATCAGCCGCCCCCATGTCAAATCATTGAGCCGAGATCAGTACGCTGCAATGTTTTGCGACAGATCCCAAGCGCCTTCTGCGGCAACAGTAGAGGTTCCTGCACCCTTGATGTCAGATTTTCTGTAGGTCCACTTCACAGCGGCATACTTCAGACCAAAGGTCTCTGATGGCAGCTCTGATTCACTGGAAATGTTTGTATTGACCGACGAAACCAGCACGTTTCTCAACTCGATCGTCAGGTAGTTCGTGCGGCTATTTGTTGCACCGGCAGCAACTTTGTCCATGCCACCGGTAGCTCGGAAAAAGCTGATGATCACCTTCTGGTAGACAGACCCTGCTGAACAGGCTTGCCAGAGTTTCGCAGATGCCGAATCAATGTCTTTGGTGAAAATCATTTCACCGTGCTCAGTGCGTTCTGCAGTGTGCCCACCAGCACTCGAAGCCGTCGACGATTTTGGTTGGGTAATCTTGTGGGTGAACGAAGTTACTTCGATTGCCCTTTTTGACTTAAAAGCCTTGTCTTCAGTTTCGCCCAAAATATCCGAGCTAGTACCAAATTCAACGTATATATCTTTCATCTTTATTTCCCTTAGTTAATATCAACCCTTGCCACCGGATGGCAATTCCGCGACCAAACGCAATGACACTGAAAGTTCGTCCAATTGGAAATGCGGACGGACGAACGAAACCGCTCGGTACACTCCAGGTCGCCCAGGAACTTCCGACACCTCAATAGATGCTGCACCAAGCGGAAACTTGGCTTTCGTTGCTTGTGACGCACTCTGATCCGTCGTCACATACTGTGAAATCCACCGATTCAGAAATTCACCGACATCACTAGCAGAAGCAAAGCTGCCAATTTTGTCACGCATCATCGCCTTCATATAGTGCGCAATCCGGCAAACCGAGTACATGTACTGAAGTTGCGAGGACAAAGTCGCATTTGCATTTGCTGAATCAGTGTCGTATTTCTTTGTTTTCTGCGCTGACTGCGCGCCGAAGAAAGCTGCGTAATCGGTGTTCTTGCAATGAACGAGCGGGATAAACCCGAGGTCGCTTAACTCCTTTTCCCTTCGATCAGTGATGGCGATTTCTGTCGGGCACTTCAGCGCCACTTCACCATCATCTGTTCGGAAGGTATGCGTGGGCAAATCTTCGACCAACCCGCCACCTTCAACACCTCGGATAGCCGCGCACCACCCATACGTTTCAAAAGCGGCCGTAAGACGGGCGCCGAAAGCGTAGGCCGCGTTAATCCAAAGGTACTTGGAGTGATCCGTGCCATTCACATCTTCAAGGAAATTAAATCCCTCGGTGGTTACGCCGTCTTTTGGGTCAAATGGCAATCTGCCGAGGAACCGTGGCAATGTCAAACCAACGTATCGCGAATCTTCCGTTTCGCGGAATGACTTCCACTTCGCGTACTCGACCGTATCGAATACTTTGGCAAGATCGCGAGGCTTGCTCATATCGGTAAACGTCTCAAGGCCAAACAACTCTGGCGATGCCGCTGAAATGAATGGTGCATGCGCAGCTGCTGCCACATGAGCCATTTGCTCTGCAAAGTAAATGTCTTCGGCTTGGCGGCCAATATCGAAGTCTCCAATGAGTGTTCCGAACGGTGCCCCGCCAAACGTTCCAAACTCTTCTTCGTAAACCTTCTTAAACAGGACGCTCTGGTCAAAGTCAATCGCTGTCTTGAAATCACGCACCAACTCTTTCTTGGTGGTGTTGAAGACCTTGATCTTGATCTGCTCACCAGTGCTGGTGTGCTTGCACAAGTAGTGCAGTCCGCGCCACGAAGCCTCAAGCTTCTGGAACTCGGCACCGTGCATCACTTCGCTCAGTTGCGCCGAAATAAGTGCATCCAACTCGGCCACACGCGCATCCAGTGTGGCCGACAGGTTGTCAGAAATCACCACCGTGCCTTGCAGCACTTCCTTGACGAGCTCGCCGATGATGTCTTTCGCGCGGTTGTGTTCGGTCGTGGTCTTGGCGACCTTGCTTTGCGCAACGATGTCGTCGAGCAAACCCAGCTCGGTCGTGCCGGCTGCTGCCTGCCCAGTGGATTGCGATGCTGCGGTCATGGCTTACTCCTGATCCTTGCCGGCCTCTTGGCCCAACTGCTTGAGCTTCTCGGTGTTGCTGAGCACTTCGCTCAACACGTCTTCGAGCTTGTCGTTGCCCGCCAGCTTGTTGCGCAGGTCAGACAACTTGGTGCGAGCCTCCAGCAGCTTGCGCAGCGGCTCAACTTGCTGAACCACAGCCTCGGGGCTGAAGTCATCGAGTGACTTGAATTGCAAATTGACGGCGAACTCGCCCCCATCGGGACTCAGCTGGTTTTTGACGCGGTAGCTGGCCTTGGGCGCCATGCCACCGAGTACTTCGTCGAAGTTATCAAGATCCACGTTGACGAACTTGCGCTCTTTCAGCTTGGGCAGCGGGTTATCAGGGTCTTGTTGACCGGTGAAGTCGCCCATTACGCCCATGACGAACGGCAACTCTTTGCTTTCGATCGCATCGCCGATCTCCACGTCATAGGAGAGCTGAACCCGTGGGGGGCGAACACGCTCGAGGCGCTTCTGAACACTTTCTTTCTTGGCCATGATGTCCTCTCTGGGGTGCAGACGGCGTGAATCTCAGCCCTTGAGGGCGTCGAACGGATTGCGTTTGGGTTCGGTTGCCGGAGCGGGCGCTGGCGCCGCTTCAGGCGCCGCGCGGCGAACGGGTGGGCGGACAACAGGCTTGTCGGTCACAGTCGGCGTGGCTCCAGGGCCCGGTGGGGGAAGAATCGATTCACCCAGTGCGTCACGCATGATGCGCGCAAGTGCTTGGGCTTCGTCACGGGTGCTCCCGCCCAATGCGTTGGCCAGCCGAAGTTGCTCAAGCGCGTTGGCCGACACACGAAGACCGCTCACGGCCATGATGCTTTTGGCGGTGACGTCGGTGGTGTCACGCTGCAAAACCTCTTGGGCTGCGGTGATCGCAGAACCATAGTTGCGCGCGTCAAACTGCGCTTGCGCAATGCGAGCCCAAGCTTGTTTCTTGGACGGGTCGGCCTTGGTGGCCTTTTCATAAAAACCCATAGCCTCAACCACACCGCCCTTGCGATGCGCGTCTTCGGCAGACGCCATCAGTTCGGCATAGGTCGCCGGCATGATCGCCGCCATCGGCTTGGGGGCACTGGAACAGGCGCCAATAAACAGCAACCCACTCGCTAGAACACATGCGGCAAAGGGCCGCTGCAGACGCTGGACAGAAAACTTCACCAACCACTCCCTCGATTCGGCTCGCGTGGCGAGCTCATAAAACCACGTGGAAAACCACGAAACCATTTGCATCAAAGCCAGATTAAATCGTAAAACTCTGCGATGCCCGCTGGGATTACTTGATGTTACCGAGTGGAAGGGATCAGGTCATCCCTCTCCTGGGGGTCAGGGCGACAAATCGGTACTGTGCGCCTTTAAACTCAGCGGCCTCGCGGCACGTCGCCGTGGGGCTGGCAGGCAAGAGACAAGGCGCGATTGAAGTCCAAGATGATCAAGCGATGCATGCTGCCCACAAGGCGATCGACTCACGCGGCAGCGCTCTGCATGGCCTTTGCGTTGGCAGGTTGCGAAACCGCCAGCAAGCTGGGTGAAGGGCTCGGCAACATGGGTGACAAGGCACTTGAAACCATTGGCTTCAAGAAGCCTGAGCTTCCTCAAACACCGGAGTTACCCGAGTCGGCCAAGCCGGCGAGAAGCATGAAATTACGCCTCGCCGCGAGCGACTCGCTCAACGTCGATGCAGCTGGGCGCTCCCTCTCGCTGGTCGTTCGAATCTACAAGCTGCGCAGCACGACTGCATTTTTGAACGCGCCATATGAAACTTTTGGTAACAACACCAAAGAGAAAGAAACGCTCGCCGACGAACTCATAGAAAGTCGCGAGATCGTCTTGCTCCCTGGTCACCAACAGCAGATCAGCGAACGCTGGGCCCGCGAGGCCACGCACGTGGGTGTGGTCGCGCTCTTTCGCGCACCTGCTCCGCAACGCTGGCGCTACGCCTTCGAGCTAGAGACCTTTCAGCTTGACCAAGGCTTCGTGCTGGGGGCCCACGCCTGCACTCTCAGCGTCGCGTCAGGTGAACCCGTTGGCGTGACAAGCGCCGCCATGAAACTCAACAGCACGGCCTGCGCCGTCAAGTAAGCAACTTTTGCTGGAAGGTAGAACTTGATTCCGACACCTAAGGTTCTGTGGGGCGAGGGCCTCTTCCTGCGGCCGCAGCACTTCCAGCAGCAAGACGCTTATCACGAGTGGCGCCTGGCGCAAGCCGTCCGCGGCCTGCACCCTTACGCCTGGGGCGTGCGCAGTATCAAGGTCGACACCGATGCACTGCAGGCCGGCCGCCTGCGCCTGCTTGAGCTGCAGATGGTGTTGCCCGATGGCGAGTTCTACAACGCGCCTGCTGAAGACGAACTGCCCGCTCCCTTGGCCCTTGACTCGGCTTTTGCGCAAGGCAATGAGGTGGTGCTGCACGCCGCCACCGCTCCCTTGCGAGCCAACGGCAGCAACTTCGCACCCACCCGCGAAGAGGCCGACACGGCCACGCGCTACTACCAAGTCCAGAAAGACGTTGAAGACCAGTTCACCGATGCCACCGCCGCTCAGCTCAGCGTGTTGGGCAAATCGGTGAAGCTGCTGCCCGAACACGAGCCACGCGGTCACCTGGTGACCATGCCGGTGCTGCGGGTACGGCGTAATGCCACCGGCGGCTTCGAGCTCGACCCGCGTTATGTGCCACCGTCGCTCACCATCCAGGCCTCGCCGGTGATGTTTCTCTACCTGCGCCGCCTGCTCGATGTGCTGCAGGCCAAGGTCGATGCGCTTTATGGCTTTCACCGCGAGCCGTCGAAGAACATCATCGAGTTCCGCTCTGGCGACGTGGCCTCGTTTTGGCTGCTGCACACCGCAAGTGCCGCCTACGCGTCGCTGTCGCACCTGATGCGCCACCCCGGCCTGCCACCCGAGCGCCTGTTCCAGCGCCTGCTTGAACTTGCCGGCGCACTGATGACCTTCTCCAAAGGCTTCACGTTGGCCGACCTGCCAGCGTATGACCACGCCAACCCCGGCACGGCCTTCTTCAAGCTCGACCACATCATTCGTGAGCTGCTGGAGACGGTGATCTCGACCCGCTACTTCGCCATCGCGCTGTCGGAAGTTCGCCCTTCGTTCCACCAAGGCCGGCTCGACGCCCAGCAGATCACGGCCGCGACCAACCTCTACCTCGGGGTCAGCGCCTCCATGCCGCCGGCGGAACTCGTCGAAGCCGTGCCGCTGCGCTTCAAGATCGGCGCCCCCGAAGACGTGGAGAAGCTGGTTCTCTCGGCCATGGCCGGAGTGCCGATTACCCATGCGCCGCAGGTACCCGCCGCCATTCCGGTGCGCCCCGGCAGCTACTACTTTGCGGTCGAGCCGCGCGGCGCACTCTACGAACGCATGCTGCAAGCGCAGGCCGTCTCGCTTTATGTGCCCGGCGGCATTGCGGATCTCAAACTTGAACTGATCGCGATCAACGCATGAACGCCCAAGCCACGCAACCTCCGTCACTGTTCAACGCCGGTGGTGCCAGCCCACTCAAGCCCACCAGCGGCAGCACGCCACGCGAAGCGCGCACGCTGCTTGACCTGATGTACGACGGCTTCTACCTGCTCTTCTTGTTGCGCGCCAAACAAGGGCCGAGCGATGCAGACACCTTCCGCTCGCACATCAAAGAGTTCCTCACCGGCCTGGAGCGTGGCGCCACCAAGCTCGGCAGCTCGGCAGAAGACGTGCATCTGTGCAAGTACGCGTTTTGCGCCACCGTCGATGAGCTCATTTTGATGTCGCAGTTCAAAGTGCGCGACGCCTGGCAGCGCCAGCCGCTACAGCTGCAATTCTTCGGCGAGCAGCTCGCGGGTGAGCAGTTTTTCGTCAAGCTCGAAACGCTGCGGCGTGAAGGCAACTCGCGCATCCAGATCCTTGAGGTCTTTCACATGTGCCTGCTGATGGGCTTCCAGGGCAAGTACCTCATCGAAGGCAGCGAGAAGCTGAACTACCTGACCGCCCGCCTGGGCGACGAGATTGCGCACCTGAGGGGCTCGCGCGCCGCCTTTGCGCCGCATTGGGCACCACCCGATCAGGTGACCAACCGACTCAAGAACGAAGTGCCGCTGTGGGTCATCGCCTCGGTGTTTGCGCTGCTCGGTGTGCTGGCCTTCACCGGTTTGCGCTGGCAGTTGTCACGCAACACCGAACGCGATCTGGCGCCGTATCAAGATGTCGTGAAGCTCGCGCCGCAAGCAGCGCACGTGACCATCACCCTGCCTTGAGTTCCCGGATCAGGCGCCGCACCGGGCGGAACGCCACCACCCTGACCCAGGCTGCGACCGAGGCCCTGCTCGATCCAGTGCCGCCCCGATGGGCACGCTCAAAACGACGCAGAAAAGACGGCCCACCTCGTCTCGATCTCATGAAGGTCTGACAGAAGTGAGGTCTCAGCGCTGCGCCGGAGCCGCCACCGGGCAAGCCGCATCCGCCCCTTGCCGCCCATTGCAAAACTTAGCGCGGCAATCCACCGCGGCATCGCCGGTCATCTTGCCGCAGCGCTTCTCGTAGTCGGGGCTCGTAGGTGCAGGTGCGTTGCGCTTCAGGTGGGGCAACATGGCAGCCAGCAGGTCGGCATCGGCGACGGTGTCTGGCGCCGGTGCAGCTTTGGTCACGGGTTTGGCGGGGCCGGGAGACGCCGGAGCCGCACCGCGGTACGACAAAGGCTCTTTGCCCGCAACTTTGCTGTCTTTCTTCGCAGAAGCCGGCTCCGAGATGTTGAGTGCGAGCTGGATGTTGTTGAGGCTGGTCGCCACGTTCGGTGCGGAACCCGCCGCTTGGGCGGACGCGGACACAACAGGCTGCGCCACCGTTTCGATGGCGGCGCCGCCTTGCGCCACGGTTGTCGAGGGCGCCGATGCGGCAGCTTCAGCGGCGCTCGCAACAACCGGCGTTGCCGGTGCGGCCGCAACAGGCAACGCCGGCGTGGGCGCCGCTTCCGGCACGGCAGCTTGGCGCGACGCATTGAACTTCACGCCCACGTAGGCCGCGGCAATCACCAGCGCCAACACACCCATCAGCATCACGCGCTTGGCCGAGATGTGATCCCGCGGCGTGGCAAACCGCGCTTGTTTGCCGTCGATCGTGGCTAAGATGCTCGGCCCGAAGTCGGCATGGTGCTTCGCCCTTGATACGGCCGGCTTGACAGACGGCTCTTTGAACAGTTGGGGGCGGGCGCCGCGGGGCGGGACAGGGTTCTGTGGCTGGTTCATGGGAGCTGAATATGAAGGCCGCCCCGGGGTCGGCAAAGTGCGCGGAATGCGCAAGCACCCGCCGATTCTAGAGAGCCCCTTGCGGGCGACAACGCCCCGATGGGGGGCTTGGTAAACCTTGCTTACAAGATGATGTGGATTGCCATCGTGGCGTACTTCGTGCTGGCCTGCGTGCTGGCGGCCCTGCTTTTGCTCCCCACGTTTCGGGAGCAGGTGGCCGCACGCATCTCGCGCGCCGGGCAACGGCTGGCGGGTGCGCGTCAGACCGCGCAGCAGAGCGCCGGCCACAACGCCCGGCAAGGCCTCGCCCATGCAGGCCACGCAGCGATGGGTGGCAAGCGCTGGTTGCGGCGGCACGGGTGGATCGTCACGGCCGCGGTCGCGGTGCTGGCGCTGCCACCGCTGCTGGTATTTTCCCTGAGGGGTTGGCACACGCTGGATGCTTTTGACGACACCTCGACGGCTCAACCCGACAGCGTGGTCGCCGCGCTGTTGCAAGGCGAACAACTGGTACCGCCGCCGCCTCTGCCACCGGAGGTGTTCACCACCGCCGAGGTGGAACGGGTTCGCCCGCAGCTCGCCAGCGCCGACCGCCGTTGGGATCTGCTCGACGCCGAATTCCGCCAGCGCCTGCTGCTCGCCTATCGTCTGATGCGCGACGAACACGGCTACGAGATGGCGCTGCTCGAAGGCTATCGCAGCCCCGAACGCCAGAACCAGCTGGCCAGCATGGGCGCACACGTGACCAACGCCGTGGCCTGGCAGAGCTACCACCAGCACGGCCTGGCCGCCGACAGTGCGTTCATGCGCGCCGGCAAGCTGGTGATCAGCGAGCGTGACCCGTGGGCGGCGAAGGGTTACGAGTTGTACGGAGAGGTTGCACAACGTGTCGGCCTCACATGGGGCGGACGCTGGCAAAACGCCGATCTGGGCCACGTGGAGCTGAGAAAACCCGTTGCGTCTCGCCCGAAGGTGGGGGGCTGACACAGGGGCCTCAGCCGTTAGACTCGACCGCTCTGATCCATGTGGTTTGCACGCCAAAAATTTGGCATAGGGAGTGGAAAAAAATGGGACGTCCGTTCATCGTGTTGGGCGACAAAACAGACCATGGCGGAGTGGTCGTTGAAGCCTCGGGTGTGACCGACACACACGGAAAGCGCCTGGCCCGTGTGGGCGACAAAGTCACCTGCCCCAAGAAGGGCCATGGCGGCACGACCGTGATCGTCAGCGGTGACCCGACCATGATCGTCGACGGCAAAGCCGCCGCGCGTCACGGCGACAAAACCGCCTGTGGCGCCACGCTGCTCTCATCTCAGTCGGTCAGCACCGACGCCTGCTGACACCCCCGTCTGATTTCTCCTCCGGCGCCGTCTTGTCGACACGCCGCCTGCTTGTTGTCTGACGGCGCCTTGCGCGCCCGCTGCCTGAACCCATGGCCAAAGTCTGGAAGATCCTCGCGCTGCTGCTGGTGATCACCGCGCTCGTGTGGTTGACCACCATGTGGCGCTGGCAGTCGGCGCAGGTCGACCCGAGCGCCACGGATCTCACCCTCCACCTCGGTGTGTTGCCTCTGGTGCTGACGGCCGGCTTGGTGTTAACGCTGTGGGCTGTCAAGCGCTTGCGCAGCTACGCGGCCGCGCCGCCAGCGGCGCTCGCTCCCGCAGCGCCAACAACGGCACAACCGGCGGCAGCTGCCCATACCGCGGCCAACGAGCGCAGTGCGCATGTCAGGGTGTTGGCCAGCGCCGTTCAGGTGCGCGCGGGCAGCCAATGGAGCGCTGCGCAGATGAGCATCGCGTCGGGCGAGTGCAAGCCCGACCTGGACGCACAACTCAAAGACGATGACGGCATCGCCGTCTTCACCGCCCCCATGCCCGACCTCTCGACCGATGAGTTGGCCGGCGCCTTGGCCAGCACGGTCGACACACTCGCCAAAGCCAAGCCCGAAGCCTGGGCCGGCTACGAAGCGCCCACCGAAGTGCTGCGCGCGCTCGCGCTACTGGAGGCCGCCGCAGGCGCCATGAAAGAGGCTCTCGAAGCGCAGTGGCCAGCACTCGCCGCACCGCCACCTTCGGCGCGCAACAAATCCGCAGCCCCGACCTTGCCGCCCACGGTGGCGATCCGTGTCGCCATCCCGGCGCGCTGGTCAGTGCAGTCGCAACAAGCCGCTGGCGCCTGGCTGGAGCAGTTGTTCGACGCCCACATCGAAGCCGGGCTGCAAGCCGCCGGCCAGTCGCGCGCCATGGCCCACAACGTTCGCCCCGCGGTGCAGCTGCACGTGCACCCGGTCGTGAGTGCCGAGGCCTTCTGGCTGCTGATGGACCAGCAGCTTCTGCAATGGCAACGTGACAAGGCGCCCGGCCTGCTGTGGGCGCTGGCCGCCGACAGCCTGCTGAGCGAGAGCGACACCACCGCCATGGCGGTAGCCAAAGAGCTTTTCTCCGGCAACAACCAGCGTGGCCGGGTGCCCGGGGAAGCGGCGGCCACGCTGCTGCTTGCCTCGCCCGCTTGGCCCGAAGCGCCTGAAGCCGAGCCGGCCCAAGCCAGGCTGTTTCGCGCCAACCTGATGCGCCGCGACAAATCGGCCGACGCCTCGGGCCGCGTGAGCCCGCAGACCCTGCTGCAAACCGCCACCGACGCGCTCAAGGCCAGCGGCTGGGAGCCGGCTCTGGTGGAACACATGACCAGCGATGCCGACCACCGCGCCTCACGCACCAGCGAGGTTTACGAAACACTGCAAGAGCTGCTACCCCACCTCGACGCCAGCGAGCAAGCCCTGCGCCTCGGTGTGGGTTGTGGCGACCTGGGTGTAGCCCGCCTGCTGACCTGCGTGGCCCTCACGGCCAGCCAGGTGCAAGATTCGCAAAAACCGGCCCTGGTGCTGGGCGCCTTTCCTGCCTTCGAGCGCTTTGCGGTGGTGCTGACACCGCCTGTGGCGGCGCCCGAGGCCACCCCCGCTGCGCCCGCGCCGGCTGCTTAAAAATACCGAACGGACATCTCTTCCCATGCAAAGAATCTGGCAGTTTCTTCTCGACACGCGCACGCTCGCCGTGATCGGCCTGCTGGCGCTCGCGGCGCTGCTCTTTCTCGGAGCCGACACGCTGAAGGTCGGCGCCATCTGGGCGGTGGCCATTCTGGTGGCGCTGCTCGTGGTGTGGCTCATCGTCTGGGCGGTGCGCCGCTGGAAGGCCAACAAGGCCGCGCAAAAACTTGAGTCGGCGATGGACGCCGAAGCCGAGCGCGCCATCAAGACCGCCCCCAACAAGGAGAGCCGCGCCGAGATGGTGGCTGTGCGCGAGCGCATGCACGAGGCCGTCAAGACCATCAAGACCTCCAAGCTCGGCCTCACCTCGGGCTCGGCCGCCTTGTACGACCTGCCCTGGTACGCGGTGATCGGCAACCCGGCCGCCGGCAAGAGCACGGCGGTGGTTCGCTCGGGGCTGAACTTTCCTTTCTCCGACAAAACCTCCTCGGTCATTCAAGGCATTGGTGGCACCCGCAACTGCGACTGGTTTTTCACCACCGAAGGCATCTTGCTCGACACCGCCGGGCGCTACTCGGTGCACGAAGAAGACCGCGACGAATGGCTCGGCTTTCTCTCGTTGCTCAAGCGCAACCGGCCCAAGGCGCCGCTCAACGGCGTGATCATCGCGGCCAGCCTGGCCGAGCTGTCGGCCAACCGGCCCGAGTTCGCCATCACGCTGGCCAAACAGTTGCGCCAGCGGGTGCAAGAGCTGACCGAAAAGCTCGAAGTGTTTGCACCGGTCTATGTGGTGTTCACCAAAGCCGACCTGATCTCCGGGTTTGCCGAATTTTTTGAAGACCGCGACCGCGACGAACGCGAGCGTGTGTGGGGCGCCACCCTGCCCTACGACCCCTCGGCCAAGACCGACGTGGTGGCGAGCTTCGACCGTCACTTCGACGAGCTGAACGACGGGCTGAAAGAGGCTTCGATCACCCGCATGTCAATGCACCGCGGCGAGAAGCTGCCGCCCGGCGTGCTGACCTTCCCGCTTGAATTCACCGCATTGAAGGCGCCGCTGCGCACCTTCATCACCACACTGTTCGAAGACAACCCGTACCAGTTCCGCCCCATCTTCCGTGGCTTCTATTTCACGAGCGCGGTGCAAGAGGGCCAGTCGACCGGCCGCGCCAGCCAGCGTGTGGCCGAGCGCTTCGGGCTCACGCCGGCGGTCGGCTCGGCGCCCACCGCTGCGGTGGTGGCACAAAACGGTTTTTTCCTGCGCGACCTCTTTTCCAAGGTCGTCTTTGCCGACCGCAACCTGGTGCAGCAGTACACCAGCCGCGCCAAGCTGCGCTGGCGTTATGCCGCCTTCTTTGGCGGCGCGCTGCTGCTGGGCGCCATGCTCGCCGGCTGGACCTGGTCTTACGTGGGCAACCGCCAGTTGGTGGCCAATGTGCAGGCCGATCTCAACAAGGCGATCAAGCTGCAAGAAGGCCGCATCGACCTCGCGTCCCGGCTCGAAGCCCTGGAGATCGTGCAAGACCGTGTCGACCAGCTGCAGCGCTACCGTGAAGAACGCCCCTGGTCGCTGACCCTCGGTCTCTACCAGGGCGAGGCCATCGAACAAAAGCTGCGCGCCACCTACCTGGCCGGCCTGCAAGAGGTGATGCTCAAACCCACCGCCGCCGCCATTGCCAGCTACCTGAGCGAGGTCAACCTCAACGCAGCGCAGTTGCAACCGCTGGCCCGCGCCGCCGACGGCAGCCCCACGCCCGCCAAGACCAACAACGCCAACCCCGAACCGATGGGCGTGTACTCCGCCGCCTCGGTCAGCAACGTCTCTGACGCCTACAACGCGCTCAAGACCTACATCATGTTGGGCGACCGCAGCCGAGTCGAAACCGGTCACATGGGCGACCAGCTCACGCGCTTCTGGCGCGGCTGGCTCGAAGCCAACCGCGGCTCCATGCCGCGCGAGCAGCTCATTCGCTCGGCCGAACGCATCTTGTCGTTTGCGCTCACGCAGGTTTCGGCACCCGACTTCCCGACCCCACAGACCAACCTCGCCCTGCTCGACACCACACGCGAAAACCTGCGACGTGTGGTCAAGGGCATGCCGGCGCGTGAGCGGGTGTATGCCGAGATCAAGGCGCGTGCGGCCACACGCTTCCCGCCGATGACGGTGGCCCGCCTGGTTGAAGACGCCGACAAAGACATCGTCGCCGGCAGCTACGCCATCTCGGGTGCTTTCACCCGCGAAGCCTGGGACGGTTTTGTCGACGACGCCTTCAAGGAAGCATCAACCAAAGAAAGCAAGGCCGACGACTGGGTGCTCAAGACCGCCACCCAAGACGACCTCACGCTCGAAGGCAGCCCCGAGCAGATCCGCAAGGCGCTGGTGCAGCTCTACAAGACCGAATACGTGCTCGAGTGGCAAAAGTTCCTGCAAGGTGTGAGCGTCAAGGAGTTCGCCAACTTCGAGCAGGCCGTCACCCGCATGAACCGCCTGGGCGACCCCGCTGCGTCGCCGGTGGGCAAGCTGATCCAGGCGCTGTACGACCAGACCTCCTGGGACAACCCTGGCATCTTGAACGACAAGCTGGCCAAGGGACAAAAGGGTTTCATCACTTGGTTCAAGCAGTCCATCTTGCGCATGGCGCCGGGCCCGGTGGAAGTGAAGCTCGACCTCTCAACCCGGCAGGCGGCCATTCCAATGGGGCCCATCGGCAAAGAGTTCGCCGGCCTCACGCGCCTGATGGTTCCTCGCGACAACGGCCCCACGCTGCTGCGCAACTACCTGCAATCGCTCTCGAAGATCCGCACGCGTTTTAACCAGATCAAGAACCAGGGTGACAACGGGCCGGCCAGCCGCCAGCTCATGCTGCAAACGCTGGAAGGCAGCTCCGAGCTGAGCGACGCGCTGAAGTTGGTCGAAGAGCAGATGCTCGCCGGCCAAACCGAAGCGGCCAAGGCCACGCTGCGGCCCATCCTCGTGCGCCCGTTGATCCAGTCGTTCGCAGTCATCGTGCCGGCCGCCGAAACCGAGATCAACCGCATCTGGACGGCGCAGGTCTACGACCCTTTCCAGCGCACGCTGTCGGGCAAGTACCCCTTCGACAAAGCCTCGCGCCTGGAAGCCACCGCCGGCGAGATGGCCAAGATGTTCGGCCCCGAGGGCAGCGTGGCCAAGTTCAGCGGCGAGGCACTCGGCGCGCTGGTGGTGCGCCGCGGCGACACCGTCACTCCGCGCACCTGGGCCGATATCGGCCTGCGCCTGCGGCCCGAGTTTGCGTCGGGCTTCCCCGCGTGGGTGGCACCCATTTCCGGCCAGGGCGGCGCCGGTGGCGGCGCGGCCGGCGGTGGCGGTGCGGCAGCGGGCAACGAACAGCAGACCAACTTCCAGATGCTTCCGACGCCGGTGCCGGGCTTGTCGGAATACACCATCGAGGTTGACGGCCAGCAGCTGCGCTACCGCAACGCGGTGGCCGCCTGGACCAACTTTGTCTGGCCGGGCCAGGGCGCGCCGGGTGTTCGCATCAGCGGCTTGACCACCGATGGCCGCGCGGTCGAGTTTCTCAACGAACCCGGTGGCTACGGGCTGGAGAAGATGATCAGCAAGGCCAAGCGCCGCCGCATCGACCCCAGCACCTTCGAGCTCACCTGGCCCAACGGCCCGCTGGCCGTCACCGTGCAGCTGCGCCTGATCTCAAGCCCCAATGTGGGTTCGCCGAACTCGCCCAACGCACCCGACACCCCCAGCGCCTCAGGTGGCCTGAAGGGCGTGCAGTTACCGGCGGCCGTGGTGGGCGCGGTCTCGGTTGCGCCGGCTGCCTCGGGGAGCCGGCCATGAGCGACGTGGTGGCGCAAGCGCTCTACTTCGGCAAACTGCCATCGCGTGGCGACTTCGTGCGCAGCGCGGCGGGCTCGGCGCTCATCCACAGCATCGACCAGTGGATGTCACAAACCATGGAGCTGCTGGCCGAAGAGGTGCGCTGGAAGATCGTCTACGACGCCGCGGCGCCGGTGCACTTTGCCATCCTCGGCGCGCAGAGCAACGCCGGCCTGGTGGGCCACATGGCGGCCAGCCAGGACGCCTCGGGCCGGCGGTTTCCCTTTGTGATGGCGGCTTCGTTCGAGGTCGCCGACCCGGCCGCCTTCCTGCCTTACAGCCCGCAGGCACTGAGCCCGCTGTGGGGGCGTTTTGACGCCCAGGTGCGCCAGGCACTGAAGGCCGAAGACTTCGCGCAGGTACAGGAGCAGCTCACCGGGCAGCCGGTCGAGCTCGAAACACGCCCCGAGGTTTTGCTCGAGAGCTACAAGAACTTTGCGCAGCTGCTCACACTGGAGCGCTTCGAGGCCGCCGTGTCGCCACCAGGCGAGGCCATCTCCTTCCGCCAGACGGCGCTGGCGCTCGGCCTGCTGCTGCAGCCCGTGCTGTCACAAGGCCACGCCGAGCTGAGCAAGGGCCTGGTGCTGCCGCTGCCGCGTGACCCGATGCAGTTGCCACACGTGCTCACGCTGTGGGTCGACATGGTCACACGCTTCTTCAGGCGCACACCGGCCGAAACCGCCATCTTCGTCACCTCGCACGGCATGCAGCCGGTGCTGGTGATCGGTTTTCACGGCGCCTCGCCGGTCACGCTGCGCTCGGTGATTGACCCCGAGGTCTGCCGCGCCGACAACGTCGCCGTGACCGAGGCCGAATGGGTCGAAGACTGGATCGGCGCCGACTACGGCTTGCGCAAGCTCTCCAACCACCTGCGCGACCCCTCGCTGTCGCTGGCAGCCGCGGTCGACATGTTCCGCGAAACCTTTCTGGGGGAATGACGATGCCGTTGTCGATGAGAGGCTTCTTTCGCGCCCTGCCCGCCCTGCTGTGCCTGGCCCTGGCGCCGGTGCTGGCACAAACCGTTGCCGCACCCAACCAAGTGGTGGTGGCCGGCACGGTACCTGATGAAGCCACGCGCAACGCCATCCTCGCCAAAGTGCGCGAGGTCTACGGCGCCGAGCGTGTGGTCGACCAGCTCGGCGTGGGCCCGGTGGTGGCGCCGCCCAACTGGAGCGGCTATGTGCAAAAGCTGGTGTCGCCACAGCTCAAGCAGGTGTCGCGTGGGCAGCTCCACATCAACGGCAACAACATCGAGCTGAAGGGCGAGGTGGCGAACGAAGCACAACGCCAGCAGCTCGCCGCCGACATCGCCACCTCGCTGAACCCGACCTACGCGGTGCGCAATGCGCTGCGCGTGGCTGCCCAAGAGCAGACCGTGCTCGATGCGACGCTCGCCAACCGCATCATCGAGTTCGAGCCCGGCAGCAGCGTGCTGCGCCCGGCAGGCCGCAACATCCTCGACGAAATGGCCGCCACGCTCTTGAAGCTGGGCGCCAAGAAAGTCGAGGTCATCGGCCACACCGACTCACAAGGCGCACGCGACACCAATGTCGTGCTCTCGCTGGCGCGGGCCGATGCGGTGCGCAGCTACCTGGCGAACAAGGGTGTGGCGCCGTCACTGATCAGCACCTCGGGCTCGGGGCCCGACCGGCCGGTGGCGGGCAACGACACCCCCGACGGGCGGGCGCGCAACCGGCGCATCGAATTCCGCCTCGGCCAGTGAGGCCGAGGGCTGGGCGTTAGCTGGAAGCGCCGGCTTGCGGGGCTTCGAGGCCCAGCAGCTCTTCGAGGTGGGCCAGCGCAGGGCCGTCCTTGACCACTGCACGCAGCCACAGGTGCAAAGGCATCTCACCCCAATGCACCGCCTTGTCGGCGAGATAAGCCACCGGGCTGTGCGGCTCGGTCGCGCGAAAGAAAGCCGCCACTTCACGCAACTGAGCCAGTGCCTGCTCGCGCGAGCGCAGCGGGCCACCGGCTGAACGCCCCGCCGCGCCTTCAGCGTGCGCACCGGCGGCCGCTCCGGTCGCGTCTGCGGCGGCCGGTGCCCCCAACAACGCCCCCACTTCGCGCGCCAGGCGCTGCGCCTCGTGCAGCGCGGCAGCCAAGGCTTCACGCGCCGGCACAAAACTTGGGCCATCGGCACCCAGCTTGGCGTCGACCACGGTCTGCCAATCGCTCAGCGCTTGTTGGCAAGCCTCGATGAGCGCCAGGGTCTGGCGCAGATCGTCTTTGGGGGTTTCGCGCAGGGCGCGGTTGAACTTGTCGAGCGTCAGCGCTTCAGCGGGCAACTGTGCGGCTTTCTCGGGCGAACGCTCCAGCGTGGCTTGCAGCGAGCGTGCTGCCTGCATCTGCTGCAACGAAAAAGCCCCGCTGCGGCCGCGGGTCACCGGGGCGGCGGTGGACAGCGCCACCAAACGCCCGACAAACCAGCCGATGTTGCCGGTGCGCTGCTCCATGTCGCCATCTTCGGCTTCGGGGTACAGGCCGTCCCAGTACTGGTCGCACAGGCGGGCGCACAGCGTGATGCCTTGCTGCATGCCCGCATAACCCTCAGTCAGCGTGGCGGCTTCGGCCCACCACATCGCCAGGCGCAGGTCTTTGGAGCGTTGGGTCAGCAGCTCGGCACAGCGGGCCTTCGCGCCGCCCCAATCGGCTGACTTGAGCGCGGTGACCCACTCGCCCTGGTCGAGCGTGGGGTCGTCTTCGCGGCGCAGCTCGGCGATGGCGTCAAACTCGGTCGAAAACGACAGGTCTTCGCCGCAGGGGGCCGACTCGGAGATCGGCGTCAGAAGCTCGTCGATGTTCATGGCGCGCAGTGTAGCGGGGCTCTTTCCGCGCGCCTCCTAGAATGAAACATGACTTCGCCCAGGTCGACCCTCCCGCCGTTTATGCACGCCTTGGCCGATGGCATTCACGTCATCGACACCGGCTTTCACCGTCCGCGCTTCGACGCGGCCTACCTGATGGTGGAAGACGGGCGTGCTGCCTTCATCGACACCGGCACCAGCCACAGCGTGCCGCGTCTGCTGGCCAGCCTGGCCGCGCTCGGGCTGCCGGTGGATTCAGTCGACTGGGTCATCGTCACCCACGTGCACCTCGACCATGCAGGCGGTGCCGGTGCCTTGATGCAGGCTTTGCCGAATGCGCGCCTGCTGGTGCACCCACGCGGCGCGCGGCACATGATCGACCCCACCGCGCTGCTGGCCGGCGCGCGGGCGGTGTATGGCGCCGGCGAGGTGGCGCGCTCGTATGGAGAGGTGCCCGGCATCGCCACCGAGCGTGTGCTCAGCAGCAGCGATGGCCTCACGGTTCAGCTCGCCGGCCGGCCCTTGCAGCTGCTCGACACCCCCGGCCACGCACGCCACCACCATTGCATCTGGGACGCGCGCAGCCGCGGCTTTTTCACTGGCGACACCTTCGGCCTGAGCTACCGCGAGTTCGACACCACACGCGGGCCCTGGCTGCTGCCCACCACCACGCCGGTGCAGTTCGACCCCGAGCCGCTGCGCGACTCGGTGCGGCGTTTGCTGTCGTACTCGCCCGAGCGCATGTACCTCACCCACTACGGCTGTGTGGAAGGTGTGCCGACGCTGGGCGAGATGATGCTGGCTCAGATCGACGAGCTGGTGGCCCTGGCCGAGCCGCTGCGCCACGCCGCTGAACGGCACGCCAAGCTCCGACAAGGCCTGAGCGACATCTACCTGCGCCGAGTGCGCGAACACGGCGGCACACTCGCCGAGGCTGAAACCCTGGCGCTGCTCGCCAGCGACATCGAACTCAACGCCCAGGGCCTCGCGGTCTGGCTGGATGGAGGCAAGACCCAATGAACCACAACACCGTTCAATTCAACCTGCACGACCGAGTGATCGTGATCACCGGCGCCGCCCAGGGCATTGGCGCGGCCTGCGCACAACGGCTGTCGCAAGACGGCGCAGCCGTGGCGCTGTGGGATGTAGACGACGCGCGTGGCCAGGCGCTCGCCAAGTCGCTCGCCGATCAGGGGCGCCGTGCGGTCTACCTGCACTGCAACGTCGCGCTCAAGAGCGAGGTCGATTCCGCCACGGCAACCACCTTGCAGGCCTTCGGCCACATCGACGGGCTGGTCAACAACGCCGGCATCTTCAAGGCCGCCAACTTCCTCGACATCACCGAAGCCGATTGGGATGCGGTGATCAACGTCAACCTCAAAGGCTCTTTCCTCGTCGCCCAGGCCGTGGCGCGCGAGATGGTGAAACACGGTGGGGGCGGCGCCATCGTCAACATGAGCTCGGTCAACGGCGTGATGGCGATCCCGAGCATCGCGAGCTACAACGTCAGCAAAGGCGGCATCAACCAGCTCACGCGGGTGATGGCGCTCGCGCTGGCCGACCACGGCATCCGCGTCAACGCGGTGGCGCCAGGCACCATCGCCACCGAGCTGGCCAAAAACGCCGTGCTCGGCAGTGACGAAGCGCGCGCCCGCATCATGAGCCGCACCCCGATGAAGCGCCTCGGCGAGCCCGAAGAGATCGCCGACGTGTGCGCGTTTTTGCTCAGCAGCGCGTCGAGCTACATGACGGGCGAGATCGTCTACGTGGACGGCGGGCGGCTCACGCTCAACTACACGGTGGCGACTGCGTGACGAGCGGCGTGACGGGTGGTTTCGAGGCGTTCTGGGTTTCCACGGGCGTGGTTGCGCTGGGCGAGATCGGCGACAAGACACAACTCCTGGCCCTGCTGCTGGCGGCGCGTTATCGCAAGCCGGTGCCCATCATCCTGGGCATCTTGGTGGCGACACTCGCCAACCACGCGGCGGCGGCGGCGCTGGGCGAGTGGCTGCAAAGCTTGATCAACCCGCAGTGGCTGCGCTGGGGCCTGGGCTTGTCGTTTCTCGCGGTCGCGGTGTGGATGCTGATCCCCGACTCGGTGGACGATGGCGACACCGCCGGCGCCGGTCGGTGGGGCGTGTTCGGCGTGACGGTGGTTGCGTTCTTCCTCGCCGAGATGGGCGACAAGACGCAGATCGCCACCGTGATGCTGGCGGCGCAGTTCAAGTCGCTGCTGTGGGTCACGGCCGGCACCACGCTCGGCATGATGCTCGCCAACGTGCCGGCGGTGCTGTTCGGCGAACGGGCGGTGAAGCTGGTGCCGATCCAGTGGGTGCACCGCATTGCGGCGGCGGTGTTCGTGGTGCTCGGGGTGCTGGTGTTGTTGGGCGTGGGCGGATGAGCGTGGTGGGCACCACCGTCGAAGGCTGGCTCACGCCAATGACGGCCGCGAAGATGAGGAAGGTGAGCTCCGTCTTGGGCGCAAACACCCCGGCTGCAGCATGGGCACGATGCGTTCACCACCTGTTTCATCAGGGGCAAGCCGGCAGCGACAGAACGGCACGCTGCCTAGAATCGGCCCGATGAAATACCTTCACACCATGGTGCGTGTCACCGACATCGAGCAGTCGCTGAAGTTTTACCGCGACGCTCTTGGCCTGCACGTGCTCTCGCGGCGCGACAACGACAAGGGGCGTTTCACGCTGGTGTTTCTGGCGGCGCCAGGAGACACCGAAGCCCAGGTCGAGCTCACCCACAACTGGGACCCGGAGGCCTACACCGGCGGGCGCAACTTCGGCCACCTCGCCTACCAGGTCGACAACATCTACGCCCACTGCCAGCACCTGCTGGACCACGGCGTGACCATCAACCGCCCGCCACGCGATGGCCGCATGGCGTTTGTGCGCTCACCCGATCAGATCTCGATCGAGTTGCTGCAAAAAGGCGAGGCGCTCGCGCCGGCCGAGCCGTGGTTGTCGATGCCGAATGTCGGCGCCTGGTGAGGCTCAGGCCCGCAGGCGCGACGCCTCGCGGGCCAGCTGCGTGATGCGCGCCCAGTCTTTGCCCACCACCGCATCGGCCGGTGTGAGCCACGAACCGCCACACACCTTGACGTTGGGCAAGGCGAGGAACTGAGGCGCCGTCTCGACCGTGATGCCGCCGGTCGGGCAAAACGCCACGTCAGGGAACGGCCCGGCCAGCGCCTTCAGCATCGGGATGCCACCCGCCGCAGTGGCCGGGAAAAACTTCAGGAAAAAGTAGCCATCGGCGTTCGCCTGCATCACCTCGCTGCCGGTGGCCACGCCGGGCAGCAGCGGCAGGCCGAGGTCGCGGCAGGCCAGGCCCACGCTGCTCAGGTAACCCGGGCTCACGGCAAACTGGCAGCCGGCGTCGCGCGCCGCCTTCGCATCGCTCACGTTGCGCACGGTGCCGGCGCCAACGATGGCCCCCGGCACGGCGCGGGCAATCGCCTCCATGCATTTCAGCGCGACGGGCGTGCGCAGCGTGATCTCCAGCACCTTCACGCCGCCATCGACCAGGGCTTGCGCCAAGGGCACGGCGTCTTCAAGACGCTCGATCACGATCACCGGAATCACCGGGCCATGGGTTGCAAGTTCAAGTGGATTCATCAGTTTCACAGCCAGGTGAATTACAACCAAGAAATGGCGCCTTCTTCGGCGGTGAGCACATTGCGGCGCATGCCGCCAAACAGTTCGCGGCCCAGGCCGTGTGCGTTGTCGTGGGCACGTTCGGCGCTCAGGCCACCGATCTCGCGCGTGGCCCATTCGGCCGCGTCGACCAGGGCGTTCAGTGTGCCGGCCACCGCGTCGAGGCGGATCAGGTCACCGCTGCGCACCTTGCCCAGCGGCCCATTCGCCAGCACCTCAGGGCTCACGTGAATGGCGGCCGGCACCTTGCCCGAGGCGCCACTCATGCGCCCATCGGTCACCAGCGCCACCTTGAAGCCCTTGCCTTGCAAAACCGACAGCGGCGGCGTGAGGCGGTGCAGCTCGGGCATGCCATTGGCCCGCGGGCCCTGGAAGCGCACCACGGCCACAAAATCGCGCTCCAACTGCCCGGCCTTGAAGGCGGCGAGCATCTCTTCTTGGTCGTTGAAGACCACCGCGGGTGCTTCGACCACATGGTTGGCTTCAGGCACGGCCGAGACCTTGATCACCGAGCGGCCCAGGTTGCCGGTGAGCAGCTTCAAGCCGCCACTCTCGCTGAACGGCGCTGCGGCGCCTCGCACCACCGTGTCGTCGCCGCTTTGTGCGGGCAAATCCTTCCACACCAGGCCCGCTTCGCCGCGCTGCGGCACCCGCGCGTAATCGCGCAGGCCCCCGGCACTCACAGCCGCCACATCGGCGTGCATGAAGCCTGCATCGAGCAGCTCGCGAATCACGAAGCCCGGCCCGCCCGCGTCTTGAAACTGGTTCACATCGGCGCTGCCGTTCGGGTACACGCGCGACAACAGCGGCACGGCGTGCGAGAGGTCTGAAAAATCAGTCCAGTCGATCAGGATGCCGGCCGAGCGGGCCACCGCCACCCAGTGGATCAGGTGGTTGGTCGAGCCGCCGGTGGCGAGCAAGGCCACCATCGCATTGACGATCACCCGCTCGTCGACCAGCCGGCCAATGGGTGTAAAACGCGGCCCCTTGGTGATGCCCAGCACCTGCTGCACCGCCTGGCGCGTGAGCAACTCGCGCAGCTCATCATGCGGGTGAATGAAGGCCGCGCCGGGCACATGCAGGCCCATGGCTTCGAGCAGCATCTGGTTGCTGTTGGCGGTGCCGTAAAAGGTGCAGGTGCCTGCGCCGTGGTACGCCGCCGATTCGGCCTGCAGCAGTTGCTCACGGCTGACCAGGCCTTGCGCAAACTGCTCGCGCACTTTCGATTTGGCGTTGTTCGACAGCCCGCTGCTCATCGGCCCCGCCGGCACAAAAACACACGGCAAATGGCCAAAGTGCAAGGCGCCGATCAACAGGCCGGGCACGATCTTGTCGCACACGCCCAGCAGCAAGGCCGCGTCGAACACATCGTGCGACAGCGCGATGGCGGTGCCCATGGCGATGTTGTCGCGCGAGAAGAGGCTGAGCTCCATGCCCGGCATGCCCTGGGTCACACCGTCGCACATGGCGGGCACACCACCGGCCACTTGCATCGTGGCGCCCAGGCGGTGCGCTTCATCGCGGATCACGGCCGGGAAGCCTTCGTAGGGCTGGTGCGCCGACAGCATGTCGTTGTACGCCGTGACCACGCCGATGTGCGGCGCACGCTCGACGACGATGCGCAGCTTGTCGTTGGCCGGCATGGCCGCAAACGCATGGGCCACGTTGGCGCAACCCATGCGGTCAGAGCCACGCGGGCGCGCAGCCAGCTGATCCACACGTTGCAGGTAGGCGCTGCGCAAGCCTGCGCTGCGCTCGCGAATGCGCTGGGTGACTTCAATCAGGGCTGGTTTCATGCGATGACGCCGGGCGGGCGTCGGCTGTAACTTAGGTCGCGATTATTAGGTAACCTAATTACATCGTCAACCCAGACTCCCCCTCAGGGTTTGCGTTCAGGGCTTGCTGGCGGCTTGTCGCGTGCGGCCTGCCGGGCCCGCTGGAGCAGTTGTGCGCAGGTGTCGGCGCCGGTGTCGCCACCACCGCTGTCCAGCAGGGGGACCAGGGCCGCCAAGGGGTTGAGCAGCGCCAGCAGCACCGCACCACCGAGCTTGCGTGCCAGGGGGCCTTTTTCCACCGAGATGCGCGGGTCTTTGAACGGGCCTTTGACAAACAGCGGCGTGCGCAGCGTCAAGGGGCTGAAATCTTTGGGGGTGACCACAACGCGCAGGTCCAGCGTTTCGTCTTTCAGCGACACGTTGCCGTCGGCCCAGAGGGTGGAGTCACCGGTGTCGACCACCAAGGCACGCGGGCGCAGCACACCTTTTGTGGCCTGCATGTCGGCCAGTGCGCAGCTCACGGGCAGCAAGTCGTCACCCTTGATCAGCACGGCCAGCGCCTCGGCGATGTCGAGGCCGGCGGCTTCGATCGCCAGGTGCGAGACGCGGCCGTCGCGCAGCGAGGTGGTGACCACGCCGTCGAGGCTGCCGAGGATCTGCGCCGTCGAGCGCCCCTGCCCTTTGACCAAGGCCCGGCCCACCAGGCTGCCGCTCACATACGGCGGGCCACCCCCAGCGCGCGGTTGTTTCAGCCACTCTTCCAGCTTGACGCCCGACCAGCGCAAGTCGGCATCCCACAGGGCGAGCTTGCCGGTGCCGTCGAGCGAGAGCTGGCCGGCCAGGTTGCCGCCGGCCGTGCGCGCCACCAGCTTGTCCAGGCGCAGCTTGCCGTCTTGCAGCGTGAGGTGGGTTTTCAAGGGTTGCAGCGGCAAGGCAAACAGGCTGCCGAGTTCGACCCGGTCGAAGGCCATCAGCACGTTGGCATTCATGGCCCGCAACGAAGGCAGGTCGAACTCTTTGTCGGGCAACATGCGGGCCGCGACGGGCGACGACGCTCCGGCCGGTGGTGCGGGTGCTGCGCCAGGCTCGCCGCCGATGGTGGGCGCCAGATCCACCAACAGCAAGCGCGGGCCTGTCACGCTGCCCGACAGCAGCGGCACGCGCGGGCGGGTGTCGTAGGTCATCGCGGCTTTCAGCTTGCTGGAGCCCACGGTGGCGTCGTCGGTCAACACATTCCACACCCCACCGGCCTTGGTGACGCGCCCGGCCAGCACGAAGGCGCCGGTGCTGGGCAGCGTCACGCCCAACGGGTCGCCCACCGAGGCCAGCGACGGGCCGCTGACGCGGAACACGCCGCTCATGCGAGACAACTTGAACAGGTCGGTCACCGTGCCGTTGAAAGCCAGCGCCGCCTTGCCCGACTTCAGCTCCAGCACGATCGGCACCGCCTCGGCTTGGTCATCGCTGCTCAACAGCGGCGTGACACGCGCCGTGCGCAGCTTGGCCGTCAACTGGGCCGGGCCGTAGGTGCCTTGCGCGCTGGCCACCAGGCCCTGCAAGGCCACGCGCAAGGGCTGCGATGAGCCAACCTGGGCCGCCGGCGAGGGCTCGCCTTCGGCGACCTGCAACTGGGCGGTGATGTTGGCTTTGAGCGGTGCGTCGACAAAGGTCAGCTGGCCTTGCAGCACGCGCAGGTCGTGCACCGTGGGCAGTGCGGAGCGGGCGTCGTCGGCGGCGCTTGGGTCTTTCGGGCGGGTGTCGCCAAAAGCCCAGGAGGCCCGGCCATCGGCCAGGCGTTCGGCATGCACCATCAGGTGGTCGGCGCGCAGCAACTGGATGTCGAGCGGCTCGCCTTGCCTCGCGCGCCACAGGCTGCCATACGACAGATGCATTTCGGCGTGGGTGGCGCGCAAGAAGTACGGCCTCTCGCTCCAGGCCGGCGCCGCAATTTGCACCTGCGGCAGCTTGACCTGGAGGCCGCCGAAGAAGCGCACCGTGGCCGCGCCGCTTTCCGGGCCCTCGTTGAACAACACCTCACGCTGAAGCGTCTTGCTCAACGCGCGCTCCACCGGTGAGGCGAGGAAAGGCCAGCCCGCCACTTCGCCGGCGACCACACCCGCCACCACCAGCGCCACCACACCCGCACCCACAGCCCAGCCTGTGCTGATGCGCCCGGTGTGTTGGTTCATGCGTCGCTCCTGCCGGTTGATTTCAACCACCATAGACCGCATGCCGGTGCCGACCTATCGGCCGTGACCGGCAGTCGCTGTGGGGGAACGCCTACGGAGCGCAGGTCACCGCAGGCTGACGTCGACCCGGCGCGACTCTTTGGCGCCGCGCGCGGCGGGCAGTGGTTGGCTCAAGGCCAGGCGCGCGGGCGGCACGCCATTGGCTTCCAGTGCATGGCGCAC
>JBKJJF010000018.1:0-15999 GCA_046598195.1 Rhizobacter sp. | reverse complement strand
CGGCCACCCTCACCGTCACCACGACGGACGGCCTGGCCTCTGATGTCGATACGGTGGCGCTGACCACCACCCCAGTCGCCGATATCGTGGCAGACGCCGCGGCGACGAATGAAGACACAGCCGTCACCATCAACGTGCTGGCCAATGACAGCTTCGAAAATGCCGGTCATGGCATCACCGCGGTCAACGGCAGCGCCATCACCGCCGGCGGGCCGGCCGTGGCCGTGGTCAATGGCACCGTTGCCCTGGTTGGCACGCAGCTGGTCTTCACCCCCGCGGCCAACTACAACGGCGCGGCGAGCTTCACCTACACCGTCGCCTCCGGTGGAGTGACTGAGATCGCCACCGTCAACGTCACCGTCAATCCGGTGAACGACGTGCCGGTCAACACGGTGCCGGGCGCCCAGACCGCGGCCGAAGACTCCGCTCTTATCTTCTCGCCGGCGAATGGCAACGCCATCACGGTGGCCGATGTGGATGGCGGCTCGCTGACCACCACCCTCACCGTCACCAACGGCACGCTGACCCTCGGCTCGACGACCGGCGTCACCGTGACCGGCAACGGCACCGGCTCGGTGCAAATCACCGGCACCGCCGCGGCCATCAACGCTGCACTCAGCGGCACCTCGTTTGCCAACACCGCCGACTACAACGGCGCGGCCACGCTCACGGTCACCAGCAACGACGGTGTGGCCGCACCGGTCGTCAACACCGTGGCGTTGACCATCACGCCGGTGGCAGACATCGCCAATGACGCGGTCACCTCCAACGAAGACAGCGCAGCCACGATCAACGTGCTGGCCAACGATTCGTTCGAAAACGCCGGCCGCACGATCACTGCCGTCGACGGCAGCGCCATCACGTCGGGCGGCCCCGCCGTCACCGTCGCCAATGGCTCGGTCACGCTGGTTGCGGGTCAACTGGTCTACACACCGACGGCCAACTACAACGGCAGCACCAGCTTCACCTACACCGTGACCAGCGGCGGGGCCACTGAAACCGCCACCGTCAACGTCACCGTCAACGCGGTCAACGATGCGCCAGTCAACACCGTGCCTGGTGCCCAGACCACGGCAGAGGACACCGCGAGCGTGTTCTCCAGCGCCAATGGCAACGCCATCACCGTCGTCGACGCGGACGGCGGCTCGCTGAACACCACCATTGCCGTCACCAACGGCACCCTGACGCTCGGCTCGACCGCGGGCGTCACGGTGACAGGCAACGGCACCGCTTCCGTGCAGATCAGCGGCACGGCCGCGGCCATCAACGCGGCGCTGAACGGCACTTCATACACCCACACCGCCGATTTCAACGGCAGCGCCACCCTCACCGTCACGACCACCGACGGCACGCTGTCCGACGTGGACACCGTGGCCATCACCGTCACGCCGGTGGCCGACATCGTGGCCGACACCGCCACGACCAACGAAGACAACGCGGTCACCATCAACGTGCTGGCCAATGACAGCTTCGAAAACTCGGGCCGCACGATCACCGCCGTCAACGGCAGCGCCATCGTCTCCGGCGGGCCGGCCATCGCCGTCACCAACGGCACGGTGGCCCTGGTGGGCGGGCAACTGGTCTTCACGCCGACCGCCGATTACAACGGGGCGGCCAGCTTCACCTACACCGTCGCCTCGGGCGGCGTCACGGAGACAGCCAACGTCACGGTGACGGTCAACGCAGTCAACGACCTGCCAGTCGGCCGCGATGTGGCGGTGACGACCAACGAAGACACCCCGTTCGTCTTCGGCCTGGCCAACTTCCTGATGAACGACCCGGAAGACGGCACCAACGTCAACGCCAACGGCGTGCGCATCGATGCGCTTCCGTCGAACGGGTCTTTGTATCTGAGCGGCGTGCTCGTCACCGCCGGCCAGGTGATCACGGCGGCGCAGATCTCGGGCGGCCAGCTGAGCTTCACGCCCCGACTCAACGACAACGGCAACGCCTACGCCACACTCAGCTTCAGCGTGCGCGATTCGAACGGAGGGTTCGATGCCACGCCCAACACCGTCACGGTCAACGTCACTCCAGTGAACGATGGCGCACCGCTGGCCGGCAACGACTTCTTCCAGACCACGCTCGGCACACCGATCATCATCACCGAGGCCCAGCTTCTGGCCAATGACGCTTTGCCCGACCATGCGCGCATCACCGCCATCAGCGCACTGGCGGGCAGCGGCACGCTGGTGAACAACGGCAACGGCACCTACACCTTCACCCCGAGCGCCGCTGGCAACGCAAGCTTCACCTACACGCTCACCGACGACGACGGCCAGACCAGCGCGGCCTCGGTCACCCTCAACACAGTGGCGGCGCGTGACGACCTGGCCACGGTGTACGAAAGCGCCCTCGCCACCGGCACGGGCGGCGGCGCACGCAGCGTCACCGGTACCCTGATGACAAACGACGGCGGTGGCACCCAGATCAACTCCGTCAACTACAACGGCACAAACTACACCGCCTCGGCTGGTGTCATCACCATCAACACCACCCTGGGCCAACTGGTCGTGCAAGCCACCGGCGCGGGCGCAGGTGCCTACACCTACACGCTGAACAACGCCGCCAACAACAGCGCGGTCGCCGACAACCTGTCTGTGAACGAGGTGTTCACGTACACCTCGAACGTCACTTCGGCCGCCCTGCGGGTGACGGTGGTGGACGACAGGCCGGTGGCCTACGACCGCGAGGTGTTGGTGTCGCAAACGCCGCTGCCCAGCTACAACTTGGTGCTGGTACTCGACGTCTCGGGCAGCATGACCTCCGCCAGCGCGGGCGGCGAGGTACGGCAGGTCAATGCCGATGGCACGACCACGATCACCACCCGCCTCGCCATGGCGAAGCAGTCTCTGGTGGAACTCGTCAACGAGTACTACAACCAGGCGCAGAACGTCTCAATCAAGCTGGTCACCTTCTCCGACTCGGCGAGCATCCTCAATGGCGGTGCGGCCTACGCCAGCAAGGCGGCCGTCATCGCCGCCATCAACGGCATCACCGGCAGCGGCGGCACCAACTACGAAGCTGCCCTGACCGCCGTGCAAACCGCCTTCGGCACGGTCGACACCACCAAGAGCAACGCGGTCTACTTCTTGTCTGATGGTGAGCCCTCAGTGGGCAACACGACCAACCCGGTGGGCGCCACCGGTTTCGACACCTTCGTGGCCAACAACGGCATCGATTCCTACGCCGTGGGCATCGGCACCGGCATTGCCAACCCGGCGCAGCTGAACAACATCCACAACGTGGACGCCGATGGCAACGGCTCCCGCGACGTGGCCATCATCGTGCCCGACCTCAACGAACTCGGCTCGGCGCTTGTTTCCACCGTACCACCGGCCTTTGGTGGCAACGTGGTGAACAACGGTGCCGCCAGCAACGTGCTGGGTGCCGACGGCGGCTACGTGCAAACCGTGGTTCTGCGGCTCGACAGCAACAACGATGGTGTGCCAGACCAGGACGTGACCTTCAGCTACAACCAGGCCACCAACCAGATCACCCAGAACAGCAGCTTCCTCACCGGCTACCCCAGCACCAGCGACGTGCTGACGGTGGGCAGCTCGTCCGGCTTCACCAAGGGCACGCTCACCTTCAACTTCAGCACGGGCAACTACACCTACTACACCAATGGAACGGCTCTGCAGGGCGACAACTTCACCCTGCGTTTTGTAGCCCGCGATGGCGATGGCGACGTGACACCGCTGACCACGCTCACCTTCCGCATCGGCAACGGCCTGCCAGTGGCTCGGCCCGACACCGACACGCTGATGCCCAACCAGACCCACATGGACGGCAACGTCATCTCCGGCCTGGGCACCGATGCCGGCCTGGCGCTCAACAACCAAATCGCCAGCTTCGCGGCCAAGGGCAGCGGTGTCGACACGGCCGTAGACAACGCGCAGGTCAGCTCAGTGAACTTCCAGGGCCAGAGCTACAACCTGCTGGCCAACAGCTCCGGATCCGGCGCCGGCTTCACTTACACGGTCACAGGCGGGCAGCTGACCTGGACGGGCAGCAATGGCAGCCGCCTGGTGTTTTCGACCACGGGCTTCTACGACTACACACCGCCCACTGCCGCCACCCCGGTAACACCGTCGGCGCCCGCTGTTACCACCGCCTTCACATCGGCAGCCAACGCCGCCACCAACGGCGTGGTGCTGAGTGGCTCGAGCCGCACCGGTGCCACCCAAACCCTCAACTACTCCAACCCGACGGGCACGACCAACGACGGTGTAGGCGTGAATGGCGGCGGCAGCGGCAACAACGTCGACAACCTTGAGCGCCTGGTGGTTAATTTCACACAGGCCACTCACCCGTATGGCGTGCAGGGTGTGAGCTTCGTCGTCGCCACCGCTGCGAGCAACCTCGGTGCGTCCGGTGGCGTGGTGAGCGCACTCACCTACACCGTGTTTGACGTCGCAGGCAACCAGATCGGCCAGTTCTACAGCAGCGCCGAAGGCACGATCAACGTGCCTGCAACACTGGGGAACATCGGCTCCATCGAGATCGAAGCCAACAGCGCCGCATCGGCGCGAGTTACAAGCGTGAGCTTTGCAAGCGTTCAACTCAACGCCACCGCCACGGAAGTGGCGCCAGTGACTGTGGGCTACACCTTGACCGACAACCAGGGTGACATAAGCAGCTCCACGCTCACGCTCAACGTGGTGTCGAACAACATCTTCGGCGACACCAGCGCCAACACCATCACGGGCACGGCGGCAAATGACCGAATCATCGGCGGCGCTGGCAACGACGTGCTGAACGGCGGTGTCGGCAACGACATCCTGGAAGGCGGCTTGGGCAACGACACGCTCAACGGCGACGATGGCAACGACATCCTTCGTGGCGGCGCTGGCAACGACGTCTTGAACGGCGGCAACGGCAACGACATCCTGACGGGCGGCGCGGGCAACGACATCCTGACGGGTGGCGCTGGTTTGGACGTGTTCCGCTGGGAGCTCGCTGACAAGGGAGCCGCAGGCGCACCGTCAAGCGACGTAGTAACCGACTTCAACATCGCGGCCGCTTCATTGGGTGGGGATGTGCTCGATCTGCGCGACTTGCTGCAAGGCGAAACCGTGGCCGGCGCGGCCACGGGCAACTTGACGAGCTTCCTGCACTTTGCGCAGGTGGGCTCGGACACCATCGTCCAGATCAGCAGCAGCGGCGGTTTCTCAGGTGGTTTTAATGCCGGGGCGATCGATCAGTCGATCACCCTGCAAGGCGTTGATCTGACGGCCGCCGGTACCTTCAGCACCGACCAACAGATCATTCAAGACCTGCTGAGCAAGTCGAAGCTGCTGGTGGATGGAGGTTGATATGGCCTCCCAGTCGCTGCGCTCCTGCCCCTGAGGGGCGCCGCCTGGCGGCCCGGCAAAGCCGGTTCCGCGGGCGTTGCTTGATGGGTCGCTTGCTGCGCTCGCTCTGTCCCTAGACCGCGTTCTGTTGAGCGCTGATCCAGGGCCCGGTCGCGCCGTCGATGCCACATTCCCAAAGCACCTTGGCATCGGCCGCATCGGCCACACCTTCGGCATACACCTGCAACGACAAACCATGCAGCAAGGTCACCGTGCCGCGCACGAAGGTGGCGCGGTGTTCGTCGGTGCCCACGCCCGCCACCATGGCGGCGTCGAGCTTCACGTAATCGAGCCCGGCCTCGAACAGGCGCGGGATCAGCCCCAGCCGTTCGCCCGCGTGCTCCAGCCCCAGGCGCACCCCGGTGGGCCGCAGCTGGCGGCTCAGCTCCTGCAGTAAATCGAAATGCTCCACGGCGGCACTTTCAGCCACTTCCAGCCAGATCAGGCGCGCCACCCGCGGTGAGCCCCACAACAAGGCGCGCAGGCGAGAGGCAAAGCCACTGTCGGTGAGCGAGGCCGGCGAGAGGTTGACACAACGCGCCTGGCCATCGCTGCCCGATTCGGCCAAGGCCAAGGCGAGCGCACGTTCGTCAATGTCGACCGTGAGCTTGCTGCGCATCGCCAATGGCAACCAGCGTGCAGCGGGCTCGAAGGCGCCTTGTTCTTCGAGCTGAAGGCGCAACGGGCATTCGAGGTGGATCACGTCGCGCCGCGCGTTCACCACCGGGAAGCTGACCAAATGCACACGCCCTTGCACCAGTGCCTCGCGGATGCGCTGGCGCCAGGCGCCCTCGCCCAGCATGGCCACGCTGTTGGCCGGCTCGTTGCCCAGCTCCACCGTGAACGGGCCGCGCGCTTCGGCGCGGGCCAGCGCCGCATCGGCCGCGCTCATCACCTGGCCGGGTGTCATGTCGCGGCGCAACTCGATCGCGCCCATGCACACGCCCGCACCGCCACCCAGGCTGGGCAGCACCACGCCAAGCGCATCAGACAAGGCCTGCGCCGTTTCGCGCGCCACGCCAGGCACTGGCAAGCACAGCGCAAAGTCAGAGCCATTCAAGCGGCCGAGAAAGCAGCCCTTGGCCCGCTCCGAATACGGCCGCAAAGCCTGCGCGATGGTGGTGATCACACGGTCGGCCCCGGCGTGGCCGAGGTGGCGGTTCATCGCCGCCAGGTCGAGCACACGCAACAGCACCAGGCCCCCTTCGGCCGTGCCATCTTCGCGCTGCAAGGCGCCGCTCAACTGCCCCAGAAAGTGGGCCCGGTTCGACACGCCGGTGAGGCGGTCGCAATTGGCCTGCTTGTGCAAGGTGTCGAGCTGCTCGGCCTGCGCCTGGAAGGTGACGCGCAAGCGGTTCACCATGGTGTTCATGGCGCGCGTGAGCCGCTGCAGCTCGGGCACACGTGGCTCGGGCACGGTCTTGAATTCACCCGCCACCAGCGCATGCGCTTGCTCCACCGTCGAGTCGAGCGGCTTGCGAATGCGCGCCACCACCAGCGTGCCCACACCCCCGGCGATCAGGCCCACGATGCCCAGAGCCAGGGCCGAGCGCAGGCTGCCGCCCCACAGTTCGTCGTGCGCAAAGAAGGTGTGGCTCACCACCTCGACCTTGCCCAACGCTCGCCAGCCGTCAGACACCTGGGCCACGCCGGGGTCGCTCTCGATGGGCGCCAGGCTCACGAACCACGCCGGGGCCGACAACGCGGTGGCCTGGGCCTCGCGCACAAATGGCACGCTGCCATCGGCGGCAATGAAGCGGATGCGGCGGTAGAAGCCGGTGTCGAACTGGGCCGACATCAACAGGCCCATCAACTCCCGGTCGCCCTTTTGCTGCGACAACGCCAGCGCCAGCGAGGTGGCGTTGTCAGCGTTCTTCAAACGCAGCTGGGTTTGCAGGTAACCGCGCGCCGATTCCACGGCCACCGTGACACTGCCGACAAATGCGAGCAACACCGTGCCCAGCAACAACAGCCAGATCTGGCGAATCAACGACATGCACTCTTCCTTTCAAGGAAACGCAGGGCCACTCCCAAGTTTCCTTGCTCCCCTTGGGGGGCGAGAGGCCGCGAAGCGGCATCCCTTGGGGCTGTCAGCTTATTCATTGGAACCCTTCCGCACGCGCCTTCGCAAGCACTTCCCGCCAACGCGACAAGCGCGCCGTGGGGTCGCCCGCCGCCAGAGCCCCCACACCTTGCCACAGGCCTTCGCTGTTGAAGCTGAACACCGGCACCAGGTCAGGCCGGCGCGACGCGGGCCGCACATCGGTGATCAGGTTGTCCAGAATCAACGGCTCGGCGCCGGCTGCCGCATAGTAGGCCAGCACCATGTGGGCTTGCACAGCGCCGTTCGGGCCGCCGATCTGGGCGCGCACGTACACCAGCCGCAGCTTGGAGATGGGCATGCCCATCGCGAGCAGGCTGAAGTACTTGGCGATGGCGTAGTCCTCACAATCGCCCTGGCCCTTGTCCAGCGTCTCCAGCGGGCTGGCCCAGTGGTCGACCTGACCCCAGACCTCGGTGTCGTCGCGAAACACGATGCGCTGGTTGAAGAACTGGTTGATCGCCTGCAGCTGCGTGAGCTCGTTCTGGTCTAGCCCCTGGGTCAGCAGCGGCTGCAAGGCCTGCACGCTGGCCACCGCGCGGGGCGAAAACTTGCGCGCCGCCGCCAGCATGCGCTCGGCGTCCCAGGCTTGCGAGGGCATGCCGGGGCCGAGCAGGCCCAGCACCACCAACCCGATCAAGCCCCACAGGCGTACCGACGCCGCACGCGCACGCGCGAGGCCGCTGGAGGGGTGTTTTTCGGGAGCTTCGGGCACCGGGCATCCTGGAGGTCGACGCCATGTTGTCGTCACCCGCGCAGGTGACTTGAGGCTTTCGCGCCCTCGTGCGCCCGGCCTCGGTCGCATTCGGCAAACAAACTTTTGTCGCATAAATGTTCACGCCGTCAAGACATGCGTGAAATAGTCCCAGCCGTTCATGCGGACAGAGGGGCCAGCAGGCACGAGGCGGCGACTAAACTCGCGGCGCAGTGAAGGAATCCCTCACTACGCCGTGCAGCGTTTATCAAGAAAGCCCCCATCGAATGCGTTTCAAGCCCCAAGCCTTGTTGGCCGCCACTGCCCTGCTGTTTGCCGCAGGCGTGGGCGCACAAAACAATGAGGCCTTGAAAGCGGCGGCACAAAAGGCGATCAGCGCCAACCCCGAGGTCACCGCGCGCTTCAATGCCTACCGCGCAGCGGCCGATGCCGTGGCTGCGGCACGCGGCGGCTACTACCCCCGCCTCGACTTGAGCGCTTCGGTGGGCCGCGACCGCGACACCATCAACACCCGCACGCCCGAAACACAATCGCTCAGCCGCAGCGGCGCGTCGCTGTCACTCAGCCAGCTGCTGTGGGACGGCCTGGCCACACAAAACGAAGTGGGCCGCCTGGGCCACGAAAAGCTCGCGCGCTACTTCGAGGTGCTCGACGTCACCGAACAAACGGCGCTCGAAACCACCCGCGCCTATTACGACGTGCTGCGCTACCGCCGCCTGGTGCAGCTGGCCGAAGACAGCTACGTGCAGCACCGCAGCGCGTTCAACCAGATCCAGTCGCGCTTCAAGGCCGGCGTGGGCCGCGGGGTCGACCTGGAGCAAGCCGGTGCGCGCCTGGCCTTGGCCGAGTCGAACCTGAGCACCGAAGTGGCCAACCTGCACGACGTGTCGGCGCGCTACCAGCGCATCGTGGGTGAAGCGCCTGGCAAGAGCCTGCCCGCCCCGCTTCTGTTCAGACAAGATGTTCCCGCCAACGCGAACGAAGCCTCGGCCGAAGCGGTGCGCCGCAGCGCCACCATCAGCGCAAGCGTCGAAATGCTCCGCTCGGCACGCGCCCAGGCCTCGGTGCGTGAGTCGGCCTACCAGCCCAAGGTCGAAGCCCGCGTGCGCTCAGGCGGCGGCAAAAACTTCGACGGTGTGCGCGATCAGTCGCGTGACAGCTCGGCCGAGATCGTGCTGAACTGGAACCTCTTCAACGGCGGCGCCGACCGCGCCCGCGTGCGCCAACAGGTCAACCTGGTGAACCAGGCCGCCGACCTGCGCGACAAGGCCTGCCGCGACACCCGCCAGGTGGTGGCCATTGCCTACAACGACACCCGCAAGCTGGCCGACCAGTTGCTCTACCTCGACCGCAACACGCTGGCCATCGAAAAGGCGCGCGACGCCTACCGCCAGCAGTTCGACATCGGCCAGCGCAGCCTGCTCGACTTGCTCAACTCCGAAAACGAGCTCTACACCGCGAAGCGCTCCTACGCCAACGCCGAATACGACCTGGGTATTGCCTACGCGCGCACGCAGGCCGCCGTCAACCGCCTGGGTGTGCAGCTGGGCCTGACACGTGGAGAAGGTGCGCCCGAAGCGCCGGCCGAATCTGAACAATGGGCCATCGGCGAAGACGGGCCCACACGCTGCCCCGAAGTCGCGATCGAGATGCAAACCATCGACATCGAAGCGCTGAACAAGCGCGCTGCCGGCCTCAACCAAAACAACCCAGCCGCGCCCACGGCGAGCACCGCAGCGCTGGCATCGCCTGCTGTGTCACCGGGCTCGCCCGCCGACAACACCCCGGCGCGCCTGTCGGTGCGCCGGCTCAACGACTGGGCCGCCGCGTGGGAGGCCAAGGACGTGGACCGCTACATGGGCTTTTACGCCCCGGGCTTCAGCTCGACACTGGGCAACACCAACGCTTGGAAGGCCAATCGCCGCGCCTTGGTGGGCAAGAAGGGCCCGATCATCGTGAAGGTCGAAGAGATCCTGACCAACACGCTGGCTGCCGATCGGGTGGAGACCAACTTCAAGCAAACCTACCGTTCCACCGACTACAACGACGTGGGCATCAAGACGCTGACCTGGCAAAAGATCAACGGGCAGTGGTTCATCGTCAAGGAAAGCAACCGCTAGGGTTCAGGGTCTGAGCGCCTTCTCGAAGAAGGCCACCACGGCCGCATTGAACTCGCGGTGAAACGCCACCCGGTCGAAACCGGGCTGGCTGCTGCACAGCGGTGGCGCCATCGAAGCAAAGCGTGGCGTGCAAGGTGCCAAAAAATCAAAGTGGCCCGCCTTGGGCACCTCGCGGTAATCCACCGACTTCGGCAACCCAGCCCGCACCGCTTCGGCATACCAAGGGTGAGGCAGCACCACGTCATCTTCTGCACGCCAAAGCTGGATCGGCACCGAGATGGCCGCCAGCGACGCCTTGGTGAAGGTGAACCCGAGCGCCGGTGCCACCACCACGGCAGCGCGCACCCGCGCATCACGGCCCGATTGAACGCCTGCCACCCCCGCAGCCGCCGCCTCGTTCGGCCGCCGGGCAATCACCTGGCAGGCGTAGTCACTGCGGTGTTGCGCACAATGCGGGCCGACCCGCCCGAGGTCGGCGGCACCGCCCACCACGACCAGCGCGGTGAAGCCACCCGACGAGAAGCCGAACACGCCAATGCGCTTGGCATCAATGCGATCTCGGTCACGCCACTTCGTCAGCAGGTGGTCAATCACCCGACTGACGTGGCGCGGCCGCTCCATCATCAAGGCCTCTTTGCTCTGGTCGGCGTGGTTGTCGCCGGTGTGCGTCACCGCCGCGACCACAAAGCCGGCCTCGGCCAGCGCCACCGCCGTGTCGTGGTGACCGAGCGACGAGCCACCGTTGCCATGCGAGATCACGACCAGCGGCAAGCCCTTGCCAGCGACGGCGCCACCACGGGCGATGTTGAGCGTGAACGGCCCGAGATCGACCCCTTCAGCCGCCGCTTCGGTGGGGTACCAGAGCGCTACCTCCAGCGGCTTCTGTTCACCATCGGTGGCTTGCAGGCGCTCATAGCCGGCAGCGGCCCACACCGGCGACAACAGGCCGGTTGCAATCCAGAAAAAGGCCGCACCCACCAGGCGAGGAATGAAGCTGAGGGTCATGAAGGTCTCCGGGTGGCCGATTGGGAATGAGCCGCATTGGAAACCTTGCACCCCCTCCAGGCCATGGCGATGCGATGAAACCGCCGCCACGCGGCGCGAAATGCCGTCAGCGCTTGATGGGCGGCAGATCGGTGCAGACGCCTTCGAACGCTTCGGCCGCGAGGCCGATGCTTTCGCCCAGCGTCGGGTGCGGGTGGATGGTCTTGCCGATGTCGAGCGCATCGGCGCCCATCTCGATGGCCAGCGCAATCTCGCCGATCATGTCGCCCGCGTGTGTGCCAACGATGCCGCCGCCCACGATGCGGTGCGTCTCTTCGTCAAACAGCAGCTTGGTGAAGCCTTCATCGCGGTTGTTGGCAATGGCCCGGCCCGAGGCGTTCCAGGGGAACAGGCCCTTCTTCACCTTCAAACCCTTCGTCTTCGCCTCATCCTCGGTGACACCGACCCAGGCCACCTCGGGGTCGGTGTAGGCCACGCTCGGGATCACGCGGGCGTCGAACGCCGCGTGTGAATCACCGGCCACGACCTCGGCGGCCACATGGCCTTCGTGGGTCGCTTTGTGCGCCAGCATGGGCTGGCCGACGATGTCACCAATGGCAAAAATGTGCGGCACGTTGGTGCGCATCTGAATGTCGACCGGAATGAAGCCACGCTCGCCCACCACCACACCCGCCTTGTCGGCGCCGATGCGCTTGCCGTTGGGCACGCGGCCCACCGCTTGCAGCACCAGGTCGTAGAGCTGCGGCTCTTTCGGGGCGCCCGCGTTTGCGTCAATCCCTTCGAAGCTGACCAAGATGCCCTGCTTGGTGGCTTCGGCCCCAACCGTCTTGGTTTTGAGCATGATGTTGTCGAAGCGCGGGGCGTTCATCTTCTGCCACACCTTGACCAGGTCGCGGTCGGCGCCAAGCATCAGCGAGTCCATCATCTCGACCACGTCGAGGCGTGCGCCGAGGCTGCTGTAGACCGTGCCCATCTCCAGGCCGATGATGCCGCCACCGATCACCAGCATGCGCTTGGGGATCTGGCGCAATTCGAGCGCGCCGGTGGAGGTGACGATGCGCGGGTCGTCTTTCATTTGTGGCGTCTGCAAGAAGGGCAACTTCACCGCCTCCGAGCCCGCCGCGATGATGGCGTTTTTGAAGCTGATCACCTGCTTGCCACCATCGGCCTTGGTGACACCGAGGTGGTGCGGGTCGAGAAACTCACCGGTGCCTTGAACGACCGTCACCTTGCGCATCTTGGCCATGGCGGCGAGGCCACTGGTCAGCTTGCCGATCACCTTTTCTTTGTGGGCACGCAGCTTGGCGAGGTCAAGCTTGGGCGCGCCGAAGCTGATGCCGAGTGCGTCGAAGTGTTTCACCTCGTCCATCACACCGGCCACATGCAACAAGGCCTTGGAGGGGATGCAACCGACGTTGAGGCACACACCACCCAGCGTGGCGTAGCGTTCGACGAGCACGGTCTTCAGGCCAAGGTCGGCGGCGCGGAACGCGGCCGAGTAACCACCAGGGCCGGCGCCGAGTACCAGCAGGTCGCATTCGAAGTCGGAACCACCGGTGTGGGTGGCTGCGGCCGGTGCGGCCACCGCCTCCGTTCGGGCTGACCCTTCGACAGGCTCAGGGCGAACGGAAGTTGATTCAAGCGTCAACAGCAACGAACCTTCGCTGATCCTGTCGCCCACCTTGACCTTGAGCTCCTTCACCACGCCGGCATGCGACGCAGGGATCTCCATCGAGGCCTTGTCGCTCTCCACCGTCACCAGAGATTGCTCTTTGGCGATGGTGTCACCGGGCTTGACCAGCATTTCAATGATGGCGACGTCTTTGAAGTCGCCAATGTCGGGCACCTTGATCTCGATCGCGGCCATGCTCAAACCTTCAGTTTCATCGTCTGGACCTTGATCGGCCCGTCGGAGTTTTTGTCAAATTCACAACCGGCGCGCACGCCAATCTCGGCCAACTCGCGCGCTGTCTTGGCACGGCCAAACGAAGCGAACAGCGCGCCGAGTGCAAACGCGCGGCCGGAGCCGATGGCCCAGAAGCGGTCGAACTCGAACACCTCGCGGTAGGAGTACACGCCGTAGATGCCGGTCGCGTTGGCGATCAGCGCGGTGTACTGCGAGCTCTCATAAGGGTCAGCGTCGTCTTCCTTGGTGTTCAGGTAGAAGGTCTCTTTCAGCTTGGGGTGCACCTTCAAGAAGGTGTCGAACACCTCGTCGCGCGAGTTGAGCTTCAGGTCTTCGGGCGGCAGCGCGTTGAGCGCCCGCCGCAGCACTGGAAAGTGCGCGGTGGTGCCCGCCATGCCCACCCACGAGTGGCCGCCCACCTTGAACAGCTTGGCGTTGTCTTCGTAGCCATGCGGCAAGCGCGTGTCGCCAAAGGTGACGAGGCTGTCACCTGCGATCGCCACCTGGCCTTCTTTGCGCACCACCACCACTGTGGTCAAAGCAGCACCCTGCGGAAGTCGGCCAGGATCTGGCCGAGGTAGGCGTTGAAGCGCGCGGCCGAGGCGCCGTCGATCACCCGGTGATCCCAGCTCAAGCTCAGCGGCAGCATCAGGCGCGGTTGGAAGGCCTTGCCATCCCACACCGGCTCGGTGCTCGACTTGCACACCCCCAGGATCGACACCTCAGGTGCATTGATGATGGGCGTGAAGTAACGCCCACCAATGCCACCCAGCGAGCTGATGCTGAAACAACCCCCGCTCATCTCGGCCGGGCTGAGCTTGCCTTCGCGTGCCTTGGCAGCGAGCTCGCCCATCTCTTTGCTGATCTGGAAGATGCCTTTCTGGTCGGCGTCTTTGATGACTGGCACCATCAGGCCGTTGGGCGTGTCGGCCGCGAAGCCGATGTGGAAATACTTCTTCAACACCAATTGATCGCCCGAACTCGTCGATTCAAGTGATGCATTGAACTCGGGAAACTTCTTCAGCGCCGACACGCTGGCCTTGATCAAGAAGGCGAGCATGGTCACCTTGATGCCAGCCTTCTCGTTCTCTTTGTTCAGCTGCACACGGAAGTTTTCGAGCTCGGTGATGTCGGCATCGTCATGGTTGGTGACGTGCGGGATCACCACCCAGTTGCGGTGCAGGTTGGCGCCGCTGATCTTCTTGATGCGCGACAAGTCCTTGCGCTCGACGGCGCCGAACTTGCCGAAGTCGACCTGTGGCCACGGCAGCAGGCCCGGGAAGGCGCCGCCGGACGCGGCCGGTGCGCCGCCCTTGGACGACTGCGCCTTGGTCTGCGTGTCGCCAGCGATCACGCTCTTAACAAAAGCATGCACGTCGTCGTGGGTGATACGGCCTTTGGGGCCGCTGCCCTTCACTTCATCAAGCGGCACACCGAGTTCGCGCGCCAGCTTGCGGATGCTGGGCGATGCGTGCGGCAGGTGGCCTAGCGGCGCGGGCGGTTCGTGGGCGGGCAAGGCGGCGGTGGGCACCACACGCTCGACCGCTGCGGCGGCAGGCACTGCCACCGGAACCTCCGTTCGGGCTGAGCCTCCCACCTCCGTTCGGGCTGAGCCTGTCGAAGCCTTGGCGGCAGCCTCCCCGGGCCCTTCGACAGGCTCAGGGCGAACGGTGGTTTGCTCAGGTTGAACAGTGCTTTGCTCCGACCGGCTGGCAACAGCATCGCCTTCCATCATCAACAACAACGAGCCCTCGCTGATCTTGTCGCCGAGCTTGACCCGCAGCTCCTTGACCACACCGGCACGCGTCGACGGTATTTCCATCGAAGCCTTGTCGCTCTCCACCGTCACCAGCGACTGCTCCACCTTCACCGTGTCACCAGGTTTGACCAGCAGCTCGATGATCTCTACGTCTTTGAAGTCGCCGATGTCGGGGACTTTCACTTCCACCAAGGCCATGTTCTTGTCTCTTTCTTATGCGTACAGCGGGTTCACCTTGTCGGCGGCGATGCCGTATTTCTGGATTGCTTCGGCCACTTTAGCCGCCGGCAGCGTGCCCTCATCGGCCAGCGCCTTGAGAGCCGCCACCACGATGTAGTGGCGGTTGATCTCGAAGTGCTCACGAAGCTTGCTGCGGAAATCGCTGCGGCCAAAACCGTCGGTGCCCAACACCTTGTAGGTGCGGCCCTTGGGAATGAAAGCGCGAATCTGGTCGGCGTAGTTCTTCATGTAGTCGGTCGAGGCAATCACCGGGCCGGCGTACTTGTCGAGCTGCTGGGTCACGAAAGGCACACGCGGTTTGTCGGTCGGGTGCAGCAGGTTCCAGCGCTCCACGTCTTGCCCGTCGCGGGCCAGCTCGTTGAAGCTCGGGCAGCTCCAGATGTTGGCCGACACGCCCCACTCCTTGGCCAGCAGCTCTTTCGCAGCAATCGACTCGCGAAGAATCGTGCCGCTGCCCAACAGGTTCACACGCGGTGTTTTTTTCGGGCCCTCTTCAAACAGGTACATGCCCTTGATGATCTGCTCTTCGGTGCCGGCCTTCAGGCCCGGCATCGCGTAGTTTTCATTGAGCAGGGTCAGGTAGTAGTAGACGTTGTCCTGCTGCTCGACCATGCGCTTCAGGCCATGGTGCAGGATCACGCCGACTTCGTGCGCGAAGCTCGGGTCGTAGCTGATGCAATTGGGGATCGTGCCGGCCAGGATGTGGCTGTGGCCGTCTTCGTGCTGCAGGCCCTCGCCGTTCAACGTGGTGCGTCCGGAAGTGCCGCCGAGCAGGAAGCCGCGGGCCTGCATGTCG
>JBKJJF010000139.1:0-7405 GCA_046598195.1 Rhizobacter sp. | reverse complement strand
CGACACCCGCGAGGCGCAGGCCCGCTTCGACCTGGCCACGGCCCAGGAAATCGCCGCCGACAACGACCTGCTCACCAAGCGCATCGCACTCGACCAGCTGGTGGGTCGCACGGGCGTTCAACCCAAGGCCCTGGCCGTGCCGGTCGCCCTGCCGCCCGTCGTGCCCTCTGATGTGAATGCCTGGGTCGCTCAGACCGAAACGGCGCCCAATGTGCGCAAGGCTCGGGTCGGCTATGACGTCGCCCAGCTTGAAACGAGCAAGGCCCGCGCCGGCCACCTGCCCACCGTTGACCTGACCGGCGGCCTCAGCCGTGGCCGCACCTCGGCCGACGGTGTGCAAAACCGTGTGCCGTTCGACTACTCGGGCCCGACCCGAGGCTCCAGCGTGGCCGTGACACTCAACCTGCCACTGTTCGCCGGTTTCTCGGTTCAAAACCGCGTGAAAGAAACGCTCTCGCTCGAAGAACAGTCACGCAACACCCTGGAGGCCGCACGCCGCTCGGTGGCACAGGCCACGCGCCAGACCTTCTTCAGCGTGCAATCGCAGCAAGCGCGCGTGAAGGCACTCGAAGCCGCTGAGTCGTCGACCCAGCTCGCGCTCGAAGCGACGCAGCTCGGCTACAAGGTCGGCGTGCGGGTCAACCTCGACGTGTTGAACGCGCAGACTCAGCTTTTCAACGCCCGCAGCGACCTCGCCAAGGCACGCTATGACATGCTGGTCAACAGCCTGCGCTTGCGCCAGGCCGCAGGCCAGCTCAGGCCCGAAGACCTGACGGCGCTGAATGCCTTGCTGGCGAGATAAGAGGTCGATAGACCTCGACAAAAAGCCTCGACTTGCGGCAATGCTGTTCACTTAACTCCGTTCGGCCTGAGGTATCGAAGGCCTGCGCAGGCTTCGATACCTCAGCCCGAACGGAGTGTTGGGGGTCAGGTGGCTTAACTGAACTGTATTGCCGCCTTGCGGGGCTTTTTCATACCGGCAGCCAGGGCAGCAGGTGCTGCGTCATGCGCTCGGCCGCGCCCCGGTGCTGGCCGGCAAAGGCAACGGCGCGGTGCGCGCAGGCATCACGCTCCTCCACTTGATGGAGCAGCGAGACCGCACGCGCCACCCCTTCGGCCATGTCGGCCACACGCAGTGAAGCACCCGCGGCAAGCGACAACTCGGCCGCTTCGGCGAAGTTGAAGGTGTGTGGCCCCATCACCACCGGGCAGGCGCAGGCCGCAGCCTCGATCAGGTTTTGCCCGCCGAGCGGCGCGAAGCTGCCGCCCAGCAGCGCCACGCCGGCCAGCGCGTAATAGAGCGGCATCTCGCCCATGCTGTCACCGAGCCAGACGTCGGCGCCGCGCGTGGCCTCGTCGGGCATGTCACCCCACTGGCTGCGGCGGGCCAGCGAAAAACCTGCTGACTGCACCAGACCCACCACCTCGTCAAAACGCTGCGGGTGACGCGGCACGATAAGCAGCAGCGGGCGGCCGTCACCCGGCAACGTGGCCCAGGCCGCCAGCAGCATCGCCTCTTCACCTTCGCGCGTGACGGCGGCCATCAGCACCGGCCGCGTGAGCTGCGCCCGCCAGGCCCGGCCACGCGCGAGCAAGGCTTCATCGGGTGTCATGTCGAACTTGAGGTTGCCGCACACCACCACCTCGCCGGCGCCCGAATCGCGCAGGCGCACCGCGTCGTCTTCGGTCTGCGCCAACACCAGGCGCAGCGATGCCACGGCCGGGTGCATCAGGGCGGCCAGGCGCTGGCCCTTGCGGTGGCTTTTCACGCTCAGGCGTGCATTGGCCAGCACCATGGGCACACCCGCGGCCTGTGCGGCGTGCATCAGGTTGGGCCAGATCTCGGTTTCCATCAGCACACCAACCACCGGTTTGAACTGCGCGAAGAAGCGTTGCACCACGCCCGGCGTGTCGTAGGGCAGCCAGGCCTGGAGGTCACCCTCGCGCAGCAGCGCCTGGCCGGCTTCGCGGCCGGTGGCGGTGCTGTGCGTCAGCAGCAGGCGCAGTTGGGGGCGTTGTTTGCGCAGTGCATTGATGAGGGCGGCTGCCGCGCGCGTTTCGCCGAGCGACACCGCGTGCACCCACAGTGCGCCCGGCACCGGCACCGCGTCGTAGTGGCCCAGGCGCTCGCCGATGGCGTGGCGATACAGCGGCTCGGCCCGCCCGCGCCACCACAGCCGCAGCACGTAGATCGGCTTGAGCACCCACAGCACATCAGAGTAGAGGTCGCGTGCAAACCAGCGGCGAAAGCCCGTGTTGTTCACGCGTGCCTTGCCCTGCGCACGATCTGCCACGTCGCCCACACGAGGTCGACCTCGGGGGTCGGGTCGCGCTCAATGGCGACCTGATGCCGATGCCCATGCGCCCGCTGCGGCCCGGTGCGCCAGGCGGTCGGGAAGTTGTAGAGCTGCACGTGCGGCAGGTTGAGCGCCACCGCGATGTGGCTCAAGCCGCTGTCGACACCGATCACACCTTGTGTCGCACCCAGGTGGTCGACCAAGGCGTCGAGCGACATCTCGGGCCACACCACCGCGTGCGGGCCAAGCGTCTGCGCCAGGCGCTGCGCCCGCGCCAGCTCCTCGGCCCCGGCATGCGGCAGTGCCACGGTGTAGCCCGACGAGATCATGCGGTGACCGAGGTCGACCCAGCTCTCTTCAGGCCACAGCTTGTCGGCGCGCGAGCTGCCGTGCACAAACACCACGGTGCGCTGCGCGGTGCGTGGGCCGTGGGCTTGCAGGCCGAAGTGGGGCGAGCCGCCCACGCTGTAGTTGAGCGAGCGCGCCGCCAGCTCGCGCGAGCGGTCGAGGGCATGAATGTGCGGCTCCATCTGGATCGTCTGGTCGAGCAGCCAGCGCACCGGCCGCTCGTATGCCGAACCCTCGGTTTGGTTGGCCAGCCCGAAGCTCGGGCCGCGCGCCAGGCGCGCAACCAGGGCCGATTTGGTGAGGCCTTGCAGGTCGAGCACGGCGTCGTAGCGCTGGGCCTTCAGCCGGTTGCGAAACGCGCGCCACTCGGCACGCACGGTCGACGTCCACCAGGCCTTGCGCCAACGCCGCTGAGCGCACTCGATGACTTCGTCGACCCCTTGCACACGCCGCACCAACGGTGCGAAGGCGGGCTCCACCACCCAGTCGATGTGTGCGTTGCTGTAGACGCTCTGGATGTCGTGCACCACCGGCATGGCGTGCACCACGTCACCCAGTGAGGAAAGTTTGACGATCAGAACACGCACAGACTAGAGCCACCAGCCGCCGGGCCGCCCCAAGGCGGTTGGTCGCCCCCTCGGGGGGCGGGAACGCAGTGACGTGGGGGTTGCCATCCTAGTGCGCCGAGGCAGCCACTTGCGCGTCGGGTTTGGCCGCCAGCAGCGCGGCCATCATGTCGTGCTCGATGCGGTGCAGCGCCTCGGGCGTGTGGCCCTCAAAGCGCAACACCAGCACCGGTGTGGTGTTCGACGCGCGAATCAGCCCGAAGCCATCGGCATACTCGACCCGCATGCCGTCAATGGTGATGATCTCCAGCGCGCCAGGGAAGTTGGCGTTCTCCAGCAGCTTCTTCACCACTTCCTTCGGCTCGCCTTCGGCGCAGGGCACGTTCAGCTCGGGCGTGTTGAAGCTGGTGGGCAGGTTGTTGAGCACCTGGCTCGGGTTCTTGCTGCGCGAGAGGATTTCGAGCAGCCGCGCTGCGGTGTAGGTGGCGTCGTCAAAGCCGTACCAGCGCTCGGCAAAAAAGATGTGGCCGCTCATCTCGCCGGCCAGCGGGGCGCCGGTTTCTTTGAGCTTGGCCTTGACCAGCGAGTGGCCGGTTTGCCACATCAGCGGCTTGCCGCCAGCGGCGCGGATGGCTGGCGCCAGGCGCTGCGTGCACTTCACGTCATAGATGATGGTGCCGCCGGGGTTGCGCGAGAGCACGTCGGTGGCAAACAGCATCAACTGGCGATCGGGGTAGATGATGTTGCCGTCTTTGGTGACCACGCCGAGGCGGTCACCGTCGCCGTCAAACGCGAGACCGATTTCGGCGTCGGTGCTTTGCACGGTGCGAATCAGGTCGGCCAGGTTTTCGGGCTTGCTCGGGTCGGGGTGGTGGTTGGGGAAGTCACCGTCGACCTCGGAGTAGAGCTCAGTCACCTCGCAGCCCAGGGCGCGAAGAATGCCGGGGGCTGATGCGCCGGGGATGCCGTTGCCCGAGTCGACCACGATCTTCATCTTGCGCACGAGCTTGCAGTCGCTGACGATGCGGTGGCTGTACTCGGCCCCGATGTCCATCTTGGCCGAGCGGCCCACGCCACGCAGGTAGTCTTCGTTTTCGATGCGTTTGCGCAGCGCCTGAATCTCTTCGCCATAGATCGCGCGGCCGGCGAGCACCATCTTGAAGCCGTTGTAGTCCTTCGGGTTGTGGCTGCCCGTCACCTGGATGCCGCTGTTGCAGCGGTGCTTGCCACGAGTGGCGGCCACGTAATAGAGCATCGGCGTGGTCACCGCGCCGAGGTCGACCACGTCGAGCCCCGTGTACTTGAGGCCCTTGATCAGCGCCTTCACCAGGCTCGGCCCCGACACCCGCCCGTCACGCCCCACCGCCACCGCTTTTTCGCCGGCAATGCGCGCGGCGCTGCCAAACGCACGGCCCAGATGCTCGGCAAACGCTTCGTCGATGGTCTTGCCGACGATGCCGCGAATGTCATAGGCCTTGAAGTTGGACGCGGTGACTTGCATGCTGGGGGTCTCCTGAAGGTGGGGCGGATTGTAGAGACGCAGACCATGGCCCGAACGGGCCATGCGAACGGGTCTGGGACGTGTCCGAAAACGGCGAGTCTTCCCGCTGGGGCTGCCCATAATCGGCCGCATGACACTCGACCCCGACGCCGCCTACCAGGTCTTCAAGGCCCGCGATGCCCGCTTTGACGGGCGCATCTTCGTGGGCGTCACATCCACCCACATCTACTGCCGCCCGGTCTGCCGCGTGCGCACACCGAAGCGCGAAAACTGCGTCTTCTTCGCCACGCCCGCACAGGCCGAAGCCGAGGCCTTTCGCCCGTGCATGAAGTGCCGCCCCGAGGTCGCGCCGGGCCCGGGCCTGGCCTGGACGGTGATGGACGCCTCGCGCACCCTGGCACGGCAGGCCGCAGGCTGGCTCGACAGCCGCCTCGGTGACGAAGAAGCCCTCTCGATGCGCGGCCTGGCCGACCACCTCGGCGTGAGCGACCGCCACCTGCGCCGCATCTTCGCCGCCGAACACGGCGTCACACCCTTGCAATACCTGCAGACGCGCCGCCTGCTGCTCGCCAAACAATTGTTGACCGACACCCGCTTGCCAGTCGCCCAAGTCGCGCTGGCGAGTGGCTACCGCAGCCTGCGCCGATTTAACGCGGCCTTTGTCGAGAACTACCGCATGAGCCCGAGCCGCCTGCGTGGAGAAGTGGTCGATGAAGAAGCCGCCCCGGCCGACGACGCCATTCATGTGCGCCTGGGCTACCGCGCCCCGTACGACACGGCGGCCATGTTGCGCTTTCTGGGCCAGCGCGCCATCCCCGGCATCGAAAGCGTGGCGGGCCTGTGCATCCGCCGCAGCCTGCGCGCCGGCGCCCTCGCGCCACCCGCCGGTTGGCTGGAGGCCGAGTTCGTGCCCGAAACACCCACACACGCCCCCCATGTGCGCCTGGGCTTCGCGCCGGCACTTGTGCCGCACAGTGCGCGCGTGGTCGCGGCCGTTCGCCGCTGGCTTGATCTCGACGCCTCACCCGACACCATCGACAGCAGCCTCGCCGACTTGCCCGGCGCGCCCGGCCTGCGCCTGCCGGGTTGTGTCGACGCCTTCGAGATGGTGGTGCGCGCCGTGCTCGGCCAGCAAGTCACGGTGGCAGGCGCACGCACGCTGGCGCGGCGTTTTGTCGACCGCTTCGGCCAGGCGCTGGCGACACCCTGGCCAGAGATCGAGCGCACGTTTCCCTCGCCAGCGCTCATCGGCAACACACCCATCGAGCAGATCGCCGAGCTGGGCATCATCCGCTCGCGCGCCGGGGCCATCGTGGCGCTGGCGCAAGCGTGGGCCGTCATCTCGCAGCAGCTGCAATCGCAACAAACCCCCGACGCATTGATCGACACCCTGTGCGCCTTGCCCGGCATCGGCCCCTGGACGGCGCATTACATCGCGATGCGCACGCTGGGCTGGCCCGACGCCTTCCCGCCCAAAGACGTGGCCGTGCTCAACGCGATGAAACCGCTCTTCGGCGTGAGCACCCAGCGCGAGGCCGATGCGCTGATCGACCGCTGGCGACCCTGGCGTGCCTATGCCGTGCTGCGGTTGTGGAACAGCCTCGTTTGAAGTTCTGAAGAAAGACGCCCATGACACCCACCCAATCCATCGCTCAACGTTGCACCGCGCAGGCCCACCTGAGCTCGCCGCTCGGCCCGATCCTGCTCGCGCGCACCGAGGCCGGCCTCGCCGGCGCCTGGTTCGAGGCGCAAAAGTGGCACCCGGCCGAGTTGAACGCGCCCGAACAAGCTAACGACCCGCTGCTGCAACAAGCCGCTGAGCAGATCAACGACTACTTCGCCGGCCGCCGCTTTCACTTCGACCTACCGCTCGATCTGCACGGCACGCCCTTCCAGCAAGCGGTGTGGCGCGCGCTGTGCGCCATCAACGCCGGCGCCACACAAAGTTACGCCACCGTGGCGCGCCGCATCGGCGCACCACAAGCCGTGCGCGCCGTGGGCGCCGCAGTCGGCCGCAACCCGGTCAGCGTGATCGTGCCCTGCCACCGTGTGGTGGGCGCCGATGGCAGCCTCACCGGCTATGCCGGTGGCCTGGAACGCAAGCGTGCCCTGCTCACGCTGGAAGGCGCCTTGTGAAGCGTGCCGACCTGCTGGAGCTGGTCTCGCTCGCCGCGCTGTGGGGTGCGTCTTTTCTCTTCATGCGCCTGGGTGCCGCCGAGTTCGGGCCGGTGGCCTTGTCGTTCGTTCGGGTGTTGGGTGCCAGCTTGCTCTTGCTGCCGATCCTCGCCTTGCAAGGCCAGCTGAGCGCGCTGCGCACCCACTGGCGCCCCCTCTTCGTGGTGGGCATCACCAACTCGGCGCTGCCCTTCTTGTGCTTCAGCTACGCGGCCTTGTCGATCAACGCGGGCCTGTCGGCGGTGTTCAACGCCGCCTCGCCATTGTTCGGCGCGGTCATCGCGTGGCTGTGGTTGAAAGACAAGCTCACCCCAGCACGCATCGCCGGCCTCGTGATCGGCTTTGCGGGTGTGTTGTGGCTGGTGTGGGAGCAGGCCGCGTTCAAGCCCAGCGCCAGCGGCAGCGGCTGGGCCGTGCTCGCCTGCCTGGGTGCAACCGTGCTTTATGGTTTTTCGGCCAGCTTCACCAAGCGCCATCTCACCGGCGTGCCACCGATGGCGGTGGCCGCTGGCAGCCAG
>JBKJJF010000296.1:0-22916 GCA_046598195.1 Rhizobacter sp. | reverse complement strand
ATGCCTGCGCGGCGAAGCCTGCAGGCTTGGGAGGGGTAACGCTCATGGTCATGGAGGTGTCAGAGTTGTTTTCTGTGCGCCGAATCAAAAGTTTCATCGGGGGAGTCTTCCAGCGAGGCAGGAGATGAGGCCATCTCGGCGGGGTTCAAGTCGGTGGGCCGATTTGCCGTCACTGCGGCCGACAGCAGGCGCCGCAGTTCAACTACGCCCGTGCCGTGCAACGCGCTCACAAAGACTCGCGGCACACGCACGCCGGCATCCAGCTCCAGCACGTCGCTCGCCACCTGCGGGCGCTGCGTTTCGGCCAGATTATCGAGCTTGTTGTAAACCAAAATCTGCGGTATGCCATCGGCGCCGATGTCGCGCAACACACGCTGCACTTCGGCCATCTGCTCGTCAAGCACAGGGCTGGCGGCGTCGACCACGTGCAGCAGCAAGTCGGCCTCGGCGGCTTCTTGCAAGGTGGCCTCGAAGGCCTCTACCAGCTTGTGCGGCAGATCGCGGATGAAGCCCACGGTGTCGGAAAGAGACACCGCACGCGCCGCATCTGCAAGATAGAGCTGGCGGGTGGTGGTGTCGAGCGTGGCGAACAATTGGTCGGCGGCGTAAGCGCGCGACTTGACCAGTGCATTGAACAAGGTCGACTTGCCGGCATTGGTGTAGCCCACCAAGGAGACACGAAAGGTGCCGCTGCGCTCACGCGACTTGCGCTGCGTGCCACGCTGGCGCTTGACGCGCACGAGGCGCTCTTTCACTGTCTTGATGCGCTCGCCGATCATGCGGCGGTCGAGTTCGATCTGCGCTTCACCTGGGCCGCCGCGGTTGCCAATGCCCCCGCGTTGACGCTCCAGGTGGCTCCAGCGGCGTACCAGGCGGGTCGACAGGTATTGCAGGCGAGCCAACTCCACCTGCAGCTTGCCTTCGTGGCTTTGCGCGCGGGCGGCAAAGATCTCGAGGATCAGCATGGTGCGGTCGGCCACGGCCACCCCGAGGTGGCGCTCCAGGTTGCGCTGCTGCGCAGGAGACAGGGCTTGATCGAAGAGCACGGCCTCAGCCTGGTGGCCAAGCACCAGGGCCTTGATTTCGTCGGCCTTGCCCGAGCCAACAAAAAGCGCGGGGTCGGGAGCCTTGCGTCGCGCGATGACACGTGCCACCGGGTTGTCGCCTGCCGATTCGGCCAACAAGGCCAGCTCGTCAAGGCTGGCATCGAAATGCGATCTGCCCCCGAAATCAACGCCGACCAGAATGGCACGGGGGGAGTCGCCCGCCACGGGCGTGGCGGTGGGAGCCGCTGCAGTCAAGGTAGGTACCGCCTCGGCTGTTGCCGCTGTGGCTTCAGGTTTGCTCCGGCGCTTCGGCGGCGTGGAAATTCACCGCGCGGCCCGGCACCACGGTGGAAATCGCGTGCTTGTAAACCATCTGAGTCACGGTATTGCGAAGCAACACCACGTACTGGTCAAACGACTCGATGTGGCCTTGCAGTTTGATGCCGTTCACAAGGTAGATCGACACCGGAACGTGCTCCTTGCGAAGCAGGTTCAGAAACGGGTCTTGTAGAAGCTGCCCTTTATTGCTCACGATATGCTCCGTGATGGAAAGTGAATGAGGCTGGCACGTTAACACAGCACTGTGCGGCAATGCGGCAAGAGCCGCCAATGGACTCAGTCTTTGTCGGCGAAGGGGTTCTTCGACGAGCGCATCTCAATGCGCAGGGGCGTGCCGACCAGCTTGAAGTGCTCGCGAAAGCGTGCCTCCAGGAAGCGTTTGTAGACGGCGGTCACGTGTTCCAGAGAGTTGCCGTGGACCACGATCAGCGGCGGATTCATGCCGCCCTGGTGCGCGTAACGCAGCTTCGGGCGGAAGGCACCGGCGCGCTTGGGTGTCTGGAACTCCACCGCTTCTTGCAGCAAGCGTGTCAGCACCGGCGTGCTCATCTTGCGGGTGGCCGAGGCGTGCGCGTCGGCGATCGCCTGCCACACCGGGCCCAGGCCCTGGCGCTTGAGGGCAGAGATGCGCAGCACGGCGGCAAACTTCAAGAAGGCCAGACGTGCGGCGATCGAGCGCTCCAGCGTTTCGCGCTGGTAGTCGTCGATCGCGTCCCACTTGTTGATTGCGATCACGACGGCACGCCCGCTCTCCAAGATGTAGCCGGCAATGTGTGCATCTTGTTCGGTCACGCCCTGGGTCGCGTCGAGCAACAACAGCACCACGTCGGCGCTGGCGATCGCCTGCAAGGTCTTGACCACCGAAAATTTCTCGATGGCCTCAAAGACCTTGCCCTTTCGGCGCAGGCCGGCGGTGTCGATCAACTCGAACTTCTGGCCGTGGCGTTCAAACGGCACGGTGATGGCATCACGCGTCGTGCCGGGCTGGTCAAAGGCCACCAGCCGCTCTTCGCCCAGCCAAGTGTTGATGAGGGTCGACTTGCCCACGTTCGGGCGGCCGGCCACGGCGAGACGGATGGGGGCATCCTCTTGCAGGTCTTCGGTTTTTTCGGCGGGCTCGAAACCTTCGAACACCGCATCGAGCAGGCTGCGAATGCCTTGCCCGTGCGCCGACGAGATAGGGTGAGGCTCGCCCATGCCCAGCTCGTACAACTCACCCAGCAGCGGCGAGTCGACCATGCCTTCGGCCTTGTTGGCAGCGAGGAACACCTTCTTGTTGACCGAGCGCAGGTAGCGCGCAATGTCGTGGTCTTGCGCCGAAACACCCGTGCGAATGTCGACGACAAAGATCACCGCATCGGCCTCGGCCACGGCCTGGCGCGTCTGCTTGGCCATTTCCTTGACGATGCCGGTCGAGCTGTCGGGCTCGAAGCCACCGGTGTCGATGACGATGTACTCGCGGTCGGCCAGGCGGCCGTCGCCATAGTGCCGATCACGCGTGAGGCCGGCGAAGTCGGCCACGATGGCGTCGCGGCTCTTGGTCATGCGGTTGAACAGGGTGGACTTGCCCACGTTGGGGCGGCCGACCACCGCAATGACGGGTTTCATGGGATTCCGTGTGGGTTATTCGGGGCGGAAGGCAAACAGCCCACCGTCCCGTGTGACGACCAGCAGCGTCAGACCGGACGCCACGGGGGGAACCAAGATCGGCGTGCCGTCGGTGGGCAAGCGCAAGACCGCTTCACCGGTGTCGCGTGCGAACCAGTGCACCATGCCTTCAAGGTCACCCAACACAAAGGCCTTGCCCACGGCGAAAGGCGAGGTCAGGTTGCGGTAGAGCAGTTTCTCGACGGTCCAGGCGACCGTACCGTCGCTGGTGCGCCAGGCGGTCAACCGGTCAGATGCGTCGACACCCGCGACCATTTGCGCGTCGGCCCCCACGCCGCTAATGCCACCGGCATTGCGTGTCCAAGCGACGCTGCCACGTTCGGCGTTGACGCAGGCCACGGCCGACTGGTAGGCACGGGCGCAGATGACATCAGCCACACGGGCGATCGGGCCCACCAGGTCGGCCAGGCGTTCGATCTCATTGGTGCCACGGGGCGAGGCCACGGGCACCTCCCAGCGCAGCGTGCCGCGCGTGGGATCCAAACCAGCGAGCTTGGGCCCCTGCCCCACCAGCAAGGTGTCTTTGAAAGCCGCAAGCACACCGGGGCTGGCCAGTGTGAGCGCATCGTTGGGGCGCTGGTAAGACCACAGTTTGCGGCCGTCGAGTGCGTCGTATGCGTGCACGCTGCGATCCACGGCCAGCACAAACACCCGTTCTCCGGCGACCAGCGGTGCTGTGACCACACGTGAAGGCAGCTGTTTGCGCCAAAGCGGCTTGCCGCCGTCAAGCGTGACCAGTTCGTTGTCACGCGTGACCACGCTGGCGAAACGGCCGTCGCTGCCCACGCCGGCGCTGAGCTTGTCACCGACCTCGGTGCGCCAAAGTGAGCGGCCGGTGTCAGCCTGCAGCGCCATCACGGTGCCAGCGTCGTCGGCCACGGTGAAGGTGCCGCCATTCACGGCCACAGTCAGCGGGAACTTCACGCTGCCCATGCTTTGTTTCCAGACCTCGCGCCCGCTCACCTGCGGCGCCAGAGGCTCCAGCGGCGTGGGGTCAGGCTTGGGTGTGCCAGCACAACCGGCCAGAACCAGGCCGAACAGCGCCAGCGCGGCCGTGCGGCGCAGAAGCTTCGCGCTCAAACTCATTTGCCGGCTCCGGCGCTGGCGGCCGTCTTGGGCGCTTCGGCCTCGGCCGCGGCGCCGAGCACCGACAGCTTGGCTTCGACCACACGGCGGTATTCGAGTGATTCATCCAGGGCCTTCCAGGCCTGGGCGTACGCAGTCTTGGCTTCGTCTGTCTTGCCTTGGGCCAGCAGCACGTCGCCACGGCGATCGGCCGCCAGGCCGGCAAACTCCTTGGCCGTGACACCGTCGAGCTGCTTCAGCGCTTCGTCGTACTTCTTGGCATCGAGCAGCAAGCCAGCCAAGCGCAGGCGTGCGAGCGCGCGGTATTCGGTGTCGGTCGCGTTCTCACTGGCCCAGGCCAGGCTGGCACGTGCTGCATCGGCCTGGCCCTTGTCGAACTGCAGCTTGGCGGCCAGCAAGGCGGCCTGCTGGGTGTAGCCCGTGCCGGGGAAACGTTCTTTCATGTCGGCAAAGACACGCGCGGTCTTGTCGACATCACCCGCCTGCACAGCCTTGTCGAACTCTTCATAAAGCGCACCCGCCTTGACGGCCTGGTCCTGATTCCAGTTGTTCCAGGCCGTCCAGCCGACAAAGCCGCCCAAGACCAGGATCAGCACCCAGGTGATGAGGTTGCCGTGCTGCTTCCAGAAGGCTTTGAGCTGGTCGAGTTGTTCTTGTTCTTCGAGGTCGAGGTGCGTGGCCATGGCGTAAGAGCTTTCAGACGAATCGAGGATTATGCGTTGAGCAGTTGAGCGGCCCACTCGGCCGCTTGGGCCAGCGGCAGGCTGCGCTGGGCGATGTCGGGGTTGCGCAGTGACTTGACTGCCACCTCACCACGCGCCAGCTCGTCGTCGCCGAAGATCAGCGCGTAGCGGGCGCCGCTGGTGTCGGCGCGCTTGAACTGCGCCTTCATGCTGTGGCCACCGGCGTGCATCAGCACCGACACACCGGCCGCGCGCAGCGCTTCGATGGTGGTCACGGCCTGCGGCAGCAGGCGGGCGTTGGGCAACACGGCATAGGCCATCGGGCTGACCACGGGCGCTTGCACACCCGCTTCTTCGAGCAGCAACAGCAACCGCTCGATGCCCAGCCCCCAACCGACGGCCGGTGCGCTCTTGCCGCCGAGCTGCTCGATCAGCGAGTCGTAGCGCCCACCACCACACACCGTACCTTGTGAGCCGAGGCGCTCGGTGACCCACTCGAACACAGTGAGGTTGTAGTAGTCCATGCCACGCACCAGGCGCGGGTTAATTCGGTACTCAAGCCCCGCAGCGTCGAGCACATCGCGCACCGACTGCAAGTGGGCGAGCGAGGCTTCGCCCAGAAAGTCCAACAACTTAGGTGCGGCTTCGACCACCGCCTGCATGGCCGGATTCTTGGTGTCGAGAATGCGCAGCGGGTTGCTGTGCAGGCGGCGTTTGGCCTCTTCGTCCAGCAGGTGGGCGTGTGCCTCCAGGTGGGCGATCAAGGCCTGGCGGTGGGCCAATCGCTCGGCAGCTTGGCCCAGCGAGTTGAGCTCCAGGCGCACATCGCGCCCTTCCACCAGGCCCAGCTCGCGCCACAGGGCGCGGCACAGCAGGATCAGCTCGGCGTCAACGTCGGGGCCGGCAAAACCCAAGGCCTCGGCGCCGACTTGGTGAAACTGGCGATAGCGCCCCTTTTGCGGGCGCTCGTGGCGAAACATCGGGCCGATGTAATACAAGCGCTTGCCACCATCGTGCAGCAGCGAATGTTCGGTCACCGCGCGCACCACCCCGGCCGTAGCCTCGGGGCGCAGGGTGAGCCTGTCGCCGTTCATCGAGTCTTCGAAGGAATACATCTCCTTCTCGACGATGTCGGTCACCTCGCCCAAGCCACGCACGAACAGCGCGGTGGGCTCGACGATGGGCGTGCGGATGTTGGCGTAGCCGTAGCGCACCATCAGCGAGCGCAGCTTGTCTTCGAGCCACACCCAGCGCGCCGAGTCGGGCGGCAAGATGTCGTTCATGCCTTTTACGGCTTGCAAAGAGGTGTTGTTGTCAGCCATTGGGAGAATGTGTTGGACTGGGTGCACACAAGAACCACCCGTTCGAGCAGAGGGGTTCAACCCTGGTGCGTGCGCCAGCCGTGCGCGGCATCGATACCTCAGCCCGAACGGTTTTTATGTTGCGGACGCGGTCGAATTCTGTGCTGTGGCCGAGCCGTAGCGCTTTTCGATGTAGTTCTCGACCAGCACCTGGAACTCTTGCGCAATGGCCGGGCCGCGCAAGGTGAGCGCCTTTTCGCCGTCGATGAACACCGGTGCGGCCGGCGCTTCACCATTGCCGGGCAGGCTGATGCCGATGTCGGCATGTTTGCTTTCACCTGGGCCGTTGACGATGCAACCCATCACGGCCACCTTCATCTTCTCGACGCCAGGGTAACGCGCCCGCCACACGGGCATTTGCGCACGCAGGTAGTCGTCGATCTGCTTGGCCATCTCTTGGAAGGTGGTGCTGGTGGTGCGGCCACAACCCGGGCAGGCGGTGACGCTGGGGTTAAAGGCGCGCAAGCCCAGCGACTGCAAGATTTCGAGCGCCACCACCACCTCTTGGGTGCGCGCCTCGCCCGGCTGCGGCGTGAGTGAGACGCGGATGGTGTCGCCAATGCCCTCTTGCAGCAGCACGGCCAATGCGACGCTGGACGCGACCGTGCCCTTGGTGCCCATGCCGGCTTCGGTGAGCCCGAGGTGCAGCGCGTAGTCACAGCGTTTGGCGAGCGCACGATAGACCGACACCAGATCCTGCACACCCGACATCTTGCAAGACAGCACGATCTGCTCGGCGCTGAGGCCGATCTCTTCGGCACGCCGGGCCGAAGAGATCGCCGAGGTGATGATGGCGCGGTACATGATCTGCTGCGGCTCAAAGGGCTCGGCCAGCTTGCCGTTGTCGTCCATCATCTGAGCGAGCAACTCCTGATCGAGGCTGCCCCAGTTGACGCCGATGCGCACCACCTTGTTGTACTTGGCGGCCACCTCGATCATTTGCGCAAACTGCCGGTCGCGCTTGTCGCCCTTGCCCACATTGCCGGGGTTGATGCGGTACTTGGACAAGGCTTCGGCGCAAGCCGGATAGTCGCTCAACAGCCGGTGACCGTTGTAATGAAAGTCGCCAACCAGCGGCACGTCGATGCCCATGCGGTCGAGCTGCTCGCGGATGTGCGGCACAGCCTCGGCCGCCTCGGGCGTGTTGACCGTGATGCGCACCAGCTCGGAGCCGGCGACCGCCAGCTCCTTGACCTGGATCGCGGTGCCGATCACGTCAACCGTGTCGGTGTTGGTCATCGACTGCACACGCACCGGTGCGTCGCCGCCGATGGTGACGATGCGCGAACCCCAGCGCACGGCCGCCTGCCGCGAGCGGCGCTTGGCGGGCACGGCGGGTTCGATGAAGTCGGAAAGCGGTGTGTGGGCGAGGGTCATGGCAATCACCTGAGTTCGAGCTTGGCCACGTTGTCACGCGTGGGCGTCAAGAGCACAGGTTTGCCCTTGAACGACACCTGCGTGGCCGAGGCGTTGCCGATTCTCACCCGCAGTGGCGATGCCCCGTCAAGGCCCACGGTTTCTCCGGGTTGCAACATGCGCGAGAGCAAGGGCGAGCCGCGCCCGTCGATCACTTCCACCCACGACTCGGCGCTGGTGCGCAACAACAGCGCACCGGTGGTCTGGGCCGGGCTCGCGGCCACCTGCGAAGCCTCAAGAGCAGGCGCAGAGGCAGGCATCGACGCCGGAGCAGCAGCTTCGGTCACGCTCGATGCTGCGAGCGCCGGCGCAGCGGCTGGTTCGACAACCAGCGGCGCCGAGCTCAGAGCCGGAGACGGCAGCGGCTCGGTCACCACATGGGGTTGCTGCGAGAGTTCGCCGATCCAACCCGCGGGCAGCAGATAAAGCGCCACACTGGCCAGCACCAGCAATGCCGCGCCCAACACGACCGGGCTCTTCAAGAACTGCAGATCGCTCGGCACACGCCGCCCGGGGCGATCGCGAAACGGGGCGTTCAAGCCAAGACCCATCTGCGACAAGCTTTGCTCCACCGGCAGGGGCAACAAGGCCAGCACCGGTGCGGCATCGATCTTCAGCGAACGGCACACCGTTTGCGCCAGGGCGCGGGTGAATGCGGCCCCGGGCAACTCGTCAAAACGATCACTCTCCAGCAGCTCGAGCTTGCGCGGTGCGACCTTGATCGAGGTGGCCAGCGCAGCAATGTGCAAGCCCTTGGCGACACGGGCCTGCCTGAGCAGGCCACCTGCGGTCAGGGCTACCGGCTGCGGCTCACTCGGCGGCACATCACTCATTGAACTGGCCTCGATCAAACGCAGCCGACTCGCGTGACTGGGGGAAACGGTTGCGCAGCTGCAGACCATATTCATTGGCTACCTGGCGGTTGCCGAGCTTCATCTCGATGCGGGCGGCCAGCCACAAGGTCTGCGCGTTCGACTGGTTGGCCACCGAGTTGACACGGCGCATATAAAAACGTGCCCGCTCCAGCTCGCCACGGCGCAGCAACACCTCAGACAGGTTCACCGCCGTCACCGGGTTCGCCGGGTCGAGCTCGTAGGCCCGTGTCAGCGTGCCTTCGGCTTCGATCCAGCGGCCGGCACGGGCTTCGCAGATGCCGGTGGTCAACAGCGTGCGGGCGGAGCCCAGGTACTGCGGCAGGGCCAGGGCCCGGCGGAACATGGCCTCGGCTTCGTCGTACTTTTTCTGCTGGCACAGATGCCAGCCATAGTTGTGCATGCTGTCGCCGTCACTGGGGTCGATCTGCAGCGCGCGTCTGAAACTTTCTTGCGCCAGCACATCGTCGCCGAGGCCACCGTAGATCAGACCTCGCAGGTTGTAGGCCGCGCCCAGATTGGGATTCACCACGAGTGCCTGTTTAACCTCATCGAGCGCGATTGTCAGCTGCCCACGGGCGTAATAGCCGCTCGCGAGTTCCATGCGCACGTTGGCTCGCTTGCTGGCGGCAGTTTCGTCGGAGGCGGTGACACGGTCGGGCGTGCCACCCATCGGTTGCGGCGGCAAGGCACAAGCCGCCAGCAGAGAAATGAACACCCAGCAAACGGCGGCGGCCCACGAGCGACTGCGTCCCAAGGTCATGAAGTTTTCTCCGGCGGGATGGATGCGGTGTCTAAGGTCCCCCAGGGCTGGGCTGTGCCCGGCCCGGCGTTTCCTTGGGGGGTCTTGCGGTGAATCTGGATCGGCGTACGTGTCATGCGTTGGGCGACGTTGGTGCGGTCTTGCACCTCGCCGGCCAACTGGCCGCAGGCCGCTGCGATGTCGTCGCCGCGTGTCTTGCGAATGGTGGTGACCACGCCCGCGTCTTGCAGCACATGCGCAAAGGCCGTGACCCGCTCGCGCGGCGAACGTGTGAGACCCGACTCGGGAAACGGGTTGAACGGGATCAGGTTGAACTTGCACGGCACACGCTGGCTGATCTGTACCAGGGCCTGGGCGTGCTGCGGCGTGTCGTTCACGCCGTCGAGCATGCAGTACTCGAAGGTGATGAAATCGCGCGGTGCCTTGTCGAGATAACGCAGGCAGGCTTGCAGCAGTTCGTCAATGGGGTACTTGCGGTTGAGCGGCACGAGGTCGTCGCGCAAGGCATCGTTGGGCGCATGCAAAGACACGGCCAGGGCCACCGGGCAATCGTCGCGCAGGCGGTCGATCATCGGCACCACGCCCGAGGTTGACACCGTCACACGGCGGCGCGACAGGCCATAACCATGGTCGTCGAGCATCACGCGCAGAGCCGGCACCAAGGCCGAATAGTTCTGCAGCGGCTCACCCATGCCCATCATCACCACGTTGCTGATGGCGCGCTCACCCGGCGCGAGCTTCAACCGTTGCCTCAAGTGGTGTTCAGCAAACCAAAGCTGGGCGACGATTTCACCAGTCGTGAGGTTGCGGCTGAAGCCCTGGTGGCCGGTGGAGCAAAAACGGCAACCCACCGCACAACCGGCTTGCGACGAGACACACAGGGTGCCTCGGTCGGATTCGGGAATGAACACGGTCTCGACGGCGTCGCCGCCACCCACGTCGAACAGCCACTTGATGGTGCCGTCGGTCGATGCCTGCTCGCTGAGGATGGTTAGCGGCTGCACCACGGCCACACCGGCGAGCTTGTCGCGCAGCGATTTGGCCAAGTCGGACATGGTCGAAAAATCGGCCGCGCCTTTTTGATGAACCCAGCGAAACAGCTGGGTGGCGCGAAAGCGCTTCTCACCCAGTTGCTCGCAGAACGCGGCCAATCCGTCGAGGTCGAAATCGAGCAGGTTGGCCGGTGTCATGGGTGAGTTTCCTAGGCGCCTAGCGTCGGGTCAACGCCTGCGTGCGGCGCAAGGCTGGAAACCCGATGCCCACAATCAACGGCTGAAGACGTTCATGCCGGGGAAGAAGAACGCCACTTCCTGGGCTGCCGTTTCCGGAGCGTCGGAGCCGTGCACGGCGTTGGCATCGATGCTGTCAGCGAAGTCAGCACGGATGGTGCCCTTCTCTGCCTTCTTTGGGTCGGTGGCGCCCATCAGGTCGCGGTTCTTGGCGATGGCGCCTTCACCTTGCAGCACTTGGATCATCACCGGGCCCGAGACCATGAAGTCGACCAGGTCCTTGAAGAACGGGCGGGCCTTGTGGACGCCGTAGAACTCTTCGGCTTCACGGCGCGAGAGGTGCGCCATGCGCGAAGCCACGACCTTGAGGCCTGCGCCTTCAAAGCGGGCGTAGATCTGGCCGATCACATTCTTTGCGACCGCGTCGGGTTTGATGATGGAAAGGGTACGTTCGATCGCCATAATTTTTCTCCTGAATCAAGCACTTGGCAAAGCCTTGGATTCTAACGCTTGAAGGTGGGTTTCTTCGTGTCAACCCGGAGTGCAGACCTCAGCGGCCGCGACGACCGCCACCGCCACCACCACCGCCGCCACCGCCAAACCCACCACCACCACCGCCCCCTCCGCCAAAACCACCGCCACCGCCGCTGCGGCCTCCGCCACCGCCGCCCCCACGACCACCACCTCGGCCCCCCTTATTGCGGAAGGCGTCAGCTCCGATGTAGCCGACCGAAGTCTGCAGCGGATCGGGTTCGCGCGGGCCACCGCCCTTCTTGCCACCACCACCGCCTTGCGGGCGGGGTGGCGCGCTGCCACCGGCACCAAAACCACCCCCGCCTCGGCCGAAGCCGGCGCCGCCCACCGGGCCACGCGAGTTGCCTTGCACAAAGCGCTTGTCGAAGGTCTGCTCCAACGGGTTGGGAATCTTGCTCGGGTCGAAATCGAGGTCTTCGTCGTCGCGGTCAACATCGTCACGCGCCGGCTCACGTGCCTGCGCCGGCAGCGGGTTCGGCCCACCGGCCGGGCGCGGGCCCTGGCGCGGGCCGCGGTCGTTGCGCTGGTTGGGACCACGGTCGTTGCGCTGATTGCTGCGCTGGTTGTTGCCACCACGATCGTTGTTGTTGCGTTCGTTGTTGCCACGGTCGTTGTTGGGGCGGTCGTTGTTGGGGCGAGGCTCACCACCGCCGCTGGCCAAACGGCGGATGGTGCGCACGTCGTTGTCGTCGAGGTCGACCCACACGCCGCGTTTGAGGCCTCGCGGCAGCACCACGGTGCCGTAGCGAATGCGGATCAGGCGGCTGACCGTCAGCCCCACTTCGTCAAAGAGCTTGCGCACTTCGCGGTTGCGGCCTTCGGTGATCACCACGCGGTACCAGTGGTTGGCGCCTTCGCCACCACCGTCTTCGATCGACTTGAAGCTGGCCTTCTGGCCTTCGACGTCCACCCCGGCCAGCAGCTCGGCCTTGTCGCCCTCGCTCAGCTTGCCGAGCACTCGCACGGCGTACTCGCGCTCGACGCCAAAGCGCGGGTGCATCAACTGGTTGGCGAGCTCACCCGAGGTGGTGAACAGCAACAAACCTTCGGTGTTGAGGTCGAGACGCCCCACCGACTGCCACTTTCCCTGTTGCAGACGCGGCAGACGGCGGAACACGGTCGGCCGGTTCTCCGGGTCGTCCATCGTCACCACCTCGCCCACCGGCTTGTGGTACGCAATGATGCGCGGCGGCGGCGGCACGATGCGCACACGCACCGGCTTGCCGTTCACCTTGATCTGGTCACCAAAGGAGATGCGCTGACCGACATGGGCCGGCTCGTCGTTGACGGTCACGTGCCCGTCTTCGATCAGCTGCTCCATGTCGCGCCGCGAGCCGATGCCCGACTGCGCCAGCACCTTGTGCAGCTTGGGTGCATCGGGTTCGGCGGCGAGCACGCGCTTGTACTCGGCCGGCTCCTCGGTGGAGGCTTCTTCGGCGGCCGGGGCTTCCACATCGAAATCACCCGACAACACCTGGGCAAACACCTCGCCGGCCTGGGCTGCTGCCACTTGCACGGGTGCAACGGCAAGCTCACCGCCACCTTCGTGCGCCTCGCCGCGTTGCCGGTCTTTGCGGCCACGGCGACGGTTGCGAGACGAGCGGGGGCGGTCTTCAGCACCGGCTTCACCCTCTTGCGCATCACCACCCGCCGGTGGCTCTGCACCACCATCGCTCTCGACCGAAACCGCAACGGCCACAGGTTCGGCAGACGCCAAGGGCGCCGCTGGCGGCGACGCAAACACTTCACCCAGTGAGGGTGCATCGATCTCGACTTTGGCCTCGCCCGCAGCCGGCTTGGCTGCCGCCCGCCGCTTGCGCGCCGGCTTGGCAGGCACCTCTTCCGAGGCCTCTACGGCTGGCACCGCCACAGGCTCATCCGCCGCAGGTGCTTCTGCCTTGGGCGCACGACGACGCCTCACGGGCTTGGCCTCGGCCTGCGTGGCGTCTGCGGGCGCGGCGGCAGTCAAGTCGGCCGGGGTGTCGTCGTCGTGGTGATTCATGCTTCAGGATCCATCGGAGCGGCATCGGCCGCAGGCTCGGGGTGAGAGGGGGTGTCTTCAGCTTCAGGCTGAACGTCTTCGAGAGGGGTGGCCTCGGCTTGCGCCGTTTCGGCGTCGACAGGTGGTGTTTCTTCTACAACCTGCGCCTCGGCCTGATCAAATGGCTCAGCGTCCAGGCTGAGCGCAGCCTGCGCAGGCTCGTCCAGCAACGAGGCTTGATCAGACAGTGCTTCGCCCAGCGCAGCGATGCCCGGCGCGGAGCCGTCGATCATTGGGAGCTGCTCCAGGCTGGCCAGGCCGAGGTCATCGAGGAACTGCTTGGTGGTGGCAAACAGCGCCGGGCGACCAGGCGCTTCGCGGTAACCGATGGCTTCGATCCAGCCGCGGTCTTCGAGCTGCTTGACGATCTGGCTACTGACGGTGACACCGCGGATGTCTTCCACATCACCGCGGGTCACCGGCTGGCGGTAGGCCATGATGGCCAGGGTTTCCATCACCGCGCGCGAATACTTGGGCGGCTTCTCGGGGTTGAGTCGGTCGAGGTAGTCGCGCATCTCGGGGCGGCTTTGAAAGCGCCAGCCGGTCGAGAGCGCCACCAGTTCGACGCCGCGGTCTGCCCAGTCGCGCATCAGCTCATCGAGCAGGGCGCGCAAGCTGTCTGGGGCCAATTCGTCGGCAAATAGTGTGCGCATGTCCCTCAGTGGCAGGGGCTGTTGTGCACAGATGAGCGCGGTCTCGAGGACGCGCTTTGCATCCTGTGTGTTCATGGACTTCGTCTACATCCTCAGTCGGGAGGGCCAGAGGGCTCTCTGGGATCGGGCTTTCACAGCGGCTTTTCGCACGGACGAACCGGCTGGCGGCAAATCCACATCAATGGCTGCTGAGTGGGTGACCTCAAGGTTCGATGCGTTCTCCGCGGCGAACCACTCGTCGCGCCTCATTCGGCGCGCTCACTTCCGTTGGTGGGCGCAATGCGCAGCGTCTAACGCTCGTACACCAGGAAAGGGGTTGAGCGGCATTGTATAGCCCTTGCTCAGGGGCTGCCATGCCGCGTATCCACCTGTTGCCAAGCCAGCGCCAGATCGCTGGGGGGCGCGGCATCAAACCACAGCATCTCGCCCGTCTGCGGGTGGACCAGGCCCAAGCGGGCCGCATGCAGCGCCTGACGCTGCAGCCCCAAGGCCGGGTGGCCGCCATACATCTGGTCGCCCACCAAGGGGTACCCGCGAGAGGCCATGTGCACACGGATCTGATGCGTACGCCCGGTGTGCAGCTTGCAACGGATGGCGCTCACCGGGCCGTCAGCCGTTTCGGCCACCGCGAGGCGCGTGACGTCGGTTTGTGCCGGTTTGCCGCTGGCCACCACCGCCATGCGCACACGCGACTGTGGGTCGCGCGCCAGCGGCACGTCAACGCGAAACGCGGCCTGCCCCAAATGGCCGTGCACCAGCGCCAGGTACTCGCGGTGCACCTCACGCGCGGCAATGGCACGGGCCAGCGCCGTCACAGCAGGCAGGGTCTTGCCGACCACCATCAGCCCCGAGGTGTCTTTGTCGAGCCGGTGCACGATGCCCGCCCGCGGCAACGTGGCCGCCGTGGGGTGGTGGGCCAGCACGCCGTTGAGCAAGGTGCCTGACCAGTTGCCCGCCGCAGGGTGAACCACCAGGCCCGCGGGTTTGTTGATCACCATCAGGTGTTCGTCTTCAAACACGATGGGCATGACCATAGGCTCGGCCCGGAATGCAAGGCTTTCAGGCGTGGGCACCAAGTCGACGTCAATTTGCTGGCCGGCCAAGACCTTGCGCGAGGCCGAATTGGCCACCACACCGTTCACCCACACATGGCCCTGCTCGATCAGGCTTTGCAAATGGCTGCGCGAAAACTCCTCTGCCATGGTGACCAAGGCCTTGTCGAGGCGCACGCCGTGCAACTCGCGGCTCACCACGGCCGTGCGCCTCTCGGGCGGGTCGTCGTCTTCGGGCTCGGCGAGCAAGGGGTTCTCGGTCTGGGTGGGGGGTTGAACCATATAAACTTCGCTCTCTTCTTTTCTCTGGAAGCGCCGCTCCCGCGGCGCCATGAAGCTCATGAATCGCAATCGCTCGCTAGGCCGCGCCTGGAGCTTGGCAGTGTTGGCCGTCGTACTGGCCGCTTGCAACACCACGCCGAAAGACGAAACCGCCGGCATGAGCGTGGAGAAATTGTATGCAGAGGCGAAGGACGAAGCCGCCTCGGGCAGCTACGAGCGCGCCGCCAAGCTGTACGAGCGCCTCGAAGGCCGCGCCGCCGGCACCCTGCTGTCGCAACAAGCCCAGCTCGAGCGCGCCTACATCAACTATCGCACCGGCGAGAAGGCCCAGGCGCTGGCCATCGTCGAGCGATTCATCAAGCTGCACCCCACGAGCCCAGCCTTCGACTATGCGCTTTATCTGCAGGGCGTGATCAACTTCAACGACAACCTGGGCATCTTCGGCAACCTGGCCAACCAAGACTTGTCTGAGCGCGACCAGCAGGCTTCGCGTGATTCGTACCAGTCGTTCAAGCAACTGACCGAGCAGTTCCCCAAGTCGAAGTACGCCCCCGACGCGCTGGTGCGCATGCGCTACATCGTCAATTCGCTCGCCGCCTATGAAGTGCACGTGGCGCGCTATTACTTCCGCCGTGGCGCCTACCTCGCGGCGGTGAATCGGGCTCAGCAGACCTTGCAGGAGTTTCAGCAAGCCCCCGCCGCCGAAGAAGCGCTGGCCATCATGGTGCAAAGCTACGACAAGCTCGGCCTCGACCAGCTGCGCGACGACACCAACCGTGTGCTGCGCAAAAACTTCCCCAACAGCGGCTTCATTGCCGCGGCGCCTGCCGCCAAGTAGGCCGGTTCTAAAACGGCAACGAGGCGACCGACAGGCTGCGCAACCAGGCCAGGGCCTCGGCTTCGTTTGACAGGCGCGTCATCGGCGGCAAGGCCTCGCGCAAACGGCGGCCGTAGTTCATGCCCGCCATGCGCGGGTCACAAATCACCAGCAGGCCACGGTCGGTTTCACTGCGAATCAGCCGCCCTGCCCCTTGCTTGAGCGACACCGCCGCCTCGGCCACAAAGTAGTCGGCAAACGGGTTGCGGCCTTCGCTCTCCAGGCGTTTGACGCGCGCCTCAACCAGCGGGTCGTTGGGCGGTGGGAACGGCAGTTTGTCGATCAGCACACATTGCAGCGCGTCGCCGGGCACGTCGATGCCTTCCCAGAAACTTTGCGAGCCGACCAACACCGAACGAGGCTGGTTGAGAAACTGTTGCAGCAGCTGCCGCTTGGGTGCACTGCCCTGCACCAGCACCTGAATGTTGTCGCCTTCGGATTCGAAGCTGTCGCGCAGCTTCTCACCGATGGTTTGCAATGCGCGCAGCGTGGTGGTGAGCACGAAGGTGCGCCCGCCCAGCGCCCGCGCGCAGTGCCCCGCCAGCGTGGCCACCGCACCCGGGTGACCGGGTTCGTTGGGTTTGGGAAAGCCGGCGGGGATGTAGAGCCGCGCGTGGGCGGGGTAGTCAAACGGGCTGCCCACACGCAAGGTGGTGGCGTCTTCTAAGCCCGCCGACTCGGTGAACCAGCTCAGTCGTTCGTCGTCGCCCAACGTGGCTGAAGTAAAGATCCAGGTCTTGGGCGCGGCGTCCATCTGCTCTCGCAAAGCCTCGCGGATGTCGAGTGGAGATTCCACCAGGCGGGCCTGGTGGGGCGACAGGTCGACCCAGCGCACCCGCCCCGGCGTGACCGGGCCGCTGAATAGCCCCGCCTGTCGCACGAACTGCGCAGCACGCTCGGCCAGCTTGGTGAAGTCGGGCGCCAATTCGTCCACCGATTCGAGCGCCAGCTTGGCGCAGTCGCAGGCCTCGGCGAGAGACTGCAAGGCTTCGATGAAGGCGTCTTGTTCGGCGCGCTCTTCCCAGCGCAGCTTGATGCTGCCGCGCACGTCACGGATCGTGCCGGCCGCCGCCAGCCGCATGTCACGCGCGGCACGGTCGCAGGCGCCTGCCAGGTCTTGCCAGGCCATCAGGCCACGCGCGTGTTGCAAGCCGGCGCCCAGCATGTCGCGCGCAAAGTCAATCACCTGCGCGCTGCCCAGCGTGCTGCCAAGAAATTGCACACCGGCTTCGGCCAACTGGTGCGCTTCGTCGAACACCGCCACCTCCACACTGGGCAGCAACTCGGCGACACCGCTGTCGCGCAAGGCCATGTCGGCAAAAAAGAGGTGATGGTTCACGACCACCAGATCGGCCGCCATCGCATCGCGGCGCGCTTTCATCACATGGCACTGGCGGTACTCGGGGCACTCGCTGCCCAGGCAATTCTCGCGGGTGGAGGTGACGAGCGGGATCACGCTGGAGCGTTCGTCGAGCCCTTCCAACTCGGCCAGGTCACCGGTTTTCGTGGTGCGGGCCCATACCTCAATCTTGGCCAGGGTGCGAATGGCCCAGCGGTCAGGCATCTCGGCCGATTGGCGCGCCAAACCGAGACGGTGCTGGCACAGGTAGCTGGCGCGGCCCTTGAGCAGCGCCAAGGTCACCGGCAACTGCAAGGCGTCACGCAAGCGCGGCAGATCTCGCAGAAACAGTTGGTCTTGCAGGCTCTTGGTGGCCGTGCTCACCAATGCACGTTTGCCCGAGAGCAAGGTCGGCACCAGGTAGGCGAAGGTTTTGCCAACGCCCGTGCCCGCCTCGGCCACCAAAGCGCGGCGCTCATCGATGGCCGCCGCCACGTCTTGCGCCATGCGCTGCTGCACTTCGCGCTCGACATAACGGTCATCGGCCTGCGCCAACGCGCCACCGGGCGCAAAAGCCTGCGCCACATCTTCGCTGAGTGTGCTCATGCCGGCTCGGGAGGTTCAAGCTGCACTTCGAGCCTGGAGATGTGGTCACGCAAAACGAGGCGCCGCTTCTTCAAACGACGCAGGGCGAGGTCATCGGCGGGGCGTTCTTCAGCGGTCTGATCGATGAGTGAATCGAGATCAGCATGCTCCATCCGAAGCTCGATCAGTCGGCGCTGGGGCGAATGCAGGTTGTCATCCATGTGAGCGCGAATGAGAGCAGGAATGGGGACAAGAATGGGAACACAGAGGCAAAGCGATTATAGTTTTCGATCATGAGCACCCCCCCAGGCTATCGGTTGTCGGCGGCCACCGGCATTCACCGCGGTGACCGCGCCTACCAGCAAGACCAGGTTGAAATCTTGCCTCATCACCGTGTTCCAGGCTGCGCGATGGCGGTGCTGGCCGACGGCATGGGCGGCAAAAGTGGCGGTCGCAAGGCAGCCGACCAGGTGATCCTCACCGCGCGGCAATTGTTCGAGCGTTACAGCCCCAACCAGGACGACCCCTCCGAGCTGCTCAAACAACTGGTGCTCGAAGCGCACCTGATGATCAAGCTCACCGCCATCACGGCCGAAGAAGAGCCACACAGCACGGTCACCGCTTTCTTGATCAGCCCGTCGCGCGAGTGCGACCTCATTCACGCTGGCGATTCCCGCATCTACCACTTTCGTGGGCCCGACATGGTCAAGCGCAGCATCGACCACTCGTTCGTGCAGCGCCTGGTCGATGAAGGCCAGATCACCGAAGACGAGGCCAACAGCCACCCGCAGTCGAACCTGCTGACCGGCTGCCTGGGCACCGTTCAAGACCCTCCGCTCACCCTGCACCACATCGACCGCCTGGAATTGGGCGACACCATGCTCGCTTGCAGCGATGGCCTGTGGCACTACTTCACGCCCAAGGAGCTGGGCGCCATCGTGCACACCCTGCCGCCGCGTGAAGCCAGCGAAATGCTGGTCAGCAAGGCTCGGCAACGCGCGCGCGGGTCGGGCGACAACCTGTCGCTGGCCGTGGTGCGGCTCGATTCCCTGGGTTAACGGCCTCAAGGCCGTGCCGCTGCGCTCGCCGGTGCGGGCAGCGGCACGGCAGGCTTGCGGCCCGCCCGTTCGGCATTGCGCTTGATTGCCGCCTCACGGTGCGCCTGGATCTCGCGTTGGCGCACCTTGAAGGCCTCGCGCTCACGCGTCTCTGTCGTGCTGCGGTCGGGTGTTGATGCCTTGGGTGCCGCGGGTTTCGCGGTCTGGGGAGATTTCACGTGCGGTGCTTTGAGTGGTCGCGGCGCACTGGCAGGTGTGCCCTCGCGCGCCTCGGCCACCTTGGTCTTGTCGGCCACACGCTGAGCCTGCGCCTCGGCGCGCTGGCGACGCCGCGCTTCGTCCAGCGCCAGCTCTTGAGTACGAACACTCTCCAGTGCCGCCTGTTTGTCGACACGAACCTTCTCAAGACAAGGGGTGACGACGAACTGCTTGCGGCAAGCCTCTTCACGCTGTAGGTGCTGTGCTTCGATCACGCCGCGTTGGCGCTTGAGCTCCTGGCGCTGCGCCGCGTCGTCGGCATGCGCCACGCTGCACAAGACCAGCAGCAACCAGACCAGGCGGGTGTTCATGTCAGGTCAGCGAGGTGTCCACATCGCGGCGTGCCAGCGACAAGAACTCGACCGACTGCATTTCGCTCAAACGCGACGCCGTGCGTGGGAACTCGTGCGCCAGCGGGCCATCGGTGTACAGCACTTCGGGCTCAACTTCCGCCGACATGATGAGCTTGACGCGCCGGTCGTAAAGCACGTCGACCAGCCAGGTGAAACGCCGCGCTTCGGATGCCAGGCGCGGCGACATCTGCGGCACGTCGGACAACAGCACGGTGTGAAACTGCGTGGCCAGCTCCAGGTAGTCGTTCTGCGAACGTGGGCCGCCGCACAACTGCTTGAAGTCGAACCACACCACGCCACCGGCCTTGCGGCGCGCCTTCAACTCGCGGTGTTCGATGTGCAACACCGGCGACTCGTCCTTGCTTTCGGCCAGGCGGTTGAAGGCATCCGTCATCTGTGCATCGGCGCTTGCACCCAGCGGCGTGTGGTACATCGCCACCTGCTCCAGCGTGCGACGCCGGTAGTCGGTGCCGTTGTCGACGCTGATCACTTGCATCTTGTTCTTCAACAGCTCGATGGCCGGGAGGATGCGATCACGGTGCAGCCCGTTGGGGTACAAGTCGTCGGGCTTGAAGTTGGAGGTGGTGACGATGCTCACGCGGTGCTCGAACAGCGATTCGAGCAGGCGATGAAGAATCATCGCGTCGGTGACGTCGGCCACATGGAATTCGTCGAAGCAAATCAGCCGGTAGCGGCGCGCGATGCGCTTGCCGAGCTCATACAAGGGGTTGACGATGCCCTTCAGTTCGGCGAGCTCGCGGTGCACCTCGCGCATGAACTCGTGAAAGTGCAGCCGCGTCTTGCGGGTGAGCGGCACGGCGTTGAAGAAGCAGTCCATCAGGAAACTCTTGCCTCGCCCCACCCCGCCGTACATGTAAACCCCGCGCGGGATGGGCGGGCGCATCACGAGCATGGTCAGTGCATTGCTGCGTCGGGCCTTGTAATCGGCCCACTCCGTTTCGCAACGCTCCAGCGCATCGACCGCGAGCAACTGGGCAGGGTCGGCACTGTAGCCCCGCTCTGCGAGGGTCTGCCCGTAGAGCGTTCTGACACCCACGGTCAGAAGTTCAGCGTGCGATTGTCGACCGCGAGTGCCGCTTCCTTCATCGCTTCGCTCAAGCTCGGGTGAGCGTGGCAGATGCGAGCGATGTCTTCAGCCGAAGCCTTGAACTCCATCGCCACCACGGCTTCGGAAATCAGCTCCGAGGCCATCGGGCCGACGATGTGCACGCCGAGAATCTCGTCGGTCTTGGCGTCGGCCAGGAACTTCACCATGCCGGTGGTGTCGCCCAGCGCGCGCGCTCGGCCATTGGCCATGAAGGGGAAGGTGCCGGCCTTGTAGGCACGGCCGGCAGCTTTCAGCTGCTGTTCGGTCTGGCCCACCCAGGCGATCTCGGGCGAGGTGTAGATCACCCACGGGATGGTGTTGAAGTTGACGTGCCCATGCTGGCCGGCAATGCGCTCGGCCACGGCCACGCCCTCTTCTTCGGCTTTGTGCGCGAGCATGGGGCCGCGCACCACGTCACCCACCGCCCACACGTTGGGCAGGTTGGTCTTGCAGTTGTCGTCGACCATGATGGCACCACGCTCATCCAGTTTCAAACCTACGGTTTCGGGGTTCAGGCCCTGGGTGTGCGCCACGCGACCGATGGAGATGATGAGCTTGTCGACATCGAGCGTTTGCGCTTCGCCCTTGGCGTTGGCGTAGGCAACACTCACACCCTTCTTGCCCGACTTGACTTCGCTGATCTTCACACCCAGCTCGATCTTCAGGCCTTGCTTGATGAAGGCCTTGTGGGCTTCCTTGGCGATCTGTTCGTCAACCGCACCCAGGAAGGTGGGCAGCGCTTCGAGAACGGTGACTTCGGCACCGAGGCGGCGCCACACCGAGCCCATCTCCAAGCCAATCACGCCGGAGCCGATGACACCCAGCTTCTTCGGCACCGCGGCGATGCGCAACGCGCCGTCGTTGCTGAGGATGTTTTCTTCGTCGAACGCTGCGCCCGGCAGTGCACGCGCGCTGGAGCCGGTGGCCACGATGATGTGCTTGCCGGTCACGCTCTCTTCGGTGGCTCCCGTCACCTTGATCTCATAACCACCGTCCGCCGCTTTGACGAACGAGCCCAGACCATGGAAGAACGTGATCTTGTTCTTCTTGAACAGGTACAAGATACCGTCGTTGTTTTGCTTGACCACCGCATCCTTGCGGCTGAGCATCTTGGCTGAGTCCATGCTCAGGCCCGTCACGCCAATGCCGTGGTCGGCAAAGTGCAGCCTGGCGTGCTCATAGTTCTCGCTCGACTGCAGCAAGGCCTTCGACGGAATGCAGCCCACGTTGGTACAGGTACCGCCGGGCGCGGGGCCACCCTTGGCGTTTTTCCAGTCGTCGATGCAGGCGGTGCTGAACCCCAGCTGCGCGGCTCGAATGGCGGCGATGTAACCGCCAGGGCCGCCACCGATGACGACCACGTCAAATGATTTGCTCATGGTCGTTTCCTTAGATGTCGAACAGCAGGCGCGACGGGTCTTCCAGCGCTTCCTTCATGGCCACCAGGCCCAGCACGGCTTCTCGGCCGTCAATGATGCGGTGGTCATAGCTCAACGCCAGGTAGTTCATCGGGCGGATGACGATCTGGCCGTTTTCGACCACAGCGCGATCCTTGGTCGCATGCACGCCCAGGATGGCCGACTGCGGCGGGTTGATGATGGGCGTAGACAGCATCGAGCCGAAGGTGCCGCCGTTGCTGATGGAGAAGGTGCCGCCGGTCAGGTCATCGAGCGAGAGCTTCCCCTCGCCCGCTTTCTTTCCGAACTCGGAGATCTTCTTCTCGATGTCGGCAAAGCTCATCTGGTCGGCATTGCGGATGATGGGCACCACCAGGCCGCGCGGCGAACCAACCGCGATGCCGATGTCGAAGTAGCCGTGGTAAACGATGTCGTTGCCGTCGACCGAGGCATTGATGACGGGGTAACGCTTGAGCGCGGCCACAGCGGCCTTCACGAAGAAGCTCATGAAGCCCAGCTTCACGCCGTGCTCCTTCTCGAACTTCTCTTGAAACTTCTTGCGCATCTCCATCACCGGCGCCATGTTCACTTCATTGAACGTGGTCAGGATGGCGTTAGTCGCTTGCGATTGCAGCAGCCGCTCAGCCACACGCGCACGCAGGCGGCTCATGGGCACACGCTGCTCGGGGCGCTCGCCCAGGTTGGCGGTGGTGGGCGCGGCCACGCTGGGCAGAGGCTTGGCCACGCTAGCGGCAACCGGGGCCACCAAGGCTGCGGCGGGCTTGGCGGGGGCTGACAAGGCGCCCAGCACATCACCCTTGGTCACGCGGCCGTCTTTGCCGGTGCCCGGCACCGAACCCGAGGCGAGGTTGTTGTCGGCCATCAGCTTGGCGGCGGCGGGCATGGCCACGTCGCT
>JBKJJF010000266.1:0-11046 GCA_046598195.1 Rhizobacter sp. | reverse complement strand
GAACTTCTCGCTGTAGCGGCGGCGGTTGTTCTTCCACATGAAGTCATACACGCAGTTGTGGAAGTAATAAAACTCCAGGTGCTTGAATTCGCTCTTGGCGGCACTGAAGATTTCTTCCACACGGTGGATGTGTTCGTCCATCGTGCCACCCACGTCCATCAGCAGCAGCACCTTCACCTTGTTGTGTCGCTCGGGCACCATCTTGATGTCCAGGTAGCCGGCGTTGGCCGCGGTGCAACGGATGGTGTCGTCGAGGTCGAGCTCTTCGGCCGAACCTTCGCGCGCGAACCGACGTAAACGGCGCAGTGCCACCTTGATGTTGCGCGTGCCGAGCTCGAGGTTGTCGTCGTAGTCTTTGAACTGGCGCTGGTCCCACACCTTCACCGCGCTCTTGTTGCGGCTTTTGTCTTGCCCGATGCGAATGCCTTGCGGGTTGTAGCCATAGGCGCCGAAGGGCGAGGTGCCGCCGGTGCCGATCATCTTGCTGCCGCCTTCGTGGCGTTCTTTCTGTTCTTCGAAACGTTTCTTGAGCGTTTCCATCAGCTCGTTCCAGCCCATCTTCTCGATGGCGGCCTTGTCTTCGGCGCTGAGCTCCAGCTCCATCTTCTTGCGCAGCCAGTCGAGCGGAATGTCTTGGGTGAAGTCGGTCAGCAGCTCCACGCCCTTGAAGTAGGCGGCAAAAGCGCGGTCGAACTTGTCGAAGTTGGCTTCGTCTTTCACCAGCGCGGTGCGGGCCAGGTAGTAGAACTTGTCGACCGTGGGGCCCGACTCGTCGTCGATCACGCCTTCTTTCAAGGCTTCGAGCAAGGTCAGGTACTCCTTGACCGAAACTTTGAGCTTGGCGGCGCGCAGGGTGTAGAAGAAGTCGATCAGCATGGCCGGATTTTGGGGCATGGCGTGCGGATGTGCGCAAACCCATGCGACAGGTTTGAAAGCCCCGATGCTATAAGGATCGGCGCCTTCTGGCGGACTCTCCTGCCGCTCTTCTTTACCTCCGCCACCTGCGCCATCTCCATGCCCACCCTGTCAGCGACCGAAACCGCCTTTTTGATGGTGGCCTGCCAGCAGGCGGTGCTCGCACTTGGCTGGGGGGTGGGCGCGGTGGCGCTCAAGCTCGACCGGCGCTCGGTCATCCAGTGGGCGGGTTATGCCTTGCTGACTGGCGCCTCGCTGGTGCTCTTTGTGGGGGCCACGCAGACGCTCAGCGAAGAAGCGCGTGTGCTGGGCAACGTCTGTGTGGTGGCCGGCATGATGCTGATGCAGCGCGGTGTGCGCCAGTTTGTGGGCCACGCGGCACCGGCTTGGTGGTACGCCCTGCTGCTCGCCGGTGTGCTGGCCGTGGCCTGGTTTGGCATGTCCGTGCACTACGGCGCGGTGCGGATGGCGCTGATTTCGGGTTTGTTGGGCCTGCTGTGCCTGGCCACCGCCTGGGATGTGTTCACCTACGCCCGCCACAAGCTGGAGCTGCGCTGGGGCTTCGTGCTCGCGCTGCCGCTGGTGCTGGGGGCGGTGGTGTTCATCGTGCGCAGTGGCCGGGCGATCGTGGCGCCGGGCAGCGTGGTGGCCGAGCTCGTGGCCAACAGCGCGCTCAACATCGGCTCGGCGGTGGTTTTCATGATCACTGCGCTGGTGTTCCACCTGACGCTGGTGGCCCTGGTGGGGGCGCGCCTGATGACCGAGCTGAGCCGTTTGTCGCGCCACGACAGCCTCACCGAGCTGCTCAACCGCCGCGCACTGGACGACCTGCTGCGCGACGAGGCGCGCCGCGCCGTCCGCGCCAACCGGCCGTTTTCGGTGCTGATGATCGATGCCGATTATTTCAAGGGCATCAACGACCGCTTCGGTCACGCGGCGGGAGACGAAGCGCTGCGCCACCTCGCGCTGATCCTGCGCACGGTGATGCGCGACGTCGACAGGGTGGGCCGCTTTGGCGGTGAGGAGTTCATCGTTCTGCTTCCCGGAACGTCGGCCTCCGAGGCGCTGAGCGCCGCCGAGCGGCTGCGGGACGCCTTGTTGCGCCGGCCCTGGGCTTGGCAGGGTGAGGCGTTGCGCTTGACGGTGAGCACGGGCGTGGCGGCTTGGCGTGGCCCGCATGACGAGGTTGATCTCTTGCTGAAGCGCGCCGACGCGGCGATGTACCGCGCCAAGTCGCTGGGGCGTGACCGCTTCGAGTTCGATCAGTAGTCGAACAGAGGCTGAACAGAGGAATAGGTCACCAAATCAGCGCCTCCTTGTCGTGACAGCGTGTGCGTGTGCTCGCATCATCGAGCCCACGATGGCAACACAAACAATGCGCAGGTGGCACGGGGCGGGCGCTGCGCTGGTGCTCTTCAGCGCGCCCACCTGGGCCGGTGGTTTGCCTGACTGCCCGGTGGCCGCGTTTGGCGATGTGTCGGCGACGCAGCATGTGGCCATGCAATCGGGCGCTTGCCGCCTGGAGAGCGCCCGCTGGAAGCTCGAAACCCCACGCGCCCGGCCCGCCGACGCCGGCCCCAGCCTGTTGCGGGCCGAGTTCAGCTCCTTGGTGGCGGTGCGCGCCTCGTCGCTGATGGGCGCACTCAAGTTCGACTGGGCCGGCTTGCGTGGGGGCATGGGCGATGGCAGCCTGCGCACCGAACGCACGGCGGTCTCGGTGGGTGGCTTGCTGCGCTTGGTCGACAACCTCTCTCTGCAGACCAACTTGGGGGTGGAACATGCGGGCGCCCCGCGCACCCGCGCCACCGTCAGCAGCGTGTGGCGGCCCAGCAAGATGAGCGTCTTGTTTGCCGAATGGGCGGGCTCCGACGCCGGCACCGAGGCACACCGCGTGGGCGCCCGCTGCTGGCTGGTGCCGCGCCGTCTGGCTGTCGACTTTGGCGCGCGTTACCTGCCCGGTGGCGGTGGCTGGGTCGACCAGCGCGTGGGCGTCGCACTCAAGCTTTCGCTTTGACGCAGGACGAACCCGCTCAGGCTCTCAGGCCCAGAAAGCCCACCGCGCGGCGCCGATGCCGCTTCGAGCAAACAAGGCCCAGCTCCGCCGCTGTCTCAGCGGACAAACACGAAGCTGTTGGTCATCCGCCCATAGCTGACGCTCGTGACGCCATTGCGGCTCGAGCCTGAGAACGTTTCCTGCCCGGGGCGAACCTCGGCTGCGACGCGCCCGCCGTTTTCCAGCGTGATGAGCCCGGCGTGGACCGCTGCTGTGCAGACCGATGAGGTCTCACCGTAGACATCGGTACCCGTGACGCGCTCGGCGCGCCCGCCCCTCGGGCAGTCGAACACGAACTTCCGCCCCGCCTCGCGGGAGAACTGGATGATGCGCGAGCTCCAGGTGAGAGAGACGGCGTCGCCCGCAGGGCGGTAGGCCACCACCGGCGTCGTTGCGGGGCCGGTGAGCACGACCGCGCTGGTTGTGGACGCGCAGCCGGCAGCAGTGGCGGCAGCAGCGAGGAGACAGAGCATGGAGAGGCGCATGGTGGGTCGAGGAGTACTGCTGCCCAATTGGCACAGCGAGGTGGTTGAGGGACTGTCGGGATCAGAGATCAAACAACGCGGGGCAAGTGTAGGGTGGGGCGATGGCTGCGCGATGAGTCGTTATACGGCGTGCCGCTGCCCGCTGCCCGCTGCCGTGGTGAGTGCCCATAGCAAGCAAGAGGTGGCCGACGCCGTTGGCTCGATGTTGATCAGGCCTTGGCCTTCTTCACCCGTCCCGCGCCTGGGTCGTGCTGCTTCAGCCAGCTAAAGAACTCGCCGTACCAGAGCTTGGAGTTACGCGGCTTCAAGATCCAGTGGTTCTCATCCGGGAACCACACCAGCCGTGCATCGACGCCCTTTGCCTTGAGGGTGTTGTAGTAGGCCAGGCCTTGCTGGTCGGGCACGCGGTAGTCGAGCGCGCCGTGCACCACCAGGGTGGGCGTTTTCATGTGTTTGGCAAATGCGTGCGGGCTTTGGGCGTGGATCTTGGGCAGGTCGTCCCAGTACCAGGCGCCCAGGTCCTTGGCGTGCCAGGCGAAGGCGTCGTCGCTGAACATGGCCGTCCAGTCGAAACAGCCGGCGTGGCACACATAGGCCTGGTAACGGCCGGGCTTCACGTGGCCGTTCATCCACGCGACCATGTAGCCGCCATAGCTGCCGCCGGTGGCAAAGACGCGGGCCTTGTCGACCCAGCTTTTCTTGAGCAGCCAGTCGGTGGCGGCCTCCACGTCTTGCAGCTCGAGCTCACCCCAACGGTGGGTGATGCTGTCGAGGAAGGGGTAGCCGAAGCCGCTGGAGCCGTGGTAGTTGACGCAGGCCACCACATAACCTTGCGCTGCGAACACATGGTTGTTCCAGCGGTAGTGGAAGGTGTCACCGGCCGCGGCGTGCGGGCCGCCGTGGATGCTGTGCATCACCGGGTACTTTTTCTTCGGGTTGAAGTCGGGCGGGTAGATCAGCCACATCTGCACCGGCTCGCCCAGAGCGCCGCTGACCTGCACGGATTCATGGTGGCCCAGGCGAAACGCCTTGAGCTTCTCATCGTTGAACGACTCCAGCCGCAGCGCCGGGTCGCGGCCATGGTGGGCGTGCACCCGCACCGGGTGATCCATCGCGTCGGCGGCGGTGACGATGATCTCGCCCGCTACATCGAACTGCTGCACCCAGCCGCCCATCACCGCCTCGCGCGCCGCGCCGTCTTTCAGCTCGAAGCGGTAGAGGTGGCGCTGGCCCTGGTCTTCGGCAGTGAAGTACACCGCCTCGCCCTCGGCGGCCCAGCGCAGCGGCGTGTTGACCTCGTGGTCCCACTGCGCGCTCAGCACCCGGTGTTTGCCACCACGCTCCAGCACGGCCAACTGGTGGTGCTGGGTGTGGCGCTTGCCCTGGTGTGCGGTGACGAACGCGATGTGTTGGCCACCGGGGCTGTAGCGCGGGGCCTCGCAATTCCAGGCCTTGTCTTGCACCAGGGCCTCGACCTTGCCGGTGCGCACGTTGATCTCGGCGATGGCGTTGCAGTTGTCGATCTTCTTGGGCTCGCCGGGGTCGTGCGCAAAGGCGATGTGTTTGCCGTCGGGCGAGATGTCGAAGGCGTCGGCGCCGGGCTCGTAACGCGAGAGTTCGCAGGCCGTGCCTTCGAACAGGTCACGGATGCTGCCCGTAGCCACCTCCAGCACATGCAGGTGGGGCACGCGGCCCATGGGCAGGTTGTGATCCCAATAGCGGTACTGGGTTTCGCTGGTGACGTAGGCGCTTTCCTTGCGGTCTTTGAACTCTTTGTGGCGCTGGGTCTGGGCTTCGGTGCCCTTCAGCTCGGGCCAGACCCAGGCGATGAAGGCGATGCGCTTGCCGTCGGGGAACCACTTGAAGGCCTCGATGCCGGGCGCGAAGTGGCTGACACGCTGTGCCTCGCCGCCGTCGGGTGCGATCACGTAGAGCTGGGGGCTGTCGTCTTTTTTGCCTTCTTGTTCGCGCTTGGCCACGAAGGCGATGCGCTCACCGGTGGGTGACCAGGCGGCTTGGCCGTCTTTGTCTCCGCATTGGGTGAGCTGGCGCGGTGTGCCGCCAAAGGTGGAGAGCAGCCACAGGCTGGTGAAGCCCTTGTTTTCGTCCATCGAATAACGGGCGACCGAGCACACCGCCTGTGCGCCGTCGGGTGAGAGCGCAAGGCCGCCGACACGGTCCAGAGCCCAGATGTCGTCGACGGTGAGTGTTTTGCGTTGGGGCATGGTGTTTGGGGTGCAAAAAAGCCGCTCAACGCGGCTTGTTGTGATGCCGCGCTCAGCGAGGCTTGTCGATCTGCCATTGCAAGTGCGTTTTCACCGTCGGCCACTCGCTCGCGATGATGCTGTAGACGCAGGTGTCGCGCAGCGTGCCATTGGCGGCGAACTGGTGGTTGCGCAACACGCCGTCGAGCTTGGCGCCCAGGCGCTCAATGGCGCGGCGGCTTGGCTGGTTGAAGAAGTGCGTGCGGAACTCGACCGCGATGCAATTCAGCTGCTCGAAGGCATGTGTGAGCAGCATCAGCTTGCACTCGGTGTTGAGCGGGCCACGCTGGGCGCTCGCGGCCGTCCAGGTGGAGCCGATCTCGACGCGGCGGTTGGCTGCATCGATGTGCATGTAGGTCGTCATGCCGACGAAGCGGCCGCTGGCGTCGCGCACGGCGAAGGGCAGCATCGCGCCCTTGTCTTGCAGCTTCAGCCGCGTCTCGATGCCTTTGCGCATCTCTTCGGGCGAAGGGATGCTGGTGTACCAGAGCTTCCACAACTCGCCATCTTTCACAGCGGCCACCGCTTCCGCCTCGTGCGCGAGGCTCAGCGGCTCCAGCGTGGCGTGTGTGCCCTTCAGGGTGACGGGTGAAGCAAAGTGCATGGGATTTCCGTTCACCCTGAGCCTGTCGAAGGGCTGTTGCAAGCTGTGAAAGGGCTTCGACAAGCTCAGCCCGAACGGCCTGTGTTCAGCGGTTGTGCTTTTGCATGAACACAAGCTTCTCGAACAGCGACACGTCTTGTTCGTTCTTGAGCAGCGCGCCGACCAGCGGCGGCACCGAGACCTTGTCGTCCTTGCTTTGCAGCACTTCGAGCGGAATGTCTTCGGCCACCAACAGCTTCAGCCAATCAAGCAGCTCAGAGGTTGAGGGCTTCTTTTTCAGACCGGGCAGGTTGCGCACGTCGTAGAAGTTTTTCAGTGCTGCGCTCAGCAGTTCCTTGCGCAGCTTGGGGAAGTGCACGTCAACGATTCGCTGCATCGTCGTGGCGTCGGGGAACTTGATGTAGTGGAAGAAGCAGCGGCGCAAAAACGCGTCGGGTAGCTCTTTTTCGTTGTTGGAGGTGATGAACACCAGCGGGCGGTGCACCGCCTTGATGAGCTCGCGTGTTTCGTACACGTAGAACTCCATGCGGTCGATTTCGCGCAGCAAGTCATTGGGGAATTCAATGTCGGCTTTGTCGATTTCGTCGATCAGCAGCACCACCGGCTGGTCGGCCGTGAAGGCCTGCCACAGCACACCCTTGAGGATGTAGTTGTGGATGTTTTTCACGCGCTCGCCACCATCGACATCAGCCAGCTGCGAATCACGCAGGCGGCTCACCGCGTCGTATTCGTACAGGCCCTGCTGCGCCTTGGTGGTTGATTTGATGTGCCACTGCATCAGCGGCATGCCGAGGGCCTGCGCCACTTCTTCGGCCAGCATGGTCTTGCCGGTGCCGGGCTCACCCTTGATGAGCAAGGGCCGCCTGAGCGTGGCGGCCGCGTTCACCGCCAGCATCAAGTCATCGGTGGCGACGTAGTTCTCTGAACCTTGGAATTTCATGGGGCTGGGGGGTGTGTAGGGGTGTCGGGTCAGTATATAAGGGCGGCCTTCTGGTTCACTGTCCGGCAGATGACACGCGGGCAGCCGCCAAAACACCGCCAAAAGGCCACGCGCGGCTTCCCTATAATCCGCGGTCACTTCAAAGACCCGCCCTCTGCAGGATCATGAAAAAACTGCTCTCCACGCTCATCACCCTGGCTGCCCTTGGCAGCGCCACCCTCAGCTCGCACGCTCAAGACGTGAAGGCCAGCGCACAAGCTGGTGAAAAGAAGGCGGCCTTGTGCATTGGTTGCCACGGCATCGCCGGCTACCAGGCCAGCTTCCCCGAGATTCACAAGGTGCCGATGATCTCGGGCCAGGGCGCGAAATACGTCGTCTCGGCACTCAACGCCTACAAGAAGGGTGAGCGCAAGCACCCGACGATGAAGGCGATCGCCAGCACGCTGTCTGACCAGGACATGGCCGATCTGGGTGCCTTCTACGAACAACAGCGCAAGGGCGGTGCCGCTGCCGTGGCCGCTTCAGCAGCTGCCCCCGTGGCTGCGGCCAAGCCCAGCGACCAGGTGGCCAAGCTGCTCGCACAGGGCAACTGCAGTTCATGCCACGGCGCTGACTTCAAAACCCCGATCGACGGCAGCTACCCCAAGCTCGCCGGCCAGCACGCCGACTATTTGTACGTGTCGCTCAAGGCCTACCAAACCACCAACAACCCCCAGGTGGGCCGCTCCAACGCCATCATGGTGGGCATGGCCCAGCCCTTCACGCACGCCCAGCTGAAGTTGCTGGCGCAGTACCTGGCTTCGCTGCCTAGCGAGCTGCAGACGGTGCCGCAGTCGCGATTCCGCTGAAGCGGTTCTAAATCACACAAAACGCCGCTGTGCCCCAGCGGCGTTTTTTGTTTCGGGGCGGGCCAATCAAGTTCGCCCGGGAGGTGTCGATAGCCACTGAGTTGCCCCGCTCACCTGGCCACCCCCCATGCTGAAGAAGATCACCATCCAACAGCTCCGCCTGGGCATGCATGTGCACGCACTGGAAGGATCGTGGCTCGATCACCCGTTCTGGAAGACCAAGTTCGTTCTGCAAGACTTGGGTGAGCTGGACAAACTTCGACAGAGCGGCGTGCAAGCCTGCTGGATTGACAACAGCAAGGGCCTCGATGTGGCGCAGCCCACCGAAGAGCGTGCACCCACCATCGCGCAGCCGTTGGCCGCACCTGCGCCAGAGCCTGTTGCCGTGGTGGCGGCTGTGCCGGCACCGCCACTCCTCACCCAGCAAAGCAGCATGGCCCAGGAGGTCAAACGCGCTGCGGTGCTGGTGGCCAATTCCAAGCAGGCGGTGATGGCCTTGTTCAACGAAGCCCGCATGGGCAACGCGATCAACGCGGCCGAATGCTTGCCGCTGGTCGACGAGATCGCTGGCTCGGTGTGGCGCAATCCGGGTGCGATGGTCAGCCTGGCGCGCTTGAAGACCCACGACGACTACACCTACATGCACTCGGTGGCGGTGTGCGCGCTGATGATTTCGCTGGGGCGGCAGCTGCGCATGGACGAAGCCGCCATCCGCGAGGCCGGTCTGGCGGGGCTGCTGCACGACATGGGCAAGGCGATGATGCCCACCGAGGTGCTCAACAAGCCGGCCAAGCTCACCGACGCTGAGTTCAAGATCATGAAGTCGCACCCGCTGCGCGGCTACGAGATGCTGCGCGAAGGGGGCACCGCCACCGAGGGCGCGCTCGACGTGTGCCTGCACCACCACGAGAAGATCGACGGCAGCGGCTACCCGCATGGCCTGCGCGGCGACCAGATCTCGCGCCTGGCCAAGATGGGCGCGGTGTGCGATGTCTACGACGCCATCACCTCCAACCGCCCGTACAAGAACGGTTGGGACCCGGCCGAATCCATCCGCAAGATGGCCGAGTGGCGTGGCGGCCACTTCGATGACATCGTGTTTCAGGCCTTTGTGAAGAGCCTGGGCATCTACCCCATCGGCTCGCTGGTGCGCATGCAGTCGGGCCGGCTGGCGGTGGTGTGCGAGCAGAACCCCGATTCCCTGGTGGTGCCCAAGGTGAAGGTGTTCTTCTCGACCCGGTCACAGCTGCACATTCCCCCGGAGCTGCTCGACCTGTCGAACCCGTCGTGCAGCGACCGCATTGCCGCGCGTGAATCCAACGCGCAGTGGAAATTCCCCCACCTTGACGAGCTGTGGGCCGGGCCCGAGGCACTCAAGCGGCAGGGCGTTACCGCATAGGGCAACAGGCTCAGGCTGCCCTCACCGAGGAAGGGGACGCTCCGGCGTCCGAAGAAAACGACGGGCCGCTCCCGAGTTTTCTTGACCCCTCGGGGGCGGGCTCAACTCGCTGAGACCTGGGGCGCTCATAAACTCGCTGCTTTCGTCAACGCCTTGCAGAGGAGTGCGCATGAAACGCAGCTTGTCCGTTCTTTGTCTCGCCGCTCTGGTGAGCACGCTTGCTCAAGCGCAAACCCTGCGCTGGGCTTCGCAGGGTGATGCGCAGACCATGGACCCGTATTCGCAGAACGAGCTGCTGACCAATGCGATGAACGGCCAGGTGTACGAAACCCTGGTCAACCGCGGCAAGAGCATGGCGCTGGAGCCGGTGCTCGCCACCGAGTGGCAACAACAGTCGCCCACCCAGTGGCGTTTTAAGCTGCGCGCAGGCGTGAAGTTCCATGACGGCAGCGCGTTCAGCGCCGACGACGTGGTGTTTTCCATCCAGCGCGCCAAGGAGGCCAGCTCCGACATCGGTGTGTACGCCAACGCCGTGGGCACGCCGAAGAAGATTGACGCGCTCAGCGTCGAGTTCAACCTCGCCAACGTGAACCCGATCTTCTTGCAGCACCTGAGCCTCTTGCCCATCATGAGCAAGAGCTGGGCAGAGAAGCACAAGGCCACCAAGCCGATCGACTTCAAGAACAAAGAAGAGGGGTACGCCTCCTTCCATGCCAACGGAACCGGGCCGTACCAACTGGTGTCACGCCAGCCCGACGTGAAAACCGTCTACAAGCGCAACACCGCGTGGTGGGGCAAGTTCGAAGGCAACGTGCAAGAGGTCGTCTACACCCCCATCAAGAGTGACGCCACCCGCGTGGCCGCGCTCATTTCGGGCGAGGTCGACTTGATCCTTGACCCGTCGCCGCAAGACCTGCCGCGCCTGCGCAGCACCTCGGGCTTGAAGGTGATCGACGGCCCCGAGAACCGCATCGTCTTCATCGGCATGGATCAGCTGCGCGACGAGTTGCTCTACAGCAGCGTGAAGGGCAAAAACCCGTTCAAGGACGTGCGGGTGCGCCGCGCGCTCTACCAGGCCATCGACATCGAGACCATCAAGACCAAGCTCATGCGCGGCCAGTCGGTGCCCACCGGCGGCATCACGCCGTCACCGCTGGGTGCCTACAACGACCCCGAGATCGAAAAGCGCCTGCCCTACGACCTGGAAGCCGCCAAGAAGCTGATGGCAGACGCGGGTTATGCGCAAGGCTTCGAGGTCACGCTCGACTGCCCCAACAACCGCTACATCAACGACGAAGAAATCTGCCAGACGCTGGCCTCGATGTGGGCGCGGCTGAACGTCAAGATCCGCGTCAACGCCATGCCGCGCTCGGCCTACTTCCCCAAGGTGCAGAAGTACGACACCTCGATGTACATGCTGGGCTGGGGTGGCGCGATCACCGACGCCGAAACCACCTTCACGCCGGTGCTGCGCGGGCGCGGCGAAGGCGGTGTGGGAGCATGGAACTTCGGCGGCGCCAAAGACGCGCAGTTCGAAG
>JBKJJF010000227.1:0-17940 GCA_046598195.1 Rhizobacter sp. | reverse complement strand
CCTTCGGGCAAGGCACCGGCCTTCATCAGTTGCATCAGGTACTCGGCGCCACGCACGGCACCGGGGTGGTTGATGCCAGTGTCGCGCGCATCGAAGCTGCCGTCTAGCTTGCGCCGGAACACATAACCGCCGCCAGCCGACATCAGCGGCCAGGTGAAATACGGGCTCTCGGTTTCCCAGCCGATGGCGCGCGCGCCGCGGGTCTTCAACTTGTAGTGCAGCGGGATCAGTTCCTCGAAGGTCTTGGGCGGCTCGGCCACCAGGTCTTTGTTGTAGATGAGGGCCACCGACTCCACCGACAGCGGGTAGCCCCAGACCTTGCCGCCTTGGGTGAAGCCGTCCCACGCCACTTGCACGATGTCGCTGCGCAGCGCGTCACTCGGCTGCACCGGGCTCAGCCAGCCTTGTTTGATCCACTCGCCCAGGCGGTCGTGCGGCCAGATCCAGATGTCGGGGCCCTTGCCGGCTTTCATCGCGTCTTCGAAGTTGCCGACCGCGTTGTCGAAGTGCTCGACCTTCACCCGCATGCCGCTGGCGCGCGCGTACTCGTCGGCCACTTTTTGCAAGCCGTTGTAGCCCTTGTCCTTGTTGATCCAGATGGTCAGCGTGCCTTTTTGCGCGGCTTGCGCTGGCCCGCTGAACGCCGACAGCAGCGCGGCGCTGCCCAGCAATGTGTTGACCCGACGACGATCCATGTTTGACCCCTCTGCGTTCGATCTAACGAATTAAGTTACGCATCGTGAGAGAGAGTTTTTGACGAAGCATCGGTGTTGACCCTGCAAAAATGCGTTGCCATGTAATTTTGTTTCGTGTTGTCGCATGCACGGGGGTGCTTGTAGTACATCAACACGCTGGCCACTACGTAGCCACTCGTACTACATGCGCTACAAAGTCACGGCACGTGGAAACGCGCGCATGCACGCGCCGCAGGTGGCCGTAGCATCGACCGCATGCAATTCAAGATGACACTCGCCACCCACCGTGTGCGCACTTTCATGCTGTGCGCGCTGATGGCCCAGGGCGCTTCGGCCCATGCCCAATTCGCCGACGTCGTGTCGATCTCCTCGCGTGTGGACGCGGTGCAGCCGAAGATGCTGGCCTGGCGGCGCGACATCCACCAACACCCCGAACTCTCAGGCCAGGAACAGCGCACGGCCAAACTGGTGGCCGACCACTTGCGCAAGCTGGGCTTGAGCGTGAAAACCGGCGTCGGTGGCCACGGCGTGGTGGCCGTGCTGCGCGGCGGCAAGCCCGGCAAGGTGGTGGCGCTGCGCGCCGACATGGACGCCCTGCCGGTGGCCGAGGCCACCGGCCTGCCCTTTGCGTCGCGCACACGCGCGCCCTACTTGGGCCAGGAAACACCGGTCATGCACGCCTGCGGGCACGACGGTCACACCGCCATCTTGATGGGCGTGGCCGAGGTGCTGGCGGGCATGCGGGCGCAGATCCCGGGCACCGTGAAGTTCATCTTTCAGCCGGCCGAAGAAGGTGTGCCCGACGAGGCCAGCGGCGCCGCCTGGGGTGCGCGCGCGATGGTGGCGCAGGGTGCGATGGAGAACCCCAAGGTCGACGTGGTGTTCGGCCTGCACATCTCGCCCAACTTGCCGATGGGTTGGCTGGGTTACCGCAGCGGGCCGATGATGGCCGGCGCTGACACGGTGCACATCACCATCACCGGCGAACAAACGCACGGCGCCGCACCCTGGACCGGCGTCGACCCGATCGTCGCTGCGGCCCAGGTGATCACCGGCTTGCAGACCATCGTGAGCCGCCAACTCAACATCAGCAACGAGCCGGTGGTGCTGACCATTGCTTCCATTCACGGTGGCAACCGCGAAAACATCGTGCCCGAGACAGTGCAGATGCTGGGCACGCTGCGCACCTTCGACGAAGACATGCGCACCGAGGCCAAGCAGCGCATCACCACCACCGCGCAAAAGATCGCCGAGGCCAGCGGCGCCAAGGCGGCGGTGCGTTTTGGCCCCGCCGCCTACAGCGTGACGGTCAACCCACCCGATCTGAGTGATGCGATGTTGCCCACACTGCAACGCGCGAGTGGCGGCAAGGCGATGTCGATCCCGAAGATCAGCGCGTCGGAAGATTTTTCCGAGTACCAGAAGGTGGCGCCGGGCCTGTTCTACATATTGGGTGCGCCGCCCAAGGGCAAGGCCCACACCGAGGCGCCTGCCAACCACTCGCCGCTGTTCGACTTCGACGAAGACGCGATGCCGCTCGGTGCGCTCAGCCTGAGCCTCTTGGCGCTGGACTATCTCGCGGCGCGCTGAGCCAGAAGACCCAGCATCTGCGCACCCAGCGCTTCGGCCACCTCGATGCCGTCGACCCCGGCCGACATGATGCCGCCCGCGTACCCCGCGCCTTCACCGGCCGGGTACAAGCCCTTGACGTTGAGGCTTTGAAAATCTTTGCCGCGCGTGATGCGCAGCGGTGACGAGGTGCGTGTCTCGACACCGGTCAACACCGCATCGGGCATCGAGAAGCCCTTGATCTGCCGCTCGAAGGCCGGCAAGGCCTCGCGCACGGCCGCAATGGCGTAGTCGGGCAGGCTGGTCTTCAGGTCGCCGAGCAACACGCCTGGTTTGTACGACGGCTCGACCTTGCCGAGCACCGACGAACGCTGGCCCTTGATGAAGTCACCCACCAGCTGGCCGGGTGCTTCGTAGCTGCCGCCGCCCAGCTCGAAGGCACGCGACTCCCAGACACGTTGGAAGGCCATGCCATCGAGCGGGTTCACCGGGCCTTCGGCGGTTTTGTCGAGCTGGTAGTCCTGTGGTGTCACACCCACCACGATGCCGGCGTTGGCATTGCGCTCGTTGCGCGAATACTGGCTCATGCCGTTGGTGACCACACGATTGACCTCTGACGTGGCCGCCACCACCGTGCCACCGGGGCACATACAAAAGCTGTAGACCGCGCGGCCGTTCTTGGCGTGGTGCACCAGCTTGTAGTCGGCCGCACCGAGGATGGGGTTGCCGGCGTTGGGGCCAAAACGCGCCGCGTCGATCAGGCTTTGCGGGTGTTCGATGCGAAAGCCCACCGAAAACGGCTTGGCCTCCATGTAAACACCCCGCTCGTGCAGCGTGGTGAAGGTGTCGCGCGCGCTGTGGCCGAGTGCCAGCACCACGTGGTCGGCACGCAGCTCTTCGCCCGACGCGAGCGTCACACCTCGAATGTGGCCGGCCTCGATGCGCACATCGCTCACCCGTTGTTCGAAACGAACCTCACCCCCCAGCGCCACGATGTCGGCGCGCATCTTCTCGACCACGCTGACCAGGCGGAAGGTGCCGATGTGCGGCTTGGCGACAAAGAGAATTTCTTCGGGGGCACCGGCCTTGACGAACTCGCTCAACACCTTGCGCGTGAGGTGGCGCGGGTCGCTGATCTGGCTCCAGAGTTTGCCGTCGGAGAAGGTGCCGGCGCCGCCCTCGCCAAATTGCACGTTCGACTCGGGGTTGAGCACCCGCTGGCGCCACAGGCCCCAGGTGTCTTTGGTACGTTGGCGCACTTCTTTGCCACGCTCCAGCACGATCGGCCGCAAGCCCATCTGCGCGAGGATCAGCGCCGCGAAGATGCCGCAGGGGCCAAAGCCGACGACCAGCGGGCGCGGTGTGCCGCTGGCCGCAAAGTCGGCCGGCGCGTGGCCGACGAAGTGGTAACCCGTGTCGGGTGTCGCGCGAATGTGGTGGTCACCGGCTAAACGCTGCAACACCGCGGCTTCGTCGTCGATCTCGCAATCGAGCGTGTAGATCAGCACCACCGCGCTCTTCTTGCGTGCGTCGTAGCTGCGCTTGAACACCGTGAACGACTTCAGCGCGGCCTCGGCCAACGCGAGCCGCTTGAGGATGGCGGGGCGCAGCTCGTCGTCGGTGTGGGCAAGCGGCAAGCGCAGTTCAGTGATTCGCAACATGGCCGCTATTTTCGGTGCTTTGTGCGGCCATGAAAAAAGCCGCCCGAAGGCGGCTTCTTCACGCTGCGGCCATTTCAGTGGCCGGCTTGCACCCGAGCCGTTTGGGCAGCGCGGGTGGCGGCAATGGCTTCGGCACGCACCTCGGCGCGGGTGCGAACAACCGCGCCCGGGGTCACCTTGGGAAACAGCCCGGCCACGTCGGCTTCAGACGGCACCAGCGCTTCACCAGCTGCGCGCGCGCGCAGCACTTCGGCCCGCACAGCTTCACGGGTGGTGGTGCTGGCCGCTTGCTGCGGGGCACCGAAATGCTGCAGCTCGGCTTGGGCGAACACCGCGGAGCCGGTGAACACAAGAAGGGCGGCGGCGATGGCTTGTTTGTGGTTCATGGTGATGTCTTCTTTCAATGATTCAGAGTGAGGCGCCGACGATCAATAGCCGGTGCTGATGTGGGGCTTGGCGGATTCGCTGCGCACAAACTCGCGGGCTTGAATGCGCACGTTCTCGCGGGTCGGGGCCGAGGTGCTTGCCTTGTTGGCCACAACGGCGGGCTTGGCAGCCGGCTTGGTCGCCACGTTCAGCGGCACGAACTTTTGCGTGCTGCCGGCCCAGGCCAGCACTTCGGGGGCGGTGCTCAGTTCGCCGGCGACCAGCGCGGCTTGTGCCTCGGCACGCACTTCAGCGCGGCTGACGGTCGACTTCTGGTCGGCACCGAAATGCTGCAATTCGGTCTGGGCAAAAGCGGCAGAACCAATGAGGGAGATGACGGCGGCGGTGATAACTTGTTTGGTGTTCATGATGATTTCCTAGGGTTCAAAACAGGGGGGTGACGTGTCCGGGCAGGGCGGCCTTGTTGGTTGGGTATGCCATCTTGTCCAGCCTCGGTGAGTCGCTTGGTTTGGGTTCGGCTCATCGATGGGGTGAACTGTAGGCATTGCCAAAGCATCAATAAATAGCCTATCCTTCAATTGCGCATTGCGTAAATAGAAAGAATGGGGCGTAAAAGATGGACAGACTTCATTCCATGCGGGTGTTTTCCCGAGTGATTGATGAGGGCAGCTTCGCCGGCGCGGCCCGCCAACTGAACCTGTCGGCAGCCGTCGTCACCCGATTGGTGGCCGACCTGGAAGAGCACCTGGGCGCCCGCCTGATCAACCGCACCACGCGCCGCCTGGCGCTCACCGACACCGGCGAGCTCTACCTGGAGCGGGTGCGGCAGATCCTCACCGAGGTGGAAGAGGCCGAGGCCCTGGCCAGCGCCGCCACCTCGGAGCCGCGTGGCCACCTGCGTGTGCTGGTGCCACCCGCCTTTGCGGTGCACCAGATCGCCAAGCACCTGCCGCGCTTTCGCAAGCTCTACCCGCGTGTCACGCTGGAGCTGGCCGCGCCGGGGCCGGTGGAAACGGTGGACGAAAACTTCGACGTCAGCATCATCCAGGTCGGCCGCCAGCCGCTCGATGGCGACTTTGTGGCGCGGCTGCTCGCCCGCTCAGAGGTGATCACCTGCGCCTCACCCGAGTACCTCGACCGCATGGGCCGCCCGCAGCACCCCAACGAGTTGCCCAAACACGAGGCCATGCTGCCGAGCTTCACGCGCGAGATCACCTTTCACCGCGGCGAATGGGGCGACGACGAACCCTCGGGCGAATCTGTCACGCTGGTGCCGGCCAAGCCGGCGCTGAGCACCATCCACAGCGACACCATGTACGCCGCTGCACTGGCCGGCATGGGCATCTCGGGCCTGCCGTCTTACGTGGTCGAAGACGCGCTGTTGGAGCATGCGCTGGAGCGTGTGCTGCCCGAATGGCGGGTGCTGACGCTGCGCCTGTACGCCGCCATGCCCACCCGCAAGTACGTGCCGGCGCGCACACGCGCTTTCATCGACTTCCTGGTGCAGAGCTTTGGGGGGGCCGAACACGACCCCTGGCTGCAGGCGGCCGGTTGCGAAACCCCGCGCCACCACCAGGCGGCGATCGACAAGCCGGTGCTGCAGTAGAGGCAGCTCAATAAAACACGTCGTGCCGGGTCGCCCCCATCAGCGGCTCAAGCAGGTGCGCCAGCGGCCCGAGGCCGTTGTAGCGTATCGCCACCTTGTGGGCGTAAGCAAAAAAGCGCGGCAGGTCTTCGCTGTATTGGGGCTTGCCGTCGCGGTGCTTCAGGCGGCAGAAGATGCCCAACACCTTGAGGTGGCGCTGCAGGCCCATCCATTCGAGCTGCTTCCAGAACTCGCCGAAGTCGTCGCTCAAGGGCAGGCCGGCCTTGCGGGCTTGTTGCCAGTAGCGCACGGCCCAGTCGATCTCTTGCGGCTCTTCCCAGGAGATGAAGGCATCACGCAGCATTGAGGCCACGTCATAGCTGATGGGGCCACGCACCGCGTCTTGAAAGTCGAGGATGCCGGGGTTGCCCTCGTCAGTCGGGCGCACCATCAGGTTGCGCGGCATGTAGTCGCGGTGCACGGCCACGGTGGGTTGTGCCAACGCGCTGGCCACCAGCAGATCGCAGGCCCTTTGCCACTGGGCGTGTTGGTCGGGCGTCCAGGTGACGCCGTGTTCGCGGGTGACACACCAGTCGGGAAACAACGCCAGCTCGCGGCGCAGCAGCGCGTCGTCATAGGCCGGCAGCTGGCTCGCATCGGCGCGCGTTTGCCACTGCACCAGCGCAGTCGTGGCGTCTTTCATCAGCACAAAGATGCTGCGCTCGTCACCTTGTGCCTTGGCTTCTTGCAGGGCCTGCAAATACAGGTGGGAGCCGAGGTCACTGAGCAGCAAAAAGCCGTGCTGCGCGTCTTGCTCCAGCACCCGCGGCGCGTTGAGGCCGGCGCCGGCCAACATGGCGGCCACCGCCACAAACGGGCGCACGTCTTCTTGCGGCGGCGGTGCGTCCATCACGATGAAGGTCTGCCCTGCGCCACCGTCGATGCGCAGGTAGCGGCGAAAGCTCGCGTCGGCGCTGGCCGGGCGCAGGCTGTTCGGCTGCAGGCCATGGCGCGTGGCCACGGCGGCCAGCCACTGCGTGAACAGTGCGCGGCGTGCCTCGTCGGGCCACACGATGGAAGAGGGAGCGGCAGAGGCAGTCGGTGTGGGCATGAAGCGGTGCGGCAAGTGGGGGAGCGTGAGCAGGGGGCATAACGAGCGCAGGAGGCCCCTCGCTGATAATCGATTCTACAAATCGCCTCAGCTCCCATTGCACTTCGTTTCATCACACCGCCGCACTCTTGCAGGCTGCCTCGCCGCCGGCTGGCTGGTGGCTTCAGCCCAGACCCGGCCGCCGGTGATCGTGGAGGCTGCCGAGATCCGCGCGCGGCCCGACCTCGACATGGTGGCCGAAGGTGATGTGGTGTTTCGCCAAGGCAAGATCGAGATCCGTGGCCAGCGCCTGAGCTATGACCAGCCGGGAGACCTGGCGCGCGCTCAAGGCCAGGTCAGCATCACACGTGACGGCAACCAATACAGCGGCCCCGAGCTGCAGCTGCAGCTGCAACGTTTTGAGGGCTACTTCAGCAACCCGACCTACTTCTTCTCGCGCACCCAGGCGGGGGGCAACGCTGAACGCATCGACTTCCTGGGCGAAGACGTGGCCATTGCCAGCGGCGCCACCTACACCAGCTGCCCGCGCGACGGCCCGGACGACCCGGCCTGGCTGCTGTCGACGCGACGCGTGAAGATGGACTTCGCCAACAACGAAGGCATCGCCGAAGGTGCGGTGCTGCGGTTCTACGGCGTGCCCATCCTGGCCGCGCCGGTGCTGAGCTTTCCGCTGACTGACGCGCGCAAGTCGGGCTGGCTGCCGCCCACCCTCGGGCTCGACAACAAAAGCGGCCTGCTGCTGTCGGTGCCCTACTACTGGAACATCGCGCCCAACCGCGACGCCACACTCACACCCACCGTCATCGCCAAGCGCGGTATTGGCCTCGGCGCCGAGTTCCGCTACCTGGAGCCGAGCTATGAAGGCACGCTCAACCTCAACATGCTCGCCAACGACCGGTTGACGGGGCGCTCGCGCGGCTCGCTGGGCCTGCTGCAAGAGGGTTCGTTGTTCGGCGACGGTTTTTACCGCGCCCATGTCGCCCGCGTCTCCGACGACAACTACTGGAAAGATTTCCCCAGCGAAACCCCGAGCCTCACGCCACGCCTGCTGGCCGCCGACCTGCGGGTCAACAAGCCGGTGTTCGGCGACTGGCGCAGCTACGCACGGGTGCTGCGCTGGCAGCTGTTGCAAGACACCATCAACCCGATCGATCTGGCGCCTTACGACCGCCTGCCGCAGATCGGCGTGCGCGGTTCGCAGCGTTTGTTCGGCGGGCTGGAGTTCGCGTTGGAGACCGAGTTCAACCGCTTCACCAACCCCGACGGCAACCTGCAACCCACGCGCATGACCGGCTCGCGGGTGCACGCGCTGGGCTCGCTGAGCTGGCCTCATGTGACACCGGGCTGGTCGTTGACCCCGAAGCTGTCGGTGAACGCGGCTTCGTATTCGATCGACCAGCCGCTGACCGGCGGTGAACGGGCCGGCCGCACCCAGTTCGCCCGCTCGATCCCGAGCTTCAGCCTCGACAGCGCCTGGGTGCTGGAGCGCGACACGCAGTGGTCGGGCCGGGCGATGCGCCAGACGCTGGAGCCACGCCTGCTCTACGTCAAAACCCCTTACAGCGACCAGGGCGGCCTGCCCAGCTTCGACTCGGCAGGCAAAGACTTCAACTTCGATTCGATCTACACCGACAACGCCTTCTCCGGCATTGACCAAGTGTCTGACGCCCACCAGGTGACGGCCGGCGTGACCACCCGCGTGCTCGATGCGAACACCGGCGCCGAAGCGCTGCGCCTGGGCATCGCGCAGCGTTTTTTGTTGGCCGACCAGCGCATCACACCCGATGGTGTGCCCTTCACCCAGCGGGTGTCCGACCTGCTGCTGCTCGGCTCCAGCACCTTGTCATCAAAGTGGAAGCTCGACGCCGGCTTGCAATACAGCCCCGAGATCCAGCGCACCGTGCGTTCCATCCTGGGCGCGCGCTATTCCCCCGGGCCTTACCGCACCCTCAACGTGGCCTACCGCTTCAAGCGCGAAGAAAGCGAACAGGTCGAACTCGGCTGGCAATGGCCGCTCTACGGCCGCCCGCGCGGCGACAGCCGCAGCAACGGCAACACCTGCTCCAGCGCCTGGTACACCGTAGGCCGGGTCAGCTACAGCCTGCGCGACAGCCGCATCACCGACTCGGTGCTGGGCCTTGAATACGACGGCGGCTGCTGGATCGGCCGCCTGGTGGCCAAGCGCCTGTCGACCAGCCAGGTCGAAGCCACCACCCAGTTGGGCTTCGAAATCGAGTTTGTGGGCCTGTCGCGCCTGGGAACCAACCCGCTGAGGGTCTTGAAGGACAATGTGCCCGGCTACCGCATGCTGCGTGACAACAACTCCCCTGACGGCAACCGGCCGATCGCCCCCTGAACACCCCCATGACTCTGCTCCGTTCCTGGCCCCGCATCGCCTTGTTGTCGCTCCTGCTGGCAAGCGCCTACCCGGCCGCCACCGCACAGCCGCGCGCTAGCGCTCCCCGCACGGCCGACTACATCGTGGCCATCGTCAACCAAGAGTTGGTCACCCACGGCGAGCTGCAATTGCGGCTCGACCAGGTGCGCGAAAACGCGCGCCGCGCCAACACCCCGTTGCCACCCGCCGATGCGCTGCGCCAGCAGGTGCTGGACGCCCTGATCGACGAGCGTGTGCAGATCACCTACGCCCGCGACGGCGGCCAGCGCCTTGACGAAGCCGAAATCGAGCGCGCCGTGGCCAACGTGGCGGCGCAAAACCAGCTCACCCCCGCCCAGTTGCGCGAGCGGCTGAAGCGCGAAGGGGTCGACTACCTGCGCTTTCGCAACAACGTGCGCGACCAACTGCTGCTGGAGCGCACCCGTGAACGTGAGGTGCAGGCGCGCATCCGCGTCACCGACCTCGAAATCGAGAACTGGCTGGGCAAACAGCGCGCCGAAGCCGGCGCCACCACCGAATACAACATCGCCCAGGTGCTGGTGACGGTGCCCGAAGGCGCCAGCGAGAGCGCCGTGGCCGAGCGGCGTGCGCGCGCCGAAGCCGCACTCGCCCGAATCCGCCGCGGCGAGGCCTTCGACCTGGTGGCCAAAGAGGTTTCCGAAGACACCAACCGCGCCAAGGGTGGCGAAATTGGCTCACGCCCGGCCAACCGCCTGCCCGACATTTTTGTCGACGCGGTGCGCTCGCTCAAAGCCGGCGAGGTGTCGCCCACCCTGCTGCGCAGCGGCGCAGGCTTTCACGTCCTCAAGCTGATCGAGCGCAACGACGCCGGCGCCTTCTCGATCAACCAGACACGTGCGCGCCACATCCTGCTGCGCCCCTCGGCGCAGCTGAGCCAAGAGGCCGCCGCCGCCCGGCTGGTCGAGTTCAAACGCCAGATTGCCAGCGGTGCCCGCAGCTTCGAGCAGCTCGCACGCGACAACTCCGAAGACGGCAGCGCCTCACAAGGTGGCGACCTGGGCTGGGTGTCACCCGGCAGCTTCGTGCCCGAGTTCGAAGAAGCGATGACGGCGCTGGCCATCAACGGGCTGTCCGACCCCGTGGTGTCGCGCTTCGGCGTGCACCTGATCCAGGTGATCGAGCGCCGCAAGACGGCGCTCGACGCCAAACAGCAGCGCGACCAGGCCCGCGCCGCCCTGCGCGAGCAGAAGTTCGAAGAGGCCTACACCGAGTGGGTGCGCGACCTGCGCGCCCGCGCGTATGTCGAGATGCGCGAGCCGCCGCAGTAAGCCTTGAAACACACTCCGCGCAAGCGCTTCGGTCAGCACTTTCTGGCTGACCAAGCCATCCTTGGCGCCATCATCGACGTGATCGACCCCCAGCCGGGGCAGGCCCTGGTGGAGATTGGCCCCGGTTTGGGTGCGATGACCAACCCGCTGGTCGCACGTTGTGAACGGCTCACCGTCATCGAGCTCGACCGCGACCTGGCCGCCCGGCTGCGCAAACGCCCCGAGCTGAACGTGGTCGAGTCCGATGTGTTGCGGGTCGACTTTGCAGCGCTGGCCGCCCAGGCGGGCCAGAAGCTGCGGGTGGTGGGCAACCTGCCGTACAACATCTCCACGCCCATCCTGTTCCACTTGCTCGAAGCCGTCGACCACGTGGCCGACCAGCACTTCATGCTGCAAAAGGAAGTGGTCGACCGCATGGCCGCCGCGCCCGGCAACAAGGACTACGGCCGCCTGACGGTGATGCTGCAGTGGCGCTACGCCATCCAATCGGTGCTCGACGTGCCGCCCGAGTCCTTCGACCCGCCGCCGCGCGTCGACTCTGCCGTGGTGCGCATGAAGCCTCTGCCCTTGCCGGCGGGCGTCAACGCGGCGCTGCTGGGCGAGCTGGTCACCGTGGCCTTCTCGCAGCGCCGCAAGATCTTGCGCAACACCCTCGGCCGCTGGCTGGACGAGCGTGGTTTCAGCGGCCAGTTTGACACCCAGCGCCGCGCCGAAGAAGTGCCGGTCGCCGAGTACCTGGCCCTGGTGCGATCGTTGACCCCGTGAGGCCATGAAAAAGGGCAGCCGAGGCTGCCCTTGTTTCAATGCGTCAGATCACATCACGCGGCGGTGAGCCACATCGAGGTGTCAAAAGCGCTGCTCATCATCGGCATGTTCATGCCGAAACTCGCGTTCGCTGCACTTTTGGCCGCCACCTTGGCGGGTTTGTCGCTTGCAACGCTTGGGGCCGTTTCCGTAGCCCGCTCCCATGACCCTAGTTCTTGGGAGCGGGCTACTGAAAAGAATAGAAGCACCTGAATTGGATTTTCCGTTCGGCCCAGAAATCGGCCGCGTCTCGGAATACATCGAGCAGTTGCTCGCGTGCCTCACGGTCGAATCGCGGGTTGTCGGGCAACTGCTCCAACACCACCACAAAACCCGGCTGCGCGCCCGACTTGTGCACCAAGTCGGTCATGCAGTCGTAGAGGGCATCAAGGTTCTTGCCAAAGTGAGACGGGAACAGGAACGATTCAGCAATCGCCTCCATCACGTCTTGTTTGGTCTGGGCGTTGGTCAGGTTGGCGTAGAGGAAATGCTGACCCGCGCCCTGCGCGGCGTCATGCAATTCATCGACGCGGTAGGCGCGTATCGACTGGACAATGTTTGGACGGACTGTCTGCAAAAGCATGGTCGCGTTCCTCCTTAGGTATCAAAAACAAAAACTTTGGCGCTCACTGCACGATGCGGCGGAAGCTCGCGTAGTGGTCGCTCGTATAAAAACAGGCCTCGGGCGCGGTGGGCTGTTGGCCCCCACACACGATGCGGCGCGCCCCACGGCCGCGCGATCCTGGTGTCTTGACGGTGTACTCGCGGTAGTAGCCACGAGCTTTCGCCGGGAGCAGCCGCTCGCGGTTACCGAAGCGACTGCCGTCTTTGGTGTAAGGGAATGGCCCACCAGCACGGATCAGGCGCTCGGTGGTTTGGGCTTCGCTCGGCAGGCTGGCCAGCGCAATCGTCTCCAACTGCGCCTGCGGCGCCTTGGCCATGGCGCCATTGCCAAAAACTGCGGTCACTGCCAGAACGATAGCCACCCCCAACTTGCAAAGGGGTTGCCACGCAGGCTGCCGACCGAGAAGAAACACGGGATATCCCTGAAATACGAAGCCGTGATGGTATCGAATCAGGCGACAAAGCTCAAGCCGCTGCCTCAATTTGGGGCAGCGACTTCGGCATGATAGTGCGCGCCAACAAACGCTTAAGACCTCTAAAAACAAAGCTTCATTAGGTCAACAAAGCGCTTATCTGAGGCTCAAAAGAGTTGTGACTCTGCTGTCACATGCCCGTGCGCCAACCTGGGCCTTCTGGCCCTTGGGCTTCAGCGCACGGCGTTGGCGTCGGCCACCGTCAGGGCCGTCATGTTGACAATGCGGCGCACGGTGGTGGAGGGCGTCAAGATGTGCACCGGCTTGGCCGCCCCCAGCAGCACCGGGCCGATGGCGATGCCGCCGCCGGCTGCCGTCTTGAGCAGGTTGTAGCTGATGTTGGCGGCGTCGATGTTGGGCATGACCAGCAGGTTGGCCTCGCCGCTCAAGGTGCTGCTGGGCATCAGCTGGGTGCGGTAAGCGGCGTCGAGGGCGGCGTCGCCGTGCATCTCGCCGTCGACTTCGAGCCAGGGCGCTTGCTCTCGCAGCAGGGCCAGCGTTTCGCGCATCTTGATCGCCGAAGGCTGGTTGCTGGAACCGAAGCTGCTGTGCGACAACAAGGCCGCCTTGGGCAGCAGGCCAAAACGTTTCATCTCTTCGGCCGCCATCACGGTGATCTCGGCCAGTTGTTGCGCCGTCGGGTCGTAGTTGACGTGGGTGTCGACCAGCATCACCTGGCGGCCGGGCAGGATCAGCCCGTTCATGCAGGCGTAGGTTTTTGCACCCTTGCGCAGACCGATCACCTGGTCGATGTAGTGCAGGTGCAAGGCGGTGGTGGCCCAGGTGCCGCACAGCAGGCCGTCGACCTCGCCCTTGTGCAGCAGCATCGCGCCGATCAGCGTGAGGCGGCGGCGCATCTCGATCTTGGCGTATTGGGCCGTGACACCTTTGCGCGCGTTCATGCGGTGATACGTTTGCCAGTAGTCGCGGTAGCGGTCGTCTTGTTCGACGTTGACGAGGTCGTAGTCGCGCCCGGCTTGCAGGCGCAGGCCAAACGTCTCGCAACGTTGTGCAATGACAGCCGGGCGGCCGATCAGGGTGGGCCGCGCCAGCCCCTCGTCGACCACCACCTGCACCGCACGCAAGATGCGCTCTTCTTCACCTTCGGCATAGGCCACACGCTTGTTCTTGGCGCCCTTGGCCAGCGTGAAGATGGGCTTCATCGTGGTGCCCGAGGCGTAGACGAAGCTTTGCAGCTTCTCGCGGTAGGCATCCAGGTCCTGGATCGGGCGGGTGGCCACGCCCGACTCGGCAGCGGCCTTGGCCACCGCGGGCGCAATCTTCATCATCAGCCGCGGGTCAAACGGCTTGGGGATCAGGTACTCGGGGCCAAAACTGAGGTTGACCCCCGCGTAGGCTGCGGCCACCACATCGTTTTGCTCCACCTGGGCCAGCTCGGCGATGGCATGCACGGAAGCAATCTCCATTTCGGCCGTGATGGTGGTCGCGCCGCTGTCGAGCGCGCCGCGAAAGATGTACGGGAAACACAGGACGTTGTTGACCTGGTTCGGGTAGTCGGTGCGGCCGGTGGCGATGATGGCGTCGCTGCGCACCTCTTTCACCTCTTCGGGCAGGATCTCGGGCGTCGGGTTGGCCAGCGCCAGGATCACCGGGTTGGCGGCCATCTTGGCCACCATGTTTTTCTTCAGCACACCGCCGGCCGACAGCCCGAGAAAGATGTCGGCATCAACAATGGCCTCGCCCAGCGAGCGCTGCGACGTCTTTTGAGCGAAGACGATTTTGTCTTCATCCATCAGCTCGGTGCGGCCCTCATAGACCAGGCCCGCGAGGTCGGTCACCCAGATGTTGTGGCGTGGCAGGCCCAGCTTGACGAGCAGGCTCAGGCAGGCCAGCGCCGCAGCACCCGCGCCGGACGACACCAGCTTCACCTCGGTGATCTTCTTGCCGGTGACCTTGAGCGCATTGAGCACTGCCGCGCCGACCACGATGGCCGTGCCGTGCTGGTCGTCGTGGAACACCGGGATTTTCATGCGGCTGCGCAACGCACGCTCCACATAAAAACAATCGGGCGCCTTGATGTCTTCCAGGTTGATGCCGCCGAAGGTGGGCTCGAGCGCGGCAATCAGGTCGATCAACTTGTCGAGGTTCTTTTCGTTGACTTCGATGTCGAACACATCAATGCCGGCGAACTTTTTGAAGAGAATGCCCTTGCCTTCCATCACCGGCTTGGCCGCCAAGGGGCCGATGTCGCCCAGCCCGAGCACCGCCGTGCCATTGGTGATGACGGCCACCAGGTTGCCACGCGAGGTGTACTTGAACGCGTTCGCCGGGTCGGCCACGATTTCTTCGCAGGCGAAGGCCACGCCAGGTGAGTACGCCAGCGCCAGGTCACGCTGGTTGACCAGCTGCTTGGTGGCCGCGATGGCCACTTTGCCGGGGGTCGGGAACTCGTGGTACTCAAGTGCAGCGCGGCGCAACTCGGCGCGCTTTTCTTCTGAGGAGCTCATGGCGGTGTCTCGTTCTGTGGCCTGCGCAATCTGCGCAACGGGGTCGGGCATTGTAGGAGTGCACCCCGTGTCGGGATGCGCGTAATTGCGTATCGCGCGCCCGGCGGCCTCCGCAATACTGGCAGGCGTTGACCCCCCCTCGCCGATGCCCACCCCCACTGCACCTTCGATTGAACCGTCCATTGAAAGCACCCCGCGCCCGCGCCGCTGGCGCAGAGCGCTGCTGTGGGGCGCGCTGGTGGGCCTGCTGCTGGTGGCGCAATCGCTGCTGGTGTGGTTGACGCTCGACTACGAGAGCAACCGCGCGCAAGAGCAGGTTGACGCCGCGGCGGCGGTGTCCATCGGTGACCTCAAACGCGCGCTCGCGCGCGACCTGCAAAGCCTGCAAGCGCTGACCTGGAACGCGCCGCCAATTCCGCAGTGGCGGGCCGACGCCTCCGACCTGCTGCGCGCACGCCGCGAGCTGCTGCGCGTGGAGCGGCGCGACGCCGCCATGCGCGTCGAGTCAGCGGTGAGCTCGCCTTTTCACGCGCAGATCTTCACGCAGATCCCGCGCGACAGCATGGAGTTCGAAGCCCAGCTGGCCTGCGCCAATGCACGCCGCCAAGGCAGCCCGTCGTACTCGCGCAGCTACTTCGTGCCGCTCCCCGGCGGCATGGGGCAGGAGGTGGTCGATGTGTGCCTGCCCTCGCAGGTGGCGGGCGAAACCACCGGCTACGTCGTGACCACCTTCTCTCTCGCGCAGCTGCTCAATGAAGTGGTGACGGCCGAGGTGACGCGCGCACACGAACTCTCGTTTGTCGAAGGCGACGGCACCCGCCTCGCACGCGCCGGCCTGCCACGCGGGCTGGGCGTGTACCGCGCCAACCGCGTGCTCGACCTGCCCGGCCTCACGCTGCAGCTGCGGGTGGACAGCGGCACCGGCAGCCCGCGCCTGATCCCCAACTTCACCATCGCGCTGGTGCTGAGCCTGTCGCTCGCGCTCGGTGTGGTGGTGTGGCTGCTGGCGCGCGACGTGCGCCGCCGCGCCCTCGCCGAAAACGCGTTGGCCGATGCGCTCGCCCTGCGCAAGGCCATGGAAGACTCGCTTGTCACCGGCCTGCGCGCGCGCGACCTGCAGGGCCGCATCACCTACGTCAACCCGGCGTTTTGCAGCATGGTGGGTTTTTCGGCCGCCGAGTTGATCGGCCAGGCCAGCCCGCCCTACTGGCCACCCGAGCGGGTGCAGGAATACACCGCCCGCCAGCAGGTGCGCCTGACCGGCTCGCCACCACCCCGCGAAGGCTATGAAACCACCTTCATGCGGCGCAACGGCGAACGTTTCCCGGCGATGATTTTCGAAGCCCCGCTGGTCGACGGCCATGGCCAGCACACCGGCTGGATGAGCACCGCGCTCGACGTGAGCGCGCAGCGCAGCGTCGAAGAACTGTCGCGCCAGCAGCAAGAGCGCCTGCAGGCCACCGCGCGCCTGGCCACGGTGGGCGAGATGGCCTCGCTGCTGAGCCACGAGCTCAACCAGCCGCTGGCCGCCATTGCCAGCTACGCCACCGGCTCGCTCAACCTGATGAACGACGAGCGCGACGCCAACTCTGCGGAGACCCGCGGCCTGCTGCGCCAGGCCGCGCAGCGCATCGCCGAGCAGGCCGAACGGGCGGGCAGGGTGATCAAGAGCGTGCACGACTTTGTGCGCCGCCGCGAGCAGGCGCGCGAGGCCATCCGGGTCGACGAGTTGATCGACTCGGTGCTGCCACTGGCCCGCCTGCAAGCGCGCAAGAGCGGCACCCGCATCCAGCTCGACCTGCCAAAACCGCTGCCGCGGGTGGTGTGCGACCGCACCATGCTCGAACAGGTGTTGCTCAACCTCACGCGCAATGGCATCCAGGCCATGGAAACCACCACACCTTTGCCCAAGCGCGAGCTGACCATCCGCGTGCGCCAGACCCACGAACGCTGGGTCACCTTCGCCGTGATCGACAACGGCCGCGGCGTGCCGCCCGACGCGGCGCAGCGGCTGTTCACGCCCTTTTTCACCACCCGTGCCGAAGGCATGGGCCTGGGCCTGAGCCTGTGCCGCACGGTGATCGAACAACACGGCGGTGTGCTCGACTTCCAAAACCTGCCCGGCCCCGCCGGCAGCGCGCGCCCGGCGGGTGCCGAGTTTCGCTTCACCTTGCCTGCGGCGGCGTCATCGCATACAAGCGGGTCAACCACACTCCCGCGCGAAACACCGCGAGCCCTGCCATGAACCCCCACACCACCTTGCAGCTGGGCCTGCCCATGGTCTATCTGGTCGACGACGAAGACGTGGTGCGTGACGCCCTGGCCTGGCTGCTGCGCTCACGCCGGCTGCTGTCAGAAGGGTTTGCCAGCGCCGAAGCCTTCGAGGCCATGCTCGACTCGCGACTCGCCGCCCCCCGCGCCGGCAACCCCGCCCCCTGGCCGGTGGCGCCGAGCTGCCTGCTGCTCGACGTGCGCATGCCCGGCACCAGCGGCCTGGTGCTGTTTGACCGGTTGATCGAGCGCCAGCTGCTCGGGGCGTTGCCGGTGATCTTTCTGACCGGCCATGGCGACGTGCCCACGGCGGTGGCGGCCGTCAAGCGCGGCGCCTTCGACTTCGTTGAAAAGCCGTTCTCCGACAACGCCCTGGTCGACCGGGTGGAGCAGGCGCTCGAGATCAGCGCCCAGACCCTGCTGCGCCAGCGCGACGAACAAGGTGTGCGCCGCCGCCTGGCCGAGCTGACCGAGCGCGAGCGCGATGTGATGCAGTGTGTGATCGACGGCCTGGCCAACAAACTGATCGCCGACCAGCTCAACATCAGCGTGCGCACGGTCGAAGTGCACCGCGCGCGGGTGTTCGAGAAGATGGACGTGAAGTC
>JBKJJF010000051.1:0-19070 GCA_046598195.1 Rhizobacter sp. | reverse complement strand
CAAAACGTGCGCTCTCAAACAACAGGCGGCGCTGCGCGTCGGCCTGCGGGCCGCCTTCTTCGCTGCCGAAGTAGTAGAGGCCGAACGCCAGCGGGCGATCCTGGTTGGCTTGGGTGTTGATCTGCATGGGCGCATTAAAAAGGGGTGCTTCGTCAATTTCACTGTGATTTCTTCCTCACGCGAAAGCCAAGTCCAACTTTCCGCAATGGAACAGGATTCTTGCGCGGTAGTTTGTGAAGTTGCGGAATCCACGGGCGTTGGCCTTGATGAGTTGGATGGCGCTATTGAAGCCTTCGGCGCAGGCGTTGGTGATGCCGTGCTGGCTGAAGTTGAGCAATCCTGTCTCATGGCGCCGGAGCATCTTGACGACCTTTTTGATGGGCTCCAGGCGGCTGCGCATGGCGTTGTTAGACCACGCAGTGAAGAACCGTTTGGCAGCACCCTTGTAGCGGTAGCTCCAGAACTGAGTGAAGTTTTCCTTGATGCGCCAAGCCCTGCTGGTCTTGAGGTTGCGTTGGTTCAAGGCTCGAAACGAGATCGCCTCGGCGCTACGCCCGTCGGGGTACTTTCTTGTAGTCGTGCCAGAAGAAGCTGAAGTCGGTCACGCAGCGGTCGGTGAAGGCGACGAGAAAACGCAGCCAGTACTAGACCGCAGCGCCTTCGACCGCTGCCACGCTCGCCGGGCATGCAGCGGGTCGCCAGACGGGCAAAGTTTGAGAAAGGTGCAGCGCCAGGAAACTGGCCACGACGATCAATGCGCCTTCAAGGTTCAACCGAAAGGCAAAGAAGGGCCGGTAGATGTGCGCGGCCGTCGTCCACAACAGCCGCGCATAGCCAGCAAAAGGCACAAGCAACAACAACACATGCGCCGCCGCCGCCCACCCGGTTGCGAGCCGCCCCGTGCTTCCAGACATGCCGGTGCAGTTCAGGACAACCCCGCTCTCCCACCAAGGCGGCGCCAGGAACATGAACAAGGCCCCAAGCAGCACCAGCAACGGCAACGGCAACGGCAACGGCAACAACAGCCATACAAACACCCACTTCCGGTCCCGCACATTCCATGGCCGCTCGTCAGGACACGGATGGCTCGGAGCCGACGCTTCAACGACCAACCGGTCGAGCCAGCCGCGCCATTCGCTGACGGGTGGTTGCCGCCCCAGCGCCGCCGCATACAGGTGCTCGCCATCGCAATACAGCAGCCGATCCGGGGGCCGGCCCGAGACCGATGCCCAGCCGTCCACGCGCCTGGTCAGCTTCACGATGAAGACAGTCGTGATGTCGGTCTGGTGCTCGGTCGCGACCAGATGGGCCGCCCGGTGCTCCAGTTCCACCACGGTGTATGGCAGCCCTGCGAGTTCGCCTTCGACGATCCACAGTGGCTCTGTGCGACTCAGTTCAATTTCTTTCCACAGCGCGCGCCGGTAGCGCTGCATCATGCCGGGTGGCGGTGGAACCTTCGTCGCCACGTCAGAGCGACTCAAGCGCGTTTTGGTTATCCAGCGCACGGGCGGCATCGACGTATGTCTTCACGGCAAGCGCGAGTGCCAAGCCAGTGGGCACGAGCGATGGCAGGCCGGCAACCGCGTACTCGCCCCCCAGCGCCAAGAGCACCAGCCCACCGCGCCAGACGCCCTCCTCAAACAGACGCATCAGCCGCTGCATCGCCCACATGCAGATGAACACCGAGATCGGCCCCCCCAGCACGCTGTACATGTAGAACGCCATCAACAGGGTGCCTTCAGCGGGGCCGACGACAGCAAACCACGCCGTGTGTCCCAGCAGGACTCCGCACGCCGTGGCGCACGCATACCAGCCGGGGTGCATCTGCACCCAATTCATCTTCGGCATGTAAATCTCCTGGCTTGAACAAGTACGGACAATCCGGCCTGACTCTTGCGGAGGGAATTTGCGGACCAAGCTCGGGTTTGCACAGCGCCGATTTGAGGATAGGAATTTCAAACGCCGCTTTCCCGACCCATGGCCGGGCGGCGGGGGGAGTGATCGGCAGCGCCACTGAGAGGCGCAGAAGTCGCTGCGGCGGTTCATCGGCGGGGCCGTCTGTGGGTGAACCCGCAGAGCCAGAGCGTGTTGGGTGGCCGCAGAAAGCTCCAGGCGCAGCTGGCGCTCGCGCGCTGAAAAGAAACGATACAAACCGATCCCTGCCAGAAAGGACAGCCGCGCTGCACCCCGCGACCATGGCTTCATGTTCAACCGACCCGAAAGGTTCACCCCATGAAAGCCTGGATCAAACGCACGCTGATCGGCGTGTTTGGCGCTTCTGTTTTGTTGGGCGGCCTGGCCGCTTGTTCGCACCGCATGCACGGCCCGTGGGGCAGCCAGATGAGCGAGGCCGATCGTGCCGAGTGGCGCGAAAAGATGGTCGAGCGCGCCAGCCGCAAGCTCGATCTCGATGCGGCGCAACAGGCCAAGCTCGGTGTGTTGGCCAGTGCCCTGGAAGCGCAGCGCAAGACCATCGTGGCCAAGGGTGGCGAGCCGCGCGCCGAGCTGAAGGCGGTGCTGGCCGGCCCGCAGTTTGACCGCAGCCGCGCGCTGGCCATGGTCGACGCCAAAACCGTGGCCCTGCGCGAAGGCTCGCCGGCCCTCGTGACCGCCGCAGCCGACTTCTACGACAGCCTCAAGCCCGAACAACAGCAAAAGCTGCGTGAGCTGCTCGAACACCGTGGTGGCCGCCATGGCTGGCGCGGTTGAACGTGGCCATGCCGCGGGGGTGGCCTCTTCGGCCGCCCCCGGGCGCTTCAACCCCACGCTGCGTGCACGCGCCGCAGCCGTGCCACCGCCGTTGATCGCGCTGGCCCTGGCCGGCCTCGCGATGGCCGGCCACTACGCGCTGTGGGGCAGCACCGCGCCCTGGGGCCGCGCGGCGGTGGTGGGCGCGTTGATCGCCGCCGCCGGCTGGGTGTGGGTGCTGTGGGCGGTGGCCTTGTTTCGCAACGCCGGCACACCGCTTCGGCCCACGGCCACACCTTTGCAGCTGATTGAAGAGGGCCCTTACCGGATGGGCCGCAACCCGATGTACCTGGGCCTCAGCGCCTTGCTGCTGGGTGCGGCGCTGGGCCTGGGGGCACCGCTGCTCGCGCTGAGCGCGTTGCTGTTTGCCGCGACCGTGAACGGGGTGCACATTCCTCACGAAGAAGCGCAGCTGGCGCGCCGCTTCGGTGGCTGGTGGCATGACTACGCTTCGGGCACACGGCGGTGGGGGTAACGCCTGCCGTCTGTGTCAGCATTCCGCCCCATGCACCGCATCTTGTTGATCGACGACGACGAAGACCTCGCGCCGCCGCTGGCCACCTACCTGCAGCGTTTTGACCTCCAGCTCGACCACGCCGCGCGGCCCAGCCTGGGCCTGGCGCGGCTGGCGGCGCAGGCGTATGACGCAGTGATTCTGGACGTGATGCTGCCCGAGATGGACGGCTTCGAGGTGTGCCGGCGCATTCGCCACGGCAGCGACATCCCGGTGCTGATGCTCACCGCGCGCGGTGACGTCACCGACCGTGTGGTGGGCCTGGAGCTGGGGGCCGACGACTACCTGCCCAAGCCCTTTGAGCCGCGCGAGCTGGCGGCTCGTTTGCAGACGATTCTGCGGCGCTCTCGTCATGGCGGTGAAACAAACCGCCAGCCCAACGGCCGGCTGCTGTTCGACGGGCTAGAGCTTGACCTTTTGCGCCGCGAGGTGCGCCGCCAAGGTGAGCTGCTCGAACTCACGGGCACCGAATTCGAGTTGCTGGTGATGCTGGCGCGCGAGCCGGGGCGGGTGTTCAGCCGCGATGAAATTCTGAACAAGCTGCGCGGCCGTGACGCCGACCTGTTCACCCGCGCGGTTGACATCCTCATCAGCCGCTTGCGCCGCAAGCTGGAGCCGCTACCGCTGATCAAGACCTTGCGCCACGCGGGCTACACATTCGCCGGAGTGCCGCTGCCGTGAGGGCGCGTGTGCGTGCTCATTTGCAAGCGCACAAGCGCTGGCACCAGCGTTTCAGGCACTCGCTGCGCTGGCGGCTGGTGGCGCTGTTTTTGTTGCTCGCCATCGGCACGGTGGTGGTGTTTGTGGGCGGCACGCGCATGGCGCTGACGGGCAGCTTCGACCTGCTGGTCAAGCCGCTGCTGTCGGACTACGTGGACCGCCTCGCCACCGAGGTGGGCTCGCCGCCCGAGGTGGCACGCGCGCAGGCGCTGGTGGCGCGGCTGCCGGTGTCGGTGCGCATCGACGGCCCCTCGGTGCAGTGGGACTCGCACCCGCGCCACCGCCACGAGCGCGGTTGGGTGAATGACCAGGGCGACAAAGACGGCCCCAGAGACATGCGCGGCCTGCTCATCCGCATGACGGCCGACGGCCACCGCATCCAGTTTGGCCTGGGCGATGTGATCTGGCGCGAGCGCCACCCGTGGCGCGGGCTGGTGCCACTCTTCGGCCTGCTGCTGCTGACGCTGCTCGCTTATGCCACGGTGCGGCGCCTGTTCCGCCCGCTCGACGACATCCGCGCCGGCGCGTTGCGTTACGGTGAGGGCCAGTTCGACACACCGATTCCGGTGCGCCGCCAAGACGAGCTGGGCGACCTGGCCACGCAGGTCAACCACATGGCGACCGGCCTGCACGGCATGCTGAAGAACCAGCGTGCGCTGCTGCTCGCCATCAGCCACGAGCTGCGCTCGCCGCTGACCCGCGCGCGGCTCCATGCCGAGCTGTCGGCCGAAAGCGCCGAGCGCCAAGCGCTGCTGCGCGACCTCGCGCTGATGGGCGAGCTGATCACCGACCTGCTGGAGGGCGAGCGCCTGGCCGCCGGCCCCGCCGCGCTGAAACGCGAAGCCACCGACCTCAACACGTTGCTGCGCGAGGTGGTGGCAACGGGTTTTGCCGAGCAGCCGATTCAACTCTCGCTGGCCGACGAGCTGCCGGTGTTGCAGCTCGACCGCCCACGCACCACGCTGCTGCTGCGCAACTTGATCGACAACGCCTGCCGCCATGGCGCGGCCGCCGGCGAGCCGGTGAGCGTGAGCACCTGGGTTGATGGCGGCGCGGTGTGTTTCAGCGTGCGCGACCACGGCCCCGGTGTGCCCGACGACCAGCTGTCACGCCTGGCCGAGCCGTTCTACCGGCCCGATGTAGCCCGCACACGCGCCAGCGGCGGGGTGGGCCTGGGCCTCTACCTGTGCCGCCTGGTCGCGCAGTCGCACGGCGGCACGCTGGTGTTGCGCAACACCTCGCCCGGGCTGGAGGCCACGGTGCGCTGGCCGGTGTGATGCCGGGAAAAGCCCCGGTCTGACGGGGCTTTTCAAACGATCGGTTTCTGCTCGCTCGCCTACACTACTCTTCATTCGCAGCGCCAACCGGCCGCACAATTGGGCGGACACCAGGGAACCCGTACCCCAGCGCTGAGAGAACCCGTCAGGCCGTGAACACGATTGAGTGATCGCCGCTTTGCCCGGAAGACCGAGCCCGCTGCCAGCAATGGTTGCGGGCTTTTCTTATGGCGCAACCCGATCAGGGGCCCGCCTTCGCCACGTCACACGGCGGCGATCTTTTGCAGCGCTTCGCCAACGGCGGCGGGGTCGCCGGGCCGCACCAGGCGCGCCACTTCGCGGCCGTCGCGCAAGAACACCAGAGTGGGCCAGAGCTTGACGCCGAAGGAGCGGCCGAGTGCTCGGCCGGGGCCGTCTTCAACTTTCAGGTGCGGCACCTGCGGGTGCTCGGTGAAAGCCGCCGCAATCAGCGGCTGGGCCGCGCGGCAGTAGCCACACCAATCGGTACCGAACTCGATCACGGCCGCGCCCGAGAGGGCGTCGATGTCGCTGCGGGTGGGTTGGTCAACGGCGTAGGGAGCAGGCATCGGCACGTCTGGGGTCAACAGACGGCCAGTCTAGACCTGCGGCAGCTCTTGCCGCACGGCATACAAGGCCAGCTCGACGTGGTTGCGCACACCGGCTTTTTTAAGAATGCGCGCGCGGTAGGTGCTCACGATGTTGGGCGAGAGCGAGAGCTGATCGGCGATCTCGCTCTCGCTGCGGCCCCGGTTGAGCAGGCGAAGCACCTGGTACTCGCGGTGCGACAGGCGTGATGAACAAGCCGCCCGCCACCACCTTGCGGATGGCACCGATCATTTGCTCGGAGTCGGCGTTCTTGTTGAGGTAGCCCACGGCGCCGAGTTTCATGCTGCGCACGGCGCATTGTTTGTCGGGGCAGGTGCTCAGCATCAGCACCGGCAGCTTGGGGAACTCGCTCTTGAGCTGGCGCAACACGTCGAGGCCGTCGCGGTGCGGCATGGCAATGTCCATCAACACCACGTCTCCAGGCCACGCTCACCCGGCAAGGGCGCGGCGGCGCGGGTGGAGCAGAAAAAGGGTTGCGGAGTTCGTGCAGCATGGCGAGACCGGCTCCCCACAAACGCGCAAGGGCCGTGCCACACGCCTCGCATTTGTGCGCCACAGCAAACCAGCCGGGCGGTCAGCGCAGCAGGTTCCAGCCCATCATCAGCACCGCCGCCGCCATCACCGCCACCGCGCCCCAGCCGAGAAAGCGTGTTTTGCGCCGCACCGTGAGCGCGCCCATGACCTGGTGGTTGGCGGCGAGCAACATCATCGCCGCCATGATGGGCACCGACACCACGCCGTTGATGACGGCGCTCCAGTACAAGGCCTTCATCGGGTCGATGGGTGTGAAGTCGAGTGCCGTGCCGACCAGGGTGGCGATGGTGATGATGGCGTAGAAGCCTTTTGCCTCGCGCCAGTGGCGCTCCAGACCTTCGGGCCAGCCGAAGGCTTCGGCCACCGCGTAGGCGGCCGACGAGGCGAGCACCGGCACCGCCAGCAAGCCGGTGGCGATGATGCCCAGCGCAAACAGCGAAAAGGCCAGGTCGCCGGCCAGCGGCCGCAAGGCCTGCGCGGCCTGGGCCGCCGTCTGCACGTCGGTGATGCCAGCCGCGTGCAGCACCACTGCGCCCATCAGCATCACGCAGAAGGCAATGCCGTTGGAGAACACCATGCCGATGATGGTGTCGAGCCGCACGCGGCGCAGTGCCTTGAGCACCACGCTGCGCGATTCACGCCCCGCCACGATGCCGCGCAGGCGCATTTCTTCAACCTCTTGCGAGGCCTGCCAGAAGAAGAGGTAAGGCGAAATCGACGTGCCCAAGATGGCCACGATGGTCATCCAGAAAGCCGCGTTGGCCTGCACCCGGGGCAGCACCAGGTCGTGCGCCACGCGTGCCCACGGCACGTTCACCGTGAACACGGCCAGCACATACACAAAGAGGCTGAGCGTGAGCCACTTCAAGATGGGCGCGAGCCGCCGGTAGGGCACAAACACCTGCAGCAGCACCGTCACCACGCCAAACGCGACCGCATGGAAATGCTCGCCGCCACCGACCACAAGTTGCAGCGCCTCGCCCATGGCCGAGATGTCGGCCGCGATGTTGATGGTGTTGGCCACCAGCAGCAAGGCCACGATCACCAGCAAGAACCAACGGGGCGCATGCGCACGCAGGTTGGCCGCGATGCCCTGCCCCGACTGCCGGCCGATGCGCGCGCTCACGAGTTGAATGGCCACCATGAAGGGCACCGAGAAAAACACCGTCCACAACAAGCTGGTGCCGAACTGCGCGCCGGCTTGTGTGTAGGTGGCGATGCCCGAGGGGTCGTCGTCGGCCGCGCCGGTGACCACGCCGGGGCCGACGTGGCGCAAGAAGGAAGGGATGGCCCAGCGCCGCCGCTTGGTGGGTGTGTTCACGCCCGCACCCAGGTGCGCAGCCGCGGCCACAGCATGTTGAGCGCCAGGCCGCACAGCACCAGCGCCGCCGCGCTCAGCTTCCACACGGGCAAGGGCTCGGCCAGCATCAGGCTCGCCGCCGCCATGCCGAACACCGGCACCAGCAAGGCCATCGGCGTGATGCTCGCCGTCGGGTGGCGCGCCAGCAGCCAGCCCCAGGCGGCGTAACCGAAGAGGGTGTTGCCAAAGGCCTGCCAAGCCACCGCCGCCCAGGTGGCCGCGTCGGCGTGGCGCACGCTGGCGTGGGGTGTGTCAACCCAGCACAACCCGGTTCTGGCCAGCCGCCTTGGCGTTGAGCAAGGCGTGTTCGGCGCGCTGCACGGTGTCGGCCACCGACTCGCCGGCGCGGTGCTCGGTGACCCCGCCGCAAAAACTCATGTGCAGGGCAGCACCCTGCACTTCGACCGGCAGCGCGTTGATGCGCTCGCGCAGCCGCTCCAGGCTCACCCGCCCGAGCGAGGCACGGGTGTTGGAGAGCATCAGCAAGAACTCCTTGCCGTTCCAGCGGCACAAGAGGTCGGAGATGCGGATGACGTTGAGCGACTCGTTGGCAAAGCGGCGCAGCAGCTGGTCGGCAAAGGCGTGGCCGTGTTTGTCGTTGAGGTGGCGGAAGTCGTCGATGTCGATCACGGCGATACAAAACGACTGGCCCGAGCGCACGCCACGCTGGCGCTCTTGCTCCATCAGCTCAACCATGTGGCGGCGGTTGATGAGGCCGGTGAGCTCGTCGCGGGTGGCCAGCTCCTGGATGCGCGCGAGCGCCACCGCGATGTCTTTCTTTTGCCGGCGCAGCCGGTCGCGCAAGCGGCTCAGCTGCCCGGCCAGCACCGCGATGGCCGGCACCATGATGGCAATCATGATGAAGTGGCCCCACTCCACCGCGGGCTCGTAGATGGCCGGGTTGCGGTGCGCCATCACCCCCATCGTGATGCCGAACACCGCCACCGCAAAGAAGCTGGTGCGCAACACCGTGGCCGGCGGCAGCGAGTACATGCTGAACATGAAGATCACCATCAGGATGGGGAAGGCCCCACCCCGCCCGCGCCCTGCAATGGCATACGCCACGGCACTGCAAACAATGGCAAACACCATCTGCGGCATGGTCAGCGAGGGCTCGGCGTAGCGCAGGTTGCGACCGCTGCGGATGGTGATGAAGAACACCGCAAAACCACCCACCAGCACCAGCGTCCACCACGCCGTGGGCACGGCCGGTGCGAGCCCGGCCCACACCAGGTACTGCATGTTGAGCACGCTGCCCAGCACCAGCAGCATGGCGGCGCCGCACTGCACCAGGCGCAGGCGCTGCTTGGGCTCGGTGCCGAGCAGGCGGTCGGCCAGGCGGTTCATGGGCATCAAAAAAAGAGGTGTCAGCGCGAGCGCGATTTGGCGGCTTGCAGGTGGCCGAGCGGCAAGGCGGCGACGGCTTTCACTTCACCCAGCGAGAAGCTGGTGTGGATGTCTTTGACGTTTGGCAGGTTGAGCAAGGTCTCGATGGAAAAACGGGAGAACGCATCCAGGTCGGTGGCCATGACTTGCAGCTCAAAAGTGCCGGTGCCTGAAATGTAGTGGCAGGCAATGACTTCGGGCAATTTGCGGATGGCGTCTTCGAGTGCGCGTGTGGCGATTCCGGTATTGCGCTCGGCGTCGACCCGCACGAAGGCCAGCACCCCGAGGCCGATTTTGCGGCGGTCGATCTCGGCGCGGTAACCGGTGATGAAGCCCTGCTCTTCGAGCCACTTCACACGCCGCCAGGTGGGCGCGGCCGACAGGCCGATGCGCGCCGCCAGCTCGGCGTTGGACAGGCGTGCGTCTTGTTGCAGCTCGCCCAAGATGAGCACGTCATAACGGTCGAGGTCGTCACCGTGGGGAGGGTCGGCTTCTTCGTGGGCCTTGCTGGTTTTCCCTGGGAACGGCTTTTTGAGCGTCATCTCTTCTCCAGGCGTCTGTTCAGCGCAAGATTATTGCCGCAACGCCCCATCCAGCAGCAAACAAAGAAAGGACATGCAGAGTTCGAATCTCTACACTGACCTTTCACATCGGCACAGGCGCCAGGCGGTCACGAGCTGCTGCAACGCACATCACCTGGAGTTTCAGAACACCATGAACGCACCGCTACCGGAAGCCATCCGCAAAGCCCTGGAGAGCGTGACGCTCGACGACAAGTATTCGCTGCCCACCGGGCAGGCTTTCATGAGCGGGGTGCAGGCCCTGGTGCGGCTGCCCATGTTGCAGCGCACACGTGATGCGCTGGCGGGGCTGAACACCGGCGGCTTTATCAGCGGCTACCGCGGCTCGCCGCTCGGCGGTTACGACCAGGCGCTGTGGGCGGCCAAAAAACACCTCTCGGCGCAGAACATCGTGTTCCAGCCCGGCGTCAACGAAGAGCTGGGTGCCACCGCGGTGTGGGGCACGCAGCAGCTTGACCTCTACCCGCAGAGCAAGAAGTTCGACGGCGTGTTTGGCATCTGGTACGGCAAGGGCCCGGGGGTCGACCGCTGCTCCGACGTGTTCAAACACGCCAACATGGCCGGCACTGCCCAACACGGCGGCGTGATCGCGCTGGCCGGTGACGACCACATCGCCAAAAGCTCCACCGCCGCCCACCAGAGCGACCACATCTTCAAGGCGTGTGGGCTGCCGGTGTTCTTCCCGAGCAGCGTGCAAGACATCTTGGACATGGGGCTGCATGCGTTTGCGATGAGCCGCTTTGCCGGCGTGTGGTCGGGCATGAAGACGATTCAAGAGATCGTCGAATCGTCGGCCAGCGTGCATGTGGACCCCGACCGCGTGAACATCGTGCTGCCCGAAGACTTTGTGATGCCCGAAGGTGGCCTGCACATCCGCTGGCCCGACGCGCCGCTGGAGCAAGAAGCGCGCTTGATGGACCACAAGTGGTACGCCGCACTCGCCTATGTGCGCGCCAACAAGCTCAACCACAACGTGATCAGCGGGCCGAACGATCGGTTCGGTTTGATCGCCTCCGGCAAGGCCTACAACGACACACGGCAAGCGCTGCACGACCTGGGCTTGAGCGACGACGACTGCCGCCGCCTCGGCATCCGCCTGCACAAGGTCAACGTGGTGTGGCCGCTCGAAGCCACCATCACACGCGAGTTTGCGCAAGGGCTGCAAGAGATTCTGGTGGTCGAAGAAAAACGCCAGGTCATCGAGTACCAGCTGAAAGAAGAGCTCTACAACTGGCGCACCGATGTGCGCCCCAACGTGCTCGGCAAGTTCGACGAGGCCGAAGGCGACCAGAGCGGTGGCGAGTGGTCACAACCCAACCCGGGCAGCAACTGGCTGCTGCGCGCGCAGGCCGACCTCACGCCGTCGATCATCGCCAAGGCGATCGGCAAACGGCTGAAGAAGCTGGGGGTGGATGCCGACACACGCTCGCGCATCGACGCCCGCCTGTCACTGATCGAGGCCAAGGAGCGCGCACAACAGACGATGAACGTCGACAGCGGCGACCGCCTGCCCTTCTTCTGCAGCGGCTGCCCGCACAACACCAGCACCAAGGTGCCCGAGGGCTCGCGCGCGGTCGCCGGCATTGGCTGCCACTACATGGTGGTGTGGATGGATCGCTCAACCTCCACCTTCACCCAGATGGGCGGCGAAGGTGTGCCCTGGGTCGGCCAGGCGCCCTTCACGACCGACCAACACATCTTTGCCAACCTGGGCGACGGCACCTACTTCCACAGCGGCAGTTTGGCCATCCGCCAGAGCATCGCGGCCGGCGTGAACATCACCTACAAGGTTTTGTACAACGATGCGGTCGCGATGACTGGCGGCCAGCGTGTGGGCGAGCGACCCGAGGGCCACTCGGTGCTGCAGATCATGCACAGCCTGAAAGCCGAAGGCGTGAACGCGCTGTGCATCGTGACCGACGAACCCGAGAAGTACGCCGGCGTGTCGCTGGCGCCCGGCGTGACGGTGTTTCACCGCGACGAGCTCGACCGCATCCAGCGCGAGTACCGCGAACTCAAGGGCACCACCGTCATCATTTACGACCAGACCTGCGCCACCGAAAAGCGCCGCCGCCGCAAGCGCGGCACGCTGGCTCAGCCGACCAAGACGGTGGTGATCAACGAGCTGGTTTGCGAAGGCTGTGGCGACTGCTCGGTGCAGAGCAACTGCCTGAGTGTGGAGCCGGTCGAGACCGAGTTCGGCCGCAAACGCCGCATCAACCAGAACAGCTGCAACAAGGACTACTCGTGTGTGAAGGGCTTCTGCCCGAGCTTCATCACGGTCGAAGGTGGGCAGTTGAAATCAGCCAAAAAGGCGAGCACCGAACGGCCCGACCCGTTCTCGTTGCCACCGATCCCCGAGCCCGTGTTGCCGTTCGCAAAAAAAGCCTGGGGCATCGTGGTGGCGGGTGTGGGCGGCACCGGCGTCATCACCATCGGCCAACTGCTGGGCATGGCGGCGCACATTGAAGGCAAGGGCATCGTCACGCAAGACTCGGCGGGCCTGGCGCAAAAGGGTGGCAGCACCTGGAGCCACATCCAGATCGCCGACCACATGGACACGATCTACACCACCAAGGTGGGCACCGCCGAGGCCGATTTGGTGATCGCCTGCGACCCCATCGTCGGCGCCAACAAGGGCACGCTGGCAGTCATGCGTGAAGGCCGCAGCTACGTGGCGCTCAACACCCACGGCTCGCCGACCGCGGCGTTTGTGAACAACCCCGACTGGCAGTTTCCGCAAGCCAGCTGCGAGGCCGCCATTGCCGCCGCCGCCGGAGCAAAAAACGTGGGCGCCTTCGACGCCGACCAGCTGGCGGTCCAGCTGATCGGTGATTCGCTTTACACCAACCCGCTGATGCTGGGCTACGCCTGGCAACAAGGGCGTGTGCCGCTGAGCCACGCCTCGCTGATGCGCGCGATCGAGCTCAATGGCGTGCAGGTCGACAACAACCGCAAGGCCTTTGAATGGGGCCGCCGCGCCGCGCACGACCTGGCGGCGGTGAAGGCGCTCACGCAGACCGCGCAGGTGATCGAATTTGTGCGCAAGACCGGCACGCTTGACGACATGCTGGCCCAACGGGTGGCGTTTCTCACCGATTACCAGAACGCGGCTTACGCGGCGCAGTACCAGGGTTTTGTCGACCAGGTGCGGGTGGCCGAAGCGCCGCTGAACTCACACAAGCTCAGCGAGGCCGTGGCGCGTTACCTCTTCAAGTTGATGGCCTACAAAGACGAATACGAAGTGGCGCGCCTGCACACCGACAAGGGTTTTCTCGACAAGGTGGCAGCGCAGTTTGAAGGCCAGATGGGCAAAGATTTCAAGCTCAACTACCACCTCGCCCCGCCGCTGCTCGCGAAGAAGAACGACCAGGGCGAGTTGGTGAAACAAGGCTTCGGCCCGTGGATGCTGAGCGCGTTTCGTGTGCTGGCGAAGTTGAAAGGTCTGCGCGGCACGGCCTTCGACGTGTTTGGCCGCACCGAAGAGCGCCGAACCGAGCGGGCCTTGATCGGTGACTACCGCAACAGCATCGACGAAGTGCTGAAGGGTTTGAACGCCGGCAACCTGTCACTGGCGGTGGCCATCGCCAGCATTCCGGAAGACATTCGCGGCTACGGCCATGTGAAGGCGCGCCACCTCACCGCCGCCCGCGCGAAGTGGGCCGGCTTGGTACAACAATGGCGCTCGGGTGAACAGCGGGCAGCTTGAGTGCCCTAGAATTGCTATTCATTTGTTATTCATATAGGATTCTTCAGTCGACCTAACTCCTTGATTTTCAAGAGGTTAATGCCTGAAAAATCCTATTCATGGAAACCTCACTCGACCCCCTGCAAACCACGCTGCTGGGTGCCCTGGCCGAACGTGGCCTGGCCACCTCGGCCGAGCTGCAACAGCTCACCGGAAAGAGCCAGCCCACGGTGTCGCGCGCGCTGCGCGGGCTGGGGAGCCAACTCGTCACGCTGAGCCGCGGCAAGAGCACCCGCTACGGTTTGCCGCGCGCCATACGCGGCCAGCCGCCGCAGCAAACCCTGTGGTGGACTGACCCGCAAGGCCACACCACACGCTGGGGCACGCTCACGCTGTTGGTGGGCGAGCGGGTGCATGTGTCGGGCACCGGCTTCGACGAACTCACGCGCGGCGAGTTGCCGTGGTTTTTGTCGCCACTCAGGCTGCAAGGGTTTCTGGGCCGCGAGTGGGCCATTCGCCTGGGGTTGAGCGGCGACCCCGAACAATGGGGCGTGGAAGAGCTGCTGTATGCCGCTTTGTGTGTGGACGATCACCCCGGCGCCATCTCCATCGGTGAACTGAAAGGCGAAATCGTCCCCGAAGCGCCGCTTGATGCCGCCCATCGCGCGGCCTACTACGACACGCTCGCGGCCGATGTCACCACCTTGCCGGCCGGTTCGTCGGCCGGGGGTGAGCAGTGCAAGTTCCTGACCGGGCTGGCTTCGGGAGAGCGCGTTCTGGTGAAGTTTTCACCCCCGCGTGACACACCCTTTGGCGAGCGCTGGCACGACCTGCTGCATGCGGAATGCCTGGCCTTGCACGTGCTCGGGGAGCACGGGTTCGCCACGGCCGCCACACGCCTGCTCGAAACCCCGACGCGCACTTACCTCGAATCCACACGCTTCGATCGCATCGGCGCCCACGGCCGCCGGCACGCCGTGCCGCTGCACGCCATCCACCAGGCTTTTGTGCCCGGCCCCCGCCAGCACTGGGCCGCCAGCTGCGACGCACTGGCCGCGCAGCGCCGCCTGAGCGAGGCCGATGCGGCCCAGGTGCGCACGCTGCTCGAATTTGGCCGCCTGATCGGCAACACCGACATGCACTTCGGCAACCTGAGCCTGTGGGCCGACGAGCCCGCCAAGGCGCGCTTCGCGCTCGCGCCGCTCTACGACATGCTGCCCATGCGCTGGCGCCCCGACGCCTTCAGCGGCTTGCACGACTACAGCACGTTCGAGCCGCAGCGGCCGGTGCGTGGGGCCGTGTCCACCACGCTGGCACACACCTTCTGGCGGCGCCTGGCCGAGCACACGCCGGTGAGCGCCGCGCTGCGCGCGGTGGCCGCCGAGATGGCGCTCAGAACTGCATGAACATCAAGCCCAGCGCAAAGCTGCTTTGGCGGAAGTTGTAGTCGGTGAGCGTCTCGCCGTAGCCGCTGAAGGCCTGCACGAACCAGCGCAGGCCGTTGGGCTGGTCACGCTTGACCGGGTAGGTCCATTCCAGTTGCAAGGCACCGTAGTTCGGGCCCTGCACCGCGGTGCGAAACATCACCGAGGTGGTGGAGGCCCCTGGCGTCCAGCCCAGCTGCAGTTCGCCGCGGCCACGGTAGTCGACCAGGTCGGGGTTGTTGTCGCTGCCATAACGCTCTCTGAAACGTTGTGAGATGCGGCCCGTGAGCGTCATGTCACCCCGCTCGACGCCGACCCCTGCGTAGACGCGGTTCCAGCTGCGCGACAGCGGGTCGGACTGCCCGTTCGACTGGTGTGCGATCGCCAGCTGGCTGAAGCGCCACTGCCAGCCCCAGGGCAGGCGGCGCAGGCCCGGCTTGGTGGGCAAGATGAAGCTGGCCTCGGGCTCGTAGTCGGTGTTGCGAAAGGGCTTGGAGTCGCGCCCGTTCCAGATCTGCCACATCGCCTGCTGGGTGAAGGCCAGCCAGACGTCACCGCCGGTGTCAAACACGTCTTGCAGCACCTTGGTGCGCAGCGAGATCTGGAACTTGGCCTCGACGTTGCGGTAGTTGGGCTGGTTGACCACCAACTGGGTCGGCGAGCTCGGCGCGCGGTTGATGCGGCTGGTGGCATGCAAGGGTGCCACGTAGTTGGCGCGGTAACCGAGCAAGTTGAAGGTGCCGCGCTTGTCTTTGGCGTCAAGCTCCCAGTACTTGGACAACAGGCTGGCATCGGGCTCATCACCGTTGGCTGGCGCAACGGCGGCGAACGTGGGCGCCAGCTGCGTGGTCGATGCGGGCTTCTCCCCTGGGGCGGGCGTGGGCAGTGCTCGGCCGGTGAGGCGGTCGTAGCAGGCCAGGCGGTCGGCGGCGGCGCCGATGGCAGCGCACTCCTGCAAGGTGGGTAAGCGCTCGGTCTGCGCCCATGCCGGCAGCGCGGTGGCCAGCAGCAGCGAAGGCACGGCAAGGCGTGCAAGGCGTGCAAAGTGGGTGGGGTGTGCGGATGGCAAGGTGGAGTGGGTGTGTTGAGGCAGCCGCGATGGTACGGGCCACTCCAATTGGTGCGATCATTTCGGCCATGAACGCCCAAGTCCAAGAACTCGTCGAGATGCTGCAGGTGGAGCAGCTTGAGAACAACCTCTTTCGCGGCATCAGCGGCGACATCGGCAGCCCACGGGTGTTTGGCGGCCAAGTGCTGGGCCAGGCGCTGATGGCGGCCGCACTCACCGTGGAGCCCGGGCGCAGCGTGCACTCGCTACACGCCTACTTTTTGCGCCCCGGTGACAAGGCCGCCAAGATCGTCTACGACGTGGAGCGCATTCGCGACGGTGGCAGCTTCACCACGCGGCGGGTGGTGGCCATTCAACACGGCCAGCCGATCTTCAACTTTGCGGCCTCTTTCCATGTGAAAGAAGAAGGCCCGCAGCACCAGGCGGTGATGCCGCAGGTGCCGCCGCCCGAGGGCTTGATCAGCGTGCACGAGCTGCGCCGCAAGCACATCGACCGCCTGCCCGAGCGCATGCGCGCGGTGCTGCACGCCGAAACGGCGATCGACATTCGCCAGTGCGACCCCTTCGACCCGTTCAACCCGCCGGTGCGCGGGCCGGTCAACAACTCGTGGTTTCGCTCCTCCGACCGCCTGCCCGATGACCCGGTGCTGCACCAGGCGATGCTGGCCTATTCGTCAGATTTTGGCCTGCTGCACGCAGCGCTTTTGCCGCACGGCCTGAGCTTCATGAACGGCAGCGTGCAAGGCGTGAGCCTGGACCACGCGATGTGGTTCCACGACGACTTCCGCATGGACGAGTGGCTGCTCTACGCCACCGACTCGCCCGCCGCCCACGGCGCACGCGGGTTTTGCCGCGGCAGCATCTTCACGCAAGACGGGCGGCTGGTGGCGTCCGTCGCCCAAGAGGGGTTGATGCGGCCGCAGCCGCCCAAAACCCAGGCCTGAAAACCCAGGCCTGACCGGCCCGCCGTCACTTCACCCGGCCGCCCGCGGGCCGTGTGTTTCAGTTGGGTCAGTTGGCGCCCCACGCGCCCATCAGCCTGGCCGTGCGGCCGCCTTCTGCATCAGCGCCGCACGCCGCGCCAGGCTGTCGGCCGGCCACAGCTCCGAGGCCTTGTAGTACTCGGGCACGGCCGGTGTGCCCGGCGGCAGCAGCACCCAGGTTTGTTTCGACAGGGTGAAGATGTGCACGTCAGGCGGCAGGCGGTCGGGCTCGTCGAGCGTGCCCACGCGCACAAAACTCATCGCCTCGCCCGCGCCGGCGTAATGGCTCCACACCGCCACATGGCAGCTGGGGCAGCGGCAGATGGTCTGGCCGCGCCCGCTGGCCGACGGGGTGAGCACACGATCAAGCTCGCCGCTCTGCAACTGCACCCGGTCGGCTTCGATCATCGCGTTGAGCGCAAACGACGCACCCGTTTCGCGCTGGCACCAGCGGCAGTGGCAGCAGTTCACAAACAGCGGCTTGCTGCTCATGCGGTAGCGCAGCTGGCCGCAGGTGCAGCCGCCGTCAAAAACAGGGGGGTCGTCCATGGTCAAACCTGGTTGATGTGCTGGTGAAGGGACACCGCATGTTCGGCGCCGCATCGGGGGCTCGTCAATGCGGAGATGCCGCGGGCTGCGAGCCGCTCGGCCGCGGGGGCCATGGAGGCCTGAGCCAGCACCACGGTGCCGGTCGGTGCGACCTCGGTCACGGCGTCGACCACGGCTTCGATGTAGCGCGCCTGCTCACCCGCCTGGAAATGGGCCCACGCGCCGGCCACCACCAGGCTCTCGATGTGCAGGCCCACACCCAGCCGGGCGGCTGACGATTGCAACAACGCCGCCGTCGGCGCCAGGGTGCTGTGCAGCGCGGCGACCAGCAGCACACACGGCCCGCTGCGCGCGGCGTGGTCTGCCATGGCGCGGTCAATGCGAGTGACACGGTAGCGGGCCAAGCCGTCGCTGCTTTCGGCGATGCCACCGAGCGTGGAACAGGTGCACACCACCACCGCCGCGCCGCTCGACGCCACATCGGCCAGCGCCGCATGCACACGGCTGATCAAGCCCGGGCTCTCGACAGCCTCGTGTTGCGCCTCGGCCAGCAGATCCTCGCGCACGCTGTGCACCACACGCAAGGCAGGCGCCAGCTCTTGCATCAATTGGTTGAACGTCGGCACATGAACCGGCGAGGTGTGGAGAAACGCGATGTCGTGCGGCATGCCAGCATGATGCACCGCGCCCTTAGAACGCCCAGGTGCCCGCCAGGTAGGCCGGGCGGCTCACCGGCAGCTGCGCCGCCACCGACTCGGCCGGCCGTTCACGCGCACACCGGCGTCGACACGCACGCGGAACGATTCCATTTCCGGCCCTCGCAAACCGCCGACAGGGCACTCACAAACAGACAGAAACAGGGATGGTGTTGGAGGCGATGCGCGTGGGGTCAGGGAGATGGCAGGCCACCTGCCGGCCGTCGGCGCGCAAGCTCAGTGGGGGGAGAGCCGAGCGGCAGATGTCCATGGCTTGGGGGCAGCGGGGGTGGAAGCCGCAGCCCGCGGGCGGGTTCAAAGGGCTCGGCAATTCACCGCGCAACCGGGTCGGCGGGCGCAGCTTCTCCGCCTCCCGATCCGTGGTCGGAATGGTCTCGATCAGCAGTTGTGTATAGGGGTGCACCGGCTTGCGGTACAGATCATCTTTGGCCGCCAGCTCGACGATGCGCCCGAGGTACATCACCGCGATGCGGTCGCTCAGGTGTCGCACCACCGCCAGGTCGTGCGACACAAACAGGTAAGCCAAGCCCAAGCGACTGCGCAGATCGTCGAACAGGTTGACGATCTGCGCCTGGATCGACACGTCAAGTGACGACACCGGCTCGTCGCAGATGAGCAGCCTGGGGTTGGCGGCGAGCGCTCGCGCGATGCCCACCCGCTGGCGCTGGCCACCGCTGAATTCATGCGGGTAGCGCCCCAGCATGCCGGGGTTCAGGCCAACCAGTTCGAACAACTCGGCCGCCCTGGCCGCAACCTCGCGCTCGGGCAGAAGGCCGTGCACGATGATCGGCTCGGCCACGGCCTGCCCTGCGCTAAGGCGCGGGTTGAGTGAGCTGAAAGGGTCTTGGAAGACCATCTGAATGTGCCGGCGATGGGGTCGCAACGCGGCCTCGT
>JBKJJF010000144.1:0-11993 GCA_046598195.1 Rhizobacter sp. | reverse complement strand
CCCGGGCAGGAGGGGACGATGCCCTCGGCGGAGATCACCAGCTTGGCCCCACCCAGTGTCTGCAGCGTGATCTTCGCCGAGGGCATCGTCCCCTCCTGCCCGGGGAAGATCACGGTGCATGCGGCGACCAAGAGTTTTATCGGGCCGGAGAGGGAGAACTACCCACTGCCAAATCTGCCGCGCTCGGCCATCGTTGCAACCGTAGTCAAGTTTGATATGCGCCTTGCCGACGCGCCAGGCCCTACGGGAGAGGCTCTTCCGAACACGGAATGGCGGATTGTTCGTGCTCGCGATGAAATGGCCGCATTGGCCTGCCCCAAAAACATCCTCCAAGGAACCAGTGACTCAACGGGGAAGATGCCCTTGTCTGCTGCTGAGGAGAAAACCCTTCTGGACGCATACAACGAATCGCCCAACCAGCTCTGGGTCGTTGCCAACGGGCACGTACGGGAGTTCATCCTCACCCGTGAACGTGAAGACTGGACTGACGATGCCATGTTCTACAACGCCCTGGATGCCATGGGCTACACCGATGACATTGAGATCTCCGATGGGCGAGAGGCGCAGGCCCTGCAGGCGCCGTTGGCTCGGCGCGAACTCAAAGCCAACAGTGGCCAATCAATGCTGAGCAAGCTCAAGGGAGGGGTGAAATGACGTCTACCCAAACGCAGGCTCCGCCCGCGCGCACGCTGCGTGCCATTGTCGACAAGAAGGGCCAATCGACACCGGCTTACTTCACCTCACCCGTGTGGGTGACGGCACCCAACCTCTTCGCCGGGCCGACAGCAGGCAACAAGATCGAGCCCTTCACCACCGGCGAGAGCTACTTCGCAGACTTCATCAAGACGGTGGACGCGGCCACTGCCGAGGTCTACATCATTGGCTGGCAAATCAACTGGGACGCATTGCTGGCACCCGGGGTGCGCCTGTATGACGTCATCTACCGCAATGCCAAGCGCGGTGTGCGCTTCTGCGTGATGCCGTGGCGGCACGCGAACCCGGTGCAGACCTACGATGCTCAGACCTTGGTTGTGCTGGACACCATCAACGCCCGGCTGAAGAGCGAAGGCATCAAGGGCGGCGGCCGGGTCGAGGTGCTGCGTGCCGGCTCGTCAGCAGACCGCAATGCGGCCTACTTCAGCCACCACCAGAAGCTGGTGATTGTCGATCGCAAGGTGGCCTACGTGGGCGGCATCGATCTGAGCTACGGCCGGTACGACGACGCCAAGTTCGAGTTGGACCCCAAGGCCAACGGGCGCTGGTTTCTGAACAGCTACAACCCGGGTGTGCCACCGTTGCGCGAACTGCTCGACAAGAACTTGGTGAACCCGGACTTGATCACGGGCGCCGCCGACTCGGTGTCTGGTGCAGCCACGGCGCAAATGGCCAAGATTGAGGCCGGTGGGTATCAGATGCGCTACTCCAAAAACTCGCCCATCAACAACAACCCCCGGCTCGAAGGCAACGCAGAGGTCTTTAACGCCCTGGATCTCAACCAGCCGCGTCTGCCGTGGCAAGACGTTCACAGCCGCATCGAAGGGCCCGCGGTATCGGATCTGACGCGCAACTTCGTGGTTCGCTGGAATACCCTGGCATCGTCCAGCAAAAAGTTGCCGATGCCAGTGCCTCCCCGTGAGATGCCGGCCGCAGGCAAGGCGAGCATTCAGGTGCTGCGCAGCGCACCGGCCAAACTGTGCGCGGCGGAGTACGCCGCACTGCCCACCAAGACCGGCGTGCCCGCCCCCGGCGGGGCGCAAGACCACATCCAGGCGGCCATGATCAAGCTGATTGGCAGAGCGCAGCGCTTTGTCTACATCGAGAGTCAGTTTTTCGTGTCGGGGTTTGGCGACATCGAAGGGGTTGAGGACCCCGACACGCTGTCTGTGGCCGCGCAGTTCATCAAAGATGGTGTCGACGGCATCAGCGACGCGAGCCTGAATGCAATGCGCCGCTGGGATGACGACGAAGGTGCAGCGCTGGATCGCCCGCCCAGCAACGGCGTTTGCGCGGCGCTGATCGAGCGTTGCGAGCGATCGATTCTGGACGCCGCGCGATCAAAGTTCCACGCGTACATCACGCTGCCCGTGCACCCTGAGGGCTCGCTGGCCGACGCAACGGTGGCGGTGCAGGTGTTCTGGACCATGCAGACCCTGGTCTTTGGCAGCCGCAGTTTGCTGAACGGCATTCGGCGCGCGTTGAAGGCGCGCGAGTTGCGCGACAAAGGCGACGATGGCCACATGCGTGTGATCAACGACAACAGCAACCGGGAGTACGAATCCATTGCGCTCGAAGCCTGCGACGAATACGTGACGCTGCTGAACCTGCGCACCTGGGCCAAGCTCGGCGGCCGGGTCGTGACGGAGCAGGTGTACGTTCACACCAAGCTGATGATCGTGGACGACCTGTACGCTTTGTTGGGCAGCGCCAACGTCAACGACCGCAGCCTGTTGGGCTCCCGCGATTCGGAGCTCGCCGTGCTGGTGATGGACTGTGACACCAAGCGCGCCGACATCAACGGCGCAGGGAGCCAGCAGCCGGTACGGATGTTTGCGCATGAGCTGCGCAAGAGCGTATGGAAGAAGCTATTCGGCATCACGGGGGGGGTTAGGCCGGCGGCGGAGTTGGTTCAAGCCATTGAGCAGCCGGGCATCCCGGACAGCTGGCGAACGATTCAGCGGGTGGCGAGACGGAATGCGGCGCTGTATGAGGCGGCGTTTAAGTTTATTCCGAGGAATGAGACGCCTGGAAAGGGCGGCGAGCATGCGCAAATTCTTCCAGTCTTCGACAAGAGGCGGCGGCGTCTAGAGGAGTCCATGCCGTTTCAGGAACAGTTCTGGAGAGAGCAACAAGAACAGATATCCGCATTTTCGGCACTCGATGAGGTGCGCGGTTTCATCACAGCGCTGCCCATCGACTGGACAAAAGGCGAGAACAACCAGATCCCGTTCCCTACATCGGCCGTTGTTCATTTGGATCCAGCAAACCGCGGGAAGGATCGCCCGGTTGTGGCGTCAAACGCTGTTCCCAGAACGGCTACCTCAAAACCGGAGGAGGCATGATGATGGCGTCGATTCGGTTGTTGATCTCACTGCCCATCGCGCTGCAGTTCTCGGCGTGCTCGGCCAGCGAAATTCCTTCTGGCTGGAAGACCGATTGCGTCGGCCAGATGCAAGTGAGTTTCCCGGGAGAAGTGGATGTGGCGGCCCAAACGCCCACCGGATGGAAGCGTCCTCCTGGCGGGCATGCCTATCCATCGTCGCGGTTTGCGGACGATCAGCGTGCTCCCTGGTCTGAGTCGAGGTTGAAGATTTCCCAATCACTCTCGGCTGCGGAGATGGACGACTTGGTTTCATTCAGTCGATGGACGCCAGCCAGGTTCAAAGAGCGTGCAGCCAAGAACCCCAGCATCGACAAGAAGTCGTTTTTGGAACTTCCGACGGCACCGCAATCAGGCTATTCGTGGAGGCTCAGCTACAGGATCTCTCGTATGCATGTCGACCAGAGCTTGCTACTTAATTTGGGCGGGCACCTGGTTTTTTGGGAGGGAAGCGAACCTGAATCAGACCGGCTCATCCTCGAGAAAGAGGTCAACGCACTCCTCACCGGCATCTCCTACCGCCCGCTCTACACCGTCCCCGCTGAGCCGGGGGACTGTCACCCTTACGTCTTCGTCAAAGACGGCGGCAAGAAGAACAGAACCATCGCCATGACGTACCGCCTGCGCGATCACCCTGACATCACCATCGTTGTGCGAGACAACTCGCGCTGGAAAAACAACCCCGACCAGCCGCCGCATAAGTTGACCGCTGCGTACGAGGCCAACTCTTTCTGGACGAGCAGCATGGCCTGGGAAAAGATCGGCAGCATCGGGTGGGACGGGTACCGCCCCACGCGTTTGGCGGGCCGCTTCGGGGTGGAGTCGTACGTGAAGATGCGGCGCAAGGATCAGTCCGAAGACTTTGGCTACTTGGTGGCGGTTCAGGGCGACCCTGAGGCTGAGGAGTATTCGCCGCACTTGCTGATTGCCGTCATACGCGAATCGTCCAACGCCCGAAAGAAAGGCATCGAACCTTTCGGAGACGAAAAAACTTTCCTGGAGTTCGCCCGTTCGATCACCGCGACGGTTCAGCGGCGGCCGTCAGCGGTCATGCCGGTGCGTTGAAGACGAGCGCCTTCCTGGCCCAAGGCCCCAATGCCGGCGTGCGAACCTACTGCACCCAATACCGCGAGACCGACCTGGCCTTCCTGAGCCGCCTCCTGGCCAGCGAAGGCCTGGGCTACCGCGTCGAAGAGACCGAAGCCACAGACACCAGTGCACCCGCCGGCCACCGCCTCGTCTTCTTTGCCGACAGCGCCCGCTGGCCTCAAAACGAAACATCGGCCAGCGCCGTAGGCGGCTCGGGCATCAAATTCCACCGCAGCGCCGCCACCGAAGAACAAGACGCCATTCAAAGCTTTGGTGGCATGCGCAGCCTCAACCCGGCACGCACCGTCATGCTGCAATGGGACTACCAAGCCAACTGCTCCGTGGCGGCCGACGCGCCCACGAACCACCAGTTTGGCGCCCCAGCCATTCAAAACATGGCCGGCTGGCTGGAGAGCTACCAAACCTCAGGCGTCGTGGCTGACGGCGGCACCTGCACCACAGCCCAGCTCCAGCACCTGGCCACCCTGGGCCAACAAGCCCACGAGTTCCGCAACAAAACCTGGCTCGCACGCAGCAGCGTGCGCAGCCTGCGCGCCGGCCAGTGGTTCACGCTCAAAAACAGCACGCTCGACGCATTGAGCGATCTCGGCAAAAGCGGCAACGACGCCGACCTCGAATTCACCGTGCACAGCGTGCACGCCCTGGGCATCAACAACCTGCCCAAGGAGCTGAGCGACCGAATCGCCGATGCCATTGCCAACGCGCCAGAGGACGACTTCGACTTCTTCGCCAGCGAACCCAAACCAGACTCGATGGCCGAGCTGCTGCAATCGCTGGCCGACGACCCCGAGCTGGCCGCCAAGGCCGCCGAGACCGGCTACGCCAACCGCTTCGAAGCCTGCCGCCGTGCCATCCCCTGGCGGCCGGTCTACGCTCAAAAGCCCACCGCACGGGGCATGCAAACCGCCATCGTCGTCGGCCCCACCGGCAACACCCACCCCCACGGCGCCGACGAGATCTACACCGACGCCCTGGGCCGCATCAAGGTGCAGTTCCACTGGCAATCTTCCCCACACGCTGACCCACGCCCCGACAACCGCAGCAGCTGCTGGATGCGTGTGGTGCAGCGCTGGGCCGGCCCGGGCATGGGGCATCAGTTCATCCCTCGCATTGGGCAAGAGGTGCTTCTGCAATTTTTGAACAACGACATCGACCGCCCCATCTGCACAAACTCGATCTACAACGGGCGGGGCGAAGGTGGCCTGGCACGCACGCCGGGCGGGCAGCCGGGCCAGAGTGACACCAGCGACACCAGCGTTTTTAGCCACAGCAACGACCACACCCCCAGCGGCCAAGGCAACCGAGTCGGCTCAGGCCCCGGTGGCAACAGCCCGGCCTGGCACGGCGGGGCACCGGGGCCGGCCACACCGGGGGCGAATGCGCAGAACAATGCGGCCGCGATGTCGGGCGTGAAGTCGAAAGAATTTGGGGGGCCTGGGCACAACCAGCTGGTGTTTGATGACACGCCGGGGCAACTCAGAGTGCAGCTCGCAACGACCCAGCACGCCACCCAACTGAGCCTCGGATTTTTAGTCCACCAAAACGACAATACCCGAGGCTCGTACAGAGGAGTGGGCTTCGAGCTGCGCACCGATGCCTATGGCGCCATCCGCGCGAAGCAGGGGCTGCTGATCACCAGTTACGGTGCCAACCCGTCTGACCCGGCGGGCGACAACGCGGCCGGCATGGCCTTGCTCAAACAAGCGCTCACCTTGGCCGACACCTTCAGCCGAGCCACGCAGACCCACCAGACCACGGCCCTGGCCAGCTCGGTGGGCACCATCAAGGCCAGCCAGAGCAACTTGAGCGACAAGCTCGCGCCGATGAAGGCACTGCACCAGGCGGTCAGCGGCATGGTGAGCCAGGCAGGGTTCGACAACGCGCTCACCGACGCGGGCAACAAGAACACGCAAGCCAGCGACGGCAAGCTGCCGCACACCACCGACCCCATCGTGGCGATCACCGCCAAGGCCGGGCTGGCGGTGGTGGCGGGGCAAGACATTCAGTTCGCCAGCGGCGAGGCCATCAGCTGGCAGGCCGGGCAAGACATTCACATCGCGGGTGGCAGCCAGATGCGGGTGAACACCGGGCAAAGCCTCGGCATCTTGGCCGGGGCGGTGCAAGCGGGGGAAGGTGCCAAGGGCACCGGCCTCACCATGATCGCGGGGCAAGGGCCGGTGCAGATGCAGGCGCAGGCGGGCAACGTGCAGGTGGCAGCCAAAGGCTTGATCAACGTTCAGTCGTTAGTGGGTGCGGTGGTATGGGCCGCAGCCAAGAAGATCACGCTGCAAACATCGGGCGGCGCGCAACTCGTGATCAGTGCAGCCGGCATCACCGTGCAATGCCCGGGGAAGATCACGGTGCATGCGGCGACCAAGAGCTTCGTGGGGCCGGGGAGTGAGAGTTTTGCGATGCCGGTGATGCCCCGAGCGGCATGCAAAAGCTGTTTGCTCAACGCAATGAAGCAGGGCGCTCCTGGAGTGTTGGTCTGATGCATATTCGCGATGCTTTGCAACACGCCTTCGATGCAGCGCAAGCCCGCCAGCGATCCCTGTGCCTCATCGTCGATACCGCGCCTGCGGAAGGCAGCCACCTCATGCTGGAGCGGTGGAGCGCTCCCTACCTCTCGTTGTTCGAGGGCACACCAGAAGAAAGTCTCATTGAGATCGCACCATTGCTGATCCCGCTGCGCGGGTTGGATGCACAAGCAAGGGGCAAGATTTTTGAATGGACACAAAAGCTCGCCTACGCCGCTCCTTGCCTGAGTTGGTTTGAAACTGATGCCGCTCCGCTGGCCGTGGCCGAGCACCTGCGCCGCTTTCATGTGGTCGGCCTGTCGGAGGGGCAGTCGATGTTGATGCGCTGGTACGACACGAGAATCCTGCCGGTGTGGTTCGCTTGCCTGACCAGCGCCCAGGCACAAGCGTTTGTGGCAAGCACGGCGAACTGGGCCTATGTGAACCGCTTTGGCGAGGTGTCTGCGCTCGCGCTGCAGTCAAGCCCGACGGGCTTCTCAACCGCGCCAGCATTTGGTGAGCCCCTGGTCACGCTGACCGACGCGCAATACGGGATGCTGGTTGACGCCACCGAGCTTGACACGTTGCTCAAGCACCTGCGCCAAATCATCCCCGACGAACTCAAGCGCGTGCTGGCACGCACGCTCACGCAGTTCGTTTTGAAGCATCAGCAGGCGGCCCTCAACGCGGGGTTTGATGACATTGATCGGCAGGCGCAGTACCTGCTGCTCGCGCTCTACACCTCGGGCCGGGGCGTTGAGCACCCTGAGTTTCAGGCGCTGATGAAGTCGCCACCACCAACGCTGGATGAACTGGCCAAAGGCATACAGGAACTGCCCGACTCTGCTCGCGCAGCCGGCCCGGCTTTGTGGCAATCGTTGCCGGTCGGGGCGTACGACAGCTCAACGGCAAAGGAAGCGCGAAATGCGTGAATTCATTGTGGTGCTGCTGGTCGCCTGCGCCTTGTTGGGATGCAAGGCGAACACGCCGAAGGAACCGCCTGCTGGGGCAGCGGCGGCGGCATCGAAGCCTGCCAAGCAAAGCAAAACAGTCGGGGCCGAGTTGACGGGCTACAACCATACCGACCAGTACATCAGCGCCTTCTATGTGAACGGCCAAGGGGGCGGCAACATCTTTGCAGGCACTGGCGGAGGGAGTTTTGTTTGCTGTGCGGAATTGCCTGTGCCTTGGTACCCCGGCCTCACTGCAAAGGTGACCTGGGAAGACCACGAGGGGAAGATGCAAGCGCGTGAAGTTTTGGTGCCTGAGTACGACCCAAAAAAGTTGAGCACTTTTAACGTCCATTTTTTGCGCAGCGGCGAAATCAAAGTCTTCGCGGTGCGCATGACGTTGCGGCATCGCGACTACCCTTTGAAGGGGCCGGAGTCCGAATTGAACCCCGGCGTAGCGATTGAGAAGGTGTATTGAGTCTTGGCCGAACTCAAACCAGGGCAGCCCATCGTGACGCTGCCTCGCCAATAGACAGTTGAATCAAAGAAGCGGGAATATCGGAATGCGTGAATTCATTGTTGTGCTGCTGGTCGCCTGCGCCTTGTTGGGATGCAAGGGGAAAGCGCCGGCGGAACCGCCTGCTGCGGTAGCGGCATCGGAGCATGCAAGGCCAGGCAAAACGGTCGGGGCCAATCTAACCGGCTACAACCACACTGATCAGTACATCAACGCCTTCTATGTGAATGGGCAGTGGGGCGGCAACATCTTTGCAGGCACTGGCGGAGGAAGTTTTGTTTGCTGTGCGGAATTGCCTGTGCCTTGGTACCCCGGCTTCACCGTCAAGGTGACGTGGGAAGACCACGAGGGGAAGATGCAAGCGCGCGAAGTTGCGGTGCCTGAGTACGAATCGCAAACGCTTAGTCGATTCAGTGTTCATTTCTTGCGAAGCGGGGAGATCAAGGTGTTCGCGAACCGCTTGAGTCTGTGGCACCCGGACTATCCGCTCAAGGGCAAGGAGGCCGAACTCAAACCAGGACAGCCCATCGTGACGCTGCCGCGCCAATAGACAACTGGACAAGCCAAGGGAGTTGATGATGACGATGATCTACACCGGCCGCCCGGCTCCGCTGGACGGCAAGCGAGCCCTCAGCGTAGGCGAAGCCTCGCAACGTGCCAAAGCCATGGCCTGCGTGCGAGCAAAATCCACACAGTGCCAAGGGCAGGTGCATGTGGGCTTGTTTTTTGATGGCACGGGCAACAACCGAAACTGGGTCGAGGATGGTCAAGACGCAACCCAGTTTGTGCGCAACAAGCACAGCAATGTGGCAAGGCTCTTTGACGCCTATTCCTTCGAACCCGAGAGCGGATTCTTCCGGTATTACATGCCTGGTGTCGGGACGCCCTTCAAGGAAATCGGCGACACCAGCAAGTTTTGGTACGACTTCCCTGGCATGGGCATGGGTTACATGGGGGCCGACCGAATCAATTGGGGCATCACGTCGATATTCAATGCCGTCCATGCATATCTCTACGGAAGCGACTTGCTGAACCAAACTCAACAGCGCGCACTGGTCAACACCATCAGCAAAGACATTCTGCTCAGCCCGATCTCCACCGAAGCCGCCACGCGCTGGGCAGGGCTGACCTCCGTTGAAGAGAATCTCGCCGCCGTGGTCAAGGGCCATCAACGCAAGGTTCTGCAAATCAACGTATCCATCTTTGGCTTCTCTCGCGGTGCGGCTCAGGCCCGGGCCTGTGCCTACTGGCTGAGCCAGATATGCGAACGCAATGGCGGCGGCATGACGCTCGCGGGCATACCGTTGCGCATCGGCTTCATGGGGATTTTTGACACCGTGGCGGCGGTGGGCATCGGTGACGTGACGCCCTTCACCGATGGCCACATGGCTTGGGCCGATGGCACCCAAGCCATTCACCCCGCGGTGGAAGACTGCACGCACTTCATCGCCTTGCACGAGCAGCGCGCCAGCTTTCCGCTGGAAGCGGCGGTGGGGCGCGGCAACGTGGGCTACCCCGGCATGCACTCCGACGTGGGCGGTGGGTACTGCCCGGGCGAGCAGGGCAAAGCCATGCCGGAGTGGGGCGACTCACCGCATTTGTCGCAAATTCCCCTGATGGACATGCACTTCGCGGCCATCAAGGCAGGTGTGCCGATGAAAACCATCGAAGAAATCAAAGCCATTCCTCAACTGGCCAAATCATTCGCCACCGACGAGCGCTTGATCAAGACCTACAACACCTGGCTTGCCCACCAGGGCGTGAAGGGCGGTGACATTCGCAGCTTCACGCAAGCTCACGCACACCACTACATGCGCTGGCGCGGCTCGCTTCACGGTGGCCGCGCGCAGCGCGGGGTGGCCCGACAAGAATTCTTCAAACGCTCGGCCAGCGCAAAGGACCGCGCGCTGATGGGGAAAGCCGATGACGACTTTGCCTTGCAGTTGCGTTGGCTGCTTGAGCGGCGCGAGGCCAATGCCACGATCAAAGGGTATATGAAGGAGCGCCTCAAAGACGCCGCTGCCGTCGCCTCGTTGGTGATCAGGCCCCCGCGGATGCCGAGCCTGGTCGGCGTGCCCGGCGTTGAATTCGGCAAGGCCCCGCTTTCGTCGCACGAACACACGTTTTTGGCCATTGCTGCGGATGGCCCCTTGCCACCGACTGGGTGTGCCGACTTGTTCTCTGATTACGTGCACGATTCGCGCGCCGGCTTCACCGTGGGCGGTAGCCACGAGCCCAGTGTTCTCACCGGGGGTTATCTTCGTTTCCGCCATGTGTTCAAGGAAGAAATCCACGGTGAATCGCGTGTCTACGGCTGGGCCAACGAAGGCCTGAGTGATGCCAAGGCCGCCGGCAACGCGGTCATACAGTTTCTCTCCGACCTCTGGGATGCCACCACCGAGACTTACGAGCGAGTGCGAGCTCGAATCAATTTAATGGGCCGGCAAACGGCGGCGGCAGTTCAGCAAGCTGCAAGCGCGTATCAATCGGCGCAGATGCGCGTATGGCGGCAGTGTCAGCAGGCAGAGAAAGAGCTGCTCGATTCGCTGGCCGAGCGCTATCGGGAGTACAGCAGCCCCGAGGCCGTTCAGCGCAGGCAGTGGGATCGCGAGGCTGCCGAGTACGCGCGAACGAAGCCGTAACGATTGCTGGTGGCGGTGCTGTTTGGTCGATTCATAGTTTCGGCGTTTCTGTCACGATCCCGATCAACCGCACGGCCGTGTTCCAGTGGAACTACGCCAACAAACGCGCCATCGCGGCCGACACCCCAACCCACCAACAGTTCGGCTCTGCCCCGGTGATGGGCATGGTCGCGTGGCTGAAGAGCTACCAATCGGGGTGCAACGGCCGACACAGGCCACTGCAGCGGCGCACAACTCCAGCACCCGGCCACCCTGGGCCAGCAGGCGAACGAATTTCGCAACAAAAGGTGGCCCGCCAGAAGCGCGGTGCGCAGCCTGCGCGCCGGCCAGTGGCTCACGCTCAAGAACTGCACGCTCGATGCGTTGGGCGATTTCGGGCGTGGCGACGTAGCTCCTTCGGCGGCACGCCTCATCTTTCGCCGGTGACACAATCAAACCCATGCCTGCCACCCGCGTGACGATCCAACCTCACGATTTCGACCTTGGCCAAGAGGTCTCGGCCCTGCGCGCCGGTGAGGGCGGTGTGGGCGCCATCGTCAGCTTCGTGGGCACGGTGCGCGACCGCAGTGACGGGCAGGGCGTGAGCTGCATGGAGTTGGAGCATTACCCCGGCATGACCGAGCGCGCCATTGAGGCCATGATCGACGTGGCGCATGCACGTTTTGACATCTGCGGCGCGCGGGTGATCCACCGTGTGGGTCTCTTGCAGCCGCAAGACCAGATCGTGCTGGTGGCCGTCACCTCTGCCCACCGAGGCCAGGCTTTCCAGGCCTGCGAGTTCCTGATGGACTACCTCAAGACCCAGGCCCCGTTCTGGAAAAAAGAAACCACGCCAGAAGGTGCACGCTGGGTCGATGCCCGTGTGCCTGACGATGAGGCCTTGGCCCGTTGGGGCATAAAAAGTGAGAACGCAGACGCATGAACACAGCTTTGCCGTGGGCCCAGGTGTTGGCGGTGGCCGCAGGTGCGGCAGTGGGGGCGTTGCTGCGCTGGGTTACCGGCCTGTGGATCAACCCGCAATGGAGCGGCTTTCCGCTCGGCACCTTGCTGGTCAACTGCGTGGGCGGTTTGATGATCGGTGCGGCGCTGGTGTGGTTTGACCGCTCACCCCATGAGCTGCTGCGCCTGATGCTGGTCACAGGCTTCCTCGGTGGGTTGACC
>JBKJJF010000078.1:0-3285 GCA_046598195.1 Rhizobacter sp. | reverse complement strand
GACCGCGCCAGCCACGACTTCGGAAAGTTGTGCTGTGGTTCGAACAGGATTCCCGCTTTCGCGCCGAGCAACAAGCGCCTTTGCAACCGAGAGAGCAAACCGTTCTTCGCCATAATTTTTTATCACCTCCGCGATAAGGCGCTCATCGGCGCGGGCCAAAAAGTCCGCGGCGCTTTCGCCCCGAGACGTGTCCATGCGCATGTCCAGCGGGCCGTCGAAACGGAAGCTGAAACCACGCTCGGGGTTGTCGATCTGCGGAGAAGACACGCCCAGATCGAGCAACAGCCCGTGCACCTTGGTCACACCCAAGTTGCTCAGGGTGGGCACCATGTGCGCGAAGCTTGTGTGATGGATGGAAAAACGCGGGTCATCGACCCGCGTTGCACCTGTTGTCGCAGCCGCAACGGCTTGTAGATCCCGGTCGATGGCCACCAGCCTTCCCGCGGGTGACAGCCGCGACAGCAGCAAGCGGGCGTGGCCCCCGCGCCCAAAGGTGCCGTCGACGTAGAGGCCGTCGCGGTCAGTGACGAGCGCGTCGACCGCCTCGTTCAGCAAGACTGTGGTGTGTTGGAGCCCCTCGCTCGCCGAGTACGGCGAACGATCCCCCGAGGGGATCTCGCCCGGCTTGGGGCGGCCCGGCGCTCGGGCTCGCGACGGCTTCTGTGTGCTCATGCTGTGGGCTCAGAAGCTGAAGTTCAGCAAGGCGTCCGGCATCGGTGACTTCATCACCTCGGCCTCGTGTTCGGCGTAGCGGGCGGCGTCCCACAGCTCGAAGTAGCTGCCCATGCCGAGCAGCATCACGTCACGCGTGAGGCCGGCGGCGGCGCGCAGCTCGGGCGCGATCAGCACGCGCGAAGACGCGTCGATTTCCACGTCCATCGCGTTGCCGAGGAACACCCGCTTCCAGCCATCGGCCTGCATCGGCAGCTTGGCCAGCTGGTCGCGAAAGCCCTCCCACGTGGGCCGCGGAAAAATCATCAGCGAGCCGGCGGGGTTCTTGGTCACCGTGAGCTGAGTGACGCCCATGGCGGACAGGAGTTCGCGGTGACGCGACGGCATGGCAATACGCCCCTTGCCGTCCAGCGTCAGCCCCGCAGGCCCCTGAAACACGATGTTTGCCACAAAAACCCACTTGAATGCACTTATTTGCACTTTAGCTCATGGGGTGAGCCTGGGTCAATGAAATGTGTAAAGAAAATTCAATGGAATCAAGCACTTAGCGCGTGTTTTTGCAGTGGCTTGTAAGCGAAAAACGCAGCAAAAATAAGGACTTGCGTGATGGTGTGAAAGCGATGCCTGAGATTGACCAAGGCGGGCGTCGGGGTAAGTCAGTACCGCGCTCGGCCAAGAGTGGCAGCGCCCGCCCGAAGGGCCGGGCTGCTTCCCCGCTGCGAGGTGTGCGGCAGACGCGTCAGCGCCGGGTGGATGGCGGAGTTCACTGTCCACCGCCCCGGCGGGGCTGAGAGAGCAGATCAGCTGCGCTTGAGCTGAAGCGCCAGGGTGACGGGCGAGGCGCCCTGGTTGACCCACATCCAGCAATAGTCTTGTGCGTCGGGGGCTTCGAACACACCTTGGGCCTGGCTCACCTGGTCTTGTTTGACCGGGTAGCGCACGTCATTGCCCTGGTGGAAGTGCAGGTTGAAATTGAGCGCGGCGTCGGCCTTGAAGCTCCAGGACACCTTGGCGCCGGCTGGCAGCTTCTCGCAGAGCTCGACAAACTGGCCGGGCTTGACGCCCACGCTCTTGGCAAATTCGCCTTGAGCGCCCCAGGTGACAGCAAGCATCTCAGCCCGAGCTGGCTCGCAGGCCAGGCTCAGGGCACCGATGAGCAGGAGCAAATGGGCACGGGTATTCATGCGCGCACTCTACCCTTGAAGGGTTCCGCAACGGTGTGACGACCCACCCGTCACGGCACCGGCCGAACCAGCGTCACCACATAACCCGTGGCCGACTTCTCAGCGGCGAAGCGGATCTTGTCGCCGGGTTTGAGCCCCTCAAGCAGTGCGGCGTCTTTCACCTGAAAGACCATCGTCATCGGTGGCATGTCGAGGTTCTTGATCGCGCCGTGTTGGAGCGTGATCTTCTTCGCCTCCTTGTCGACCTTGCGAACCTCGCCCTGCGTCATGTCAGCCGCCGCGGCGGCGAGCACCCGCACCTTGCCCACCATGCCGGCTTGGTAGTGGCCGGCGATCAGGCACGCGAAGTCGAACTCACCGGCGCGGTTGAAAGCCCACACGATCTCGCCCCGCTGGCCCGGCGCCACGTGCGCCATGTAGGGCTCGTCGTGCTCCATGGTCGGAAACTTGACCATCAGCGCGGCGTGTTCGTCGAGCTCCTGCTTGGTGCCGAGCACAAACTCGTGCAGGAGCTTGCCTCGGTTGCGAAGTGTCAGGCGGATGGTTTCGCCTTCGCGCACTTCAATCAGGTTGGGCGTGAAGCGCATGGTGTCGTCCATGCGAATTTCGATCGTGCGGGTGACGGCCTTGGCATCGCCTGCAATGCCCCAGGCCTTCTGTTCCTTGCGCACCGGCTCGGCGGCCGATTTTTTGTGACCTGCGTCGCCGTGGGCCATCACCATGCTGGCGGTCAAGGCCAGACCCAGGGCGGCGATGAGATGGGAAAGGGTTCGTGTCATCGTGTTCTCCTTCAATTCCTTCAATTCCTACAATTGATTCAGTGGTTCGAGTGCCCGCCCGTGGGCTTGCGCACCTTCACCTCGGTGTCTTGCGCGGGCTTGGCCAGCGGCGGCATGGAGCCCGTGCCTTCGGCCTTGATGCGCGTGGGGTCGGGCAGCGCGCCCGTCCCGCCCGTCCACTCATAGGCGACAGTGCCGGGAGGGTGCTGGTACCAACCGGGGTCGCTGTAGTCGCCGGCTTTCTGGTTCTTGCGCACCTTGAGCACGCTGAACATGCCGCCCATGCCGACCGCGCCGAAGGGGCCGGTGCCGGTCATCATGGCGGCCGTGTTGTCGGGCAGCGGCATCTCCATCTCGGTCATGTCTTTCATGCCGCGCTCGCCCATCACCATGTAGTCGGGGATCAGCTTGGTGATCTGCCGGGCCACGTCGCGGTGGTCCACGCCGATCATGGTGGGCACGTCGTGGCCCATCGCGTTCATGGTGTGGTGGCTCTTGTGGCAGTGAAAGGCCCAATCACCTTCTTCGTCGGCCAGGAAGTCGAGCTGGCGCATCTGGCCCACCGCCACGTCGGTGGTCACCTCGTACTGGCGGCTGCTCTTGGGCGTGGGGCCGCCGTCGGTGCCGGTGACGAGGAACTCGTGCCCGTG
>JBKJJF010000075.1:0-7407 GCA_046598195.1 Rhizobacter sp. | reverse complement strand
CTGGCCCAGCTCCCCAATGTGCCCACCTTCAAAGAGGTGGGCCTGGAGCCGGTGAACCGCATGGCCTACTACGGCATCATCGGCCCCAAGGGCATGCCCAAAGACGTGGTCGACAAGATCCACGCCGCCGTGAAAAAGACCGTTGAAGACCCAGCCGTGAAAAAGCGCATTGAAGACACCGGCTCGCTGATCGTGGCCAACACGCCCGAGCAGTTTGCCGAGCAGATCAAGGCCGAGTTCGAGGTCTACAAGAAGGTCGTGGCACAACAGAAACTGCAGCTCGATTGACGACCTCACTTGCTCAAAGCCACAGCGCGATCGACCGTTTCATCGACGCGCTGTGGATTGAAGACGGCCTCTCGGCCAACACCCTGGCCGCCTACCGACGCGACCTGACGCTCTATGCCCAGTGGTTGGCCCAGGCCACCGGCAAATCGCTCAACGACTGCACCGAAGCCGACTTGCGCGAGCACGCCATCGCGCAGCACGCCGCCACCAAAGCCACCACGGCCAACCGCCGGCTCACGGTGTTCAAGCGCTACTTCCGCTGGGCGCTGCGCGAGCACCTGCTGCAAGCCGACCCCACCCTCAAGCTGTTGAGCGCCAAACAACCGCTGCGTGTGCCCAAGACGCTGAGCGAGGCGCAGGTCGAAACCCTGCTCAACGCCCCCAACACCGACACCCCGCTTGGCCTGCGCGACCGCACCATGCTGGAGCTGATGTACGCCAGCGGCCTGCGCGTGAGCGAGTTGGTCAGCTTAAAAAGTGTGCACCTGAGCCTGGCCGACGGTGTGCTGCGCGTCACCGGCAAAGGTGCCAAGGAGCGCTTGGTGCCATTTGGCGAAGAGGCCCACGCCTGGCTCACACGCTACCTGGCCGAGGCGCGCGCCACCATCCTGCACGGCCAGGCGAGTGACGCCCTCTTCGTCACCGCCCGCGGCGGCGCGATGACGCGCCAGATGTTCTGGCAAATCATCAAGAAACAGGCCTTGTTGGGAGGCGTGAACGTGCCTTTGTCCCCACACACATTGCGGCATGCGTTTGCCACCCACTTGCTCAACCACGGCGCCGACCTGCGCGCGGTGCAGATGCTGCTGGGCCACGCCGACATTTCCACCACCACCATCTACACCCACGTGGCACGCGAGCGGCTGAAGTCTTTGCATGCGGCGCACCACCCACGGGGGTAGACGGAGCCAGGGTGCGGTCGTTTTGGACGCAGAGGACGCGAAGGAAGACGCAAAGGTCGCAAAGAAGAGAAGTCTTCCTGATTGATCTTTTGCATTCTTTGCGCTCTTTGCGTCTTCCTTCGCGCCCTTTGCGTCCAAACCAGCGGTGCCCAAGCTCCCATGTTCCAATTCGAGCCTGCAACCGAGACTCCCATGGCCACGCTGAAATTGAAGAAACCCGCCGGCCCTGCCAAAACCGACCGCGCCCCTGTGCGTGGAGCTGGTTCGGGCGTCAAAAAACGCCCCACCCTGGCCGAAGCCCAGACCTTGCGCACCGAGCGCGAAGCGCGCTACCAAGAGCAATTGCGCCAGCGCTTTGGCGACAAACCGCCGGCCGGTTTTGCCCGTCGCGACGAACCCAGCGCACCGCGGCCACCACGCCGCGATGACCGCGGCCCGGCCCCGGACCCACGCCGCCGCACAAGCGCCGAGCCGTTCGCTGCGCAGCAGCGCCCACGGCGCGACGACGCGAGGCGCGATGAACCGCGACGAAATGCCCCACGACCCAATGCCCCGCGGCGAGACGATCGCGTCGACCCGCGAGGCCCGGCCAACGCGCCGTACAACGGCCCGCGTGACGACGGGCGCGGTGCCGCTCCCCAGCGTGACGCTCGTGACTCTCGTGACTCTCGTGACGCCCGTGACGCCCGTGACCCTCGCGGCGCGCAGCAACGCCCGCAGCCTCACTCCACGCGACCCGGCCCCAACACGGCTTTCGGCGGCGGCCCGAACCAGGCCTTCGGCCCGCGCCGCAACACGCCGGTGCGCCCGCAGCGCGATGACGATGACGACGACTTCCCCCAGCACGCCGAACAACCCGGCAGCATGCGCCTGTCCAAGCGCATGAGCGAGCTGGGCATCGCCTCGCGCCGCGAAGCCGACGAGTGGATCCCCAAAGGCTGGGTGCGTGTCGACGGCAAGGTCATCACCGAGCTCGGCTCGCGTGTGCTGCCGGGCCAGCTCATCAGCATCGAAGCCAAGGCCCGTGATGCGCAGGCGCTGAAGGTCACCATCCTCATCCACAAGCCGGTGGGTTATGTGAGCGGCCAGGCCGAAGACGGCTACGAGCCCGCATCGGTGCTGGTGACGCCGCAGAACCAGTGGCGCGAAGACCGCTCGGGCTTTCGCTATTTGCACAGCCACATGCGCGGCCTGGCCCCCGCCGGCCGCCTCGACATCGACTCGGTCGGCCTGCTCGTGCTCACCCAAGACGGCCGCATCGCCAAACAGCTGATCGGCGAAGACAGCGAGATCGAAAAAGAATACCTGGTGCGCGTCAACACACTCGACGGCCAGGCCCTGCCCGATGACAAACTGGCTCTGCTCAACCATGGCCTCGAGCTCGACGACGAAGCCCTGCGCCCGGCGCGGGTGGAGTGGGTCAACGACGACCAGCTGCGCTTTGTGCTGCGCGAGGGCAAGAAGCGGCAGATTCGCCGCATGTGCGAACAGGTCGGCCTCACGGTGCTGGGCCTCAAGCGGGTGCGCGTGGGCCTGGTGATGCTGGGCGACCTGCCCGCAGGGCAGTGGCGCTACCTGCGCGGCGACGAACGCTTCGCCGAGCCGGTAGCCACAACGCCCTGACCTTGCAGCGCACCCAGGCGCAGGCGTTTTCCCCAACGAGCTTGGGGGGTCAACTCTCTTGCTCAGCCGGCACGCCAACGGCCGTTCACCCGATGGCTGATCCCCTCAACTGGCCGGCCTTCGGCACAACTTGCATCCGTACGTAACCGAGCCGTTTGGGGAAACCCGCAGCCAAAAGTGTGAGATTCCCCCGCAAATGGGGGGTTGCGCCGCGAACCAGGTTTTGGCGCACGGAACAAACAGACACGCCGCAATGCCTCGGTTCGGCCGCTAATGCACCCCTGTCCAAGTTGGTAAGGAACGTGTCATGAAGCGCAGAAATCTGATGTTGGGTGGTCTGGTCAGCGGCGTTGCAAGCGGCTTCCCGGGCCTGGTGATGGCACAACCCAGCATCATCAAGTTTGGCCAATCGGCGGCCATGACGGGCGCAGATGCTGACTACGGGCGAGACATCCGCGCGGGCATCGTGGCGGCTTTCGAGGCCGCCTCCAAGACCGGCGGCACCCGCTTCGAGTTGATCACCCTCGACGACGCCGGCTCACCCGAGCGTTGCGCGCAGAACGTGAGCACCTTGCTCGGCTCGAACGTGGCCGCGCTGATCGGCCTCACCAGCGGCGCGGGCGCCGAAGCGGCCATGAGCGCCATCGACCTGAGCCAGATGCCGCTCTTGGGCACCGCCAGCGGCACCATGGGCATTCGCAACGACAAGCTGAGCTCGGCCTACCACGTGCGCGCCGGCTACGACCTCGAATTCAAGCGCATGGTGGCCTACGCGAAGGAGCGCGCGCTGCTGCGCGTGGGCCTGGTCTACCAACAAAAAACCACCTCGCCCAACCTGGCCGCCATGACCGGCGCGCTGGCTGCCGCGGGCATCTCGCCCAGGGAAGCGATAGCGATCGAGCACACACCCGCATCGCTCCAGAGCGCGGCCGACAAACTGGCCGCCGCCAACCTCGACTGCGTGCTCTTCGTGGCCAGCGCCGCACCGGTGGCTGCCATCATCGACCAGATGCACGCCGCCAAGTACCGCGGCCTGTTCTACGCCTCGTCGATGGCCGGCCAAGACCTGATCGACACGCTGGCGGCCAAGAAGCAGAGCGCCATCTTGAGCGTGGTGGTGCCACGCCCTTCGTCGATGGGCCTGCCGGTTGTCAGCCGCTGCCAGGCCGACCTGGCGGCGCTGAACACTGGCGCCAAGATGAGCGTCACCACGCTTGAGGGTTACATCAGCGGGCGCATCGCCGTGGAAGCGGCACGCAAGGCCATGACCGTGGCCAGCGTCAGCAAACGCAGCATGAAAGACGCCTTGAGCACACTGCGCACTGACCTGGGCGGCTACACCGTGCAGTTCGCGCCGGGCAGCACACAAGGCTCCAAATATGTGGAGCTGGTGGCGCTCGACCGCTACGGCCGCTTGGTCGCCTGAGCCAGCAGCTCACGCGCCCGCACACCCCAGCTCGCATCGTTGCGCGCATGCTGCGCCGCTGCGATGGCGGCGTCTCGCTCGCTCAGCTCCAGCAACACCGTCGCCAGGTTGACCCAGGCGGCGCCGCTGTGGTGCTGCAGGGCGGCAGCACGAAACACCTCGGCCGCGCGGCGCTTGTCACCACCCGCATGGGCGGCGTTGCCCAGACCGATGGCCAGCGGCAGCCTGTCGGGCCAACGTTGGCTGGCACTTTCATAGCTTTGCAAAGCCTGCGCCGGGGTGGCGCTGCGTTCAAAACCAATCGCCGCTTCGACCACCGCATCGGCCTGCGCCGTCACCGGCCAGCGGCCCGGCGGCAAGGCGACAAAGGCCCAGAAGCCCGAGCGTGCCCAGGTGTGCTCGAAGGTGCGCAGCGGCATCGTGGCGCGCTGTGTGGTGCCTGAGCGCAGCAGCACGTCGTCGGTATCAAGGTCGTAGCCCACGACCACCGCGTAATGCCAAAGCGGCGCAAAACTGAGGCCGAGGTTTTGCAACACCACCACCACATGGCCTGCGGCCAGCTCGCGCAACACGGCTTCGAGCTGGCCCGGGATGACGGTGGCGACCACACCCTGCCGGCGCGCGCCGGCCAGCATCTCGGCCTGCAAGCTGCCGCCACGCGCGGGCAAGAACACCTGCTCACCCAGAACGAGCGGCGAGGCGCTCACCCCCACCGCGCCCAAGGCGGTGGCCAGCGCGGCCGGGCCACATTGGTATTCGGTCTGCGCAAAGAAGGGGGTGGTGCGCAGCTCCACACTGCGCGGCAAACCCGCTGGTGGCGTGGCTTGCAGCGCCGCTGTTTGAACAGCACAACCCGACACGCACGCCAACCACAGCGCCAGCAGGGCCCGCCGCAGCAACGTGCTCAACGGTTCGACTTGATGAACGGGAAGATGCGCGTGTAGCCGAAGATGTCGGTGAAGATCAGCAGCACGAACACCAGGATCAGCGTGCCGATCAGCTCGCTGGCACCGGCCGGCGCCTTGTCGATCTCGGCGGCGAGCTGCGCGGCTTCGGCATCGGTGAGCGCGCCCACACGCAGGCGTGCCTGGTCGACGCTCACACCACGCGCCACCAGCACAGCCGCCACATCGGCTCGCTCCAGCGTGGCCAGCAGCTGGGCACGGTGGTCGGCAGCGCTGCGCAGGCCTTCGCTGGTGGCCACCTGTTCGGCGCTGATCAAACCGCCCGCTTGTGCCGTTTGGGCCAACCCGCCCAAGCCGATGCACGCGGCAACGAAGGAGGCGATGCAACGCCGGGTTCTTGTCATGACTGCTCCTGCACGGGCTTGGAAAAGGTCAAACATGCTAACAAGCACCCGGTGAACCCCACTCGTGGCAAGCTGCGCAGCGAACGCCATCACCTGACCCATTTCACATGACCCCCATTTGGAAACAACTTACCTCCGTGGAGATGCTCACCGCCATCCACGTCAACACCACCGTGGCTCACCTGGGCATCGAGTTCCTGGAGGTCGGTGACAACTTCATCCGCGCCCGCGCGCCAGTCGATTCGCGCACGCTGCAGCCGGCGGGTATCTTGCACGGTGGCATCTCGGTGGTGCTGGCCGAAACGCTGGGCTCTTGCGGTGCCGCGTTTTCGTCGCCCGCCGGCCACCGCGCCGTGGGGCTCGACATCAACGCCAACCACCTGCGCAGCGTGAGCGAAGGGTGGGTCACCGGCATCTCGCGGCCCATCCACATTGGCCGCACCACCCACGTGTGGCAGATCGAGGTGAGCAACGAGAAGGGGCAACTCACCTGCGTGTCTCGCCTCACCATGGCCATCCTGGCGCCCACGGGTGCAGCTGCATGACCGATACCGTCTTCAACTACCTCTGCCTTGCCGGCCCCACGGCCTCGGGCAAAACTGCGGCGGCGCTCGCCATCGCCGAGGCGCTGGCCGCCACCACGCCGGTCGAGATCATCAGCGTCGACTCGGCCCTGGTGTACCGCGGCATGGACATCGGCACCGCCAAACCGAGCCCGGCCGAGCGTGCGCGGGTGCCTCACCACTTGATCGACATCATCGAGCCCAGCGAGGCCTACTCGGCCGCACGTTTTGTGACCGATGCGGGCCGCCTCATCGGCGAGATCAACGCCCGCGGCCATGTGCCGCTGCTGGTGGGCGGCACCATGCTGTATTTCAAGGCGCTGTTCGAAGGGCTCGACGCCATGCCCGCCGCTGACCGCGCCGTGCGTGCCGCACTCACCGAGCAGCTCGAACGTGACGGCCTGCCCGCGCTCTACCGCGAGCTCAAGCGTGTCGACCCCATCACCGCCGCGCGGCTGAAGCCGGCTGATCACCAGCGCATCCAGCGTGCGCTGGAGGTTTACCGCGTGAGTGGCCAGCCGATGTCGTCGTTCCACAGCGAAAAGCCGCAACAGCCCACACCGCCAATGATCTCGCTCGAACCGAGCGACCGGGCCTGGCTGCACCAACGCATCGAGGCCCGCTTTCACCAGATGCTCGATCTTGGCCTGGTCGAAGAAGTGGTCAAACTCGAAGCGCGTGGCGACCTTGACGCCGACATGCCCTCGATGCGCTGCGTGGGTTACCGCCAGACCTGGGAAGCGCTGGTCACCGGCGACCAGAGCGAGCTGCCCGAGCGCGGCGTGGCGGCCACCCGCCAGCTCGCCAAACGCCAGATCACCTGGCTGCGCAGCATGCCGCAGCGCCAGGTGGTGGCCTGTGATGCCCCCGATGCGCTGCAACAGGCCACCGCGCTCGCGCTGCAGCGGGTGTCGGAGTTGAAGCTTGGCTGAGCTGCTGAGCGTGCGCGGCCTCGCCAAACGGTATGGCGAGGCCACGGTGTTCAGCGGGGTCGACCTGCAGGTGGCGGCGGGTGAGTTTGTTGCCATCCTCGGTGAGTCGGGTGTGGGCAAATCGACGCTGCTCAATTGCATTGCCGGCCTCGACAGCGTGGCCAGCGGCTCGGTGCACATCAACGGCACCCACATCACCACCCTGAGCGAGACCGAGCAGGCGCTGTTTCGCCGTGCCCACCTGGGCTTTGTGTTCCAGGCCTTTCACGTGCTGCCCCACCTGAGCGTGGCGCACAACGTGGGCCTGCCGCTGCTGCTGCAGCGCCAGCCCGACCCGGCGCGTGTCGAAGCGCTGTTAGACGCC
>JBKJJF010000259.1:0-12457 GCA_046598195.1 Rhizobacter sp. | reverse complement strand
ATCTAGGCGCAAAGCACAGCCATAGCTCGGGCTATGGCGAGCATTTGCAACGACGAGTGGGGGTGTTTTGGCGCGATGAGCGGGCATGAGCGAAAAACTCTCAGGCTCTCAGGGCTCTCGGTATCAGCGGGGAGTGCAGGCCATTCGGGTTCAACGCAGAATGGCCGCTCTCCTGCTGACACCGATTGCCCATGACCACAACCACCACCACCGCCACAACCACCACCCTGCGCCAGATCGCCGACCTGCCGGGCCCGCGTGGCCTGCCGGTGCTGGGCAACTCGCTGCAGGTCAAGCTCAACCGCATCCACCTCGACGTGGAACAGTGGGGCCGCGAGTACGGCCCCCTGTTCACCTTCCGGGTGGGCAAGATGCGCGCGCTGGCCGTCACCGACCATGAGGTAATCGCCAGCCTCTTGAAAGACCGGCCCGACGGCTTTCGGCGCACCAAGCGCTCCAACGTCGTGGGCCTGGAGATGGGCCTCAAGCCCGGCGTGTTTGGCGCCGAAGGCCAGCCCTGGCGCGACCAGCGCCGCATGGTGATGGCGAGCTTTGCACCCAACCACGTGCGGGCCTACTTCCCTTCGCTGCTCAAGGTGACGCAGCGCCTGCGCGGGCGCTGGCAGGCTGCGGCGCGCAGCGGCAGCACCATCGCGCTGCAAGAAGACCTGATGCGCTATACCGTTGACGGCGTGGCGGGCCTGGCCTTCGGCACCGACATGAACACACTGCAGTCAGATGAAGAGGTGATCCAGCAACACCTCGACAAGATTTTCCCGGCGCTGTTTCGGCGCATCTTTGCGCCCTTCCCCTACTGGCGCTACATCCGCCTGCCGGCCGACCGCGCGCTTGACCGCAGCGTGCTCGCCATCAACCACGCGATCGACGGCTTCATTGCCCAGTCGCGCGAGCGCATGCGCGCCAACCCGGCCTTGCGCGAGGCGCCCACCAACCTGCTCGAAGCCATGATCGCCGCCGCCGATCACCAAGGCAGCGGCGTGAATGACCAGCATGTGGCCGGCAACGTGCTCACCATGCTGCTGGCCGGCGAAGACACCACCGCCAACACGCTGGCCTGGATGATCTACCTGCTGCAGCGCAACCCGCAGGCGCTGCAACGCGCCACCGAAGAAGTGCAGCGCCTCGCGCCCGACCCCGCTGCCTTCACGCCCGAAAAAATGGCCTCGCTGGCGTACCTCGAAGCCTGCGCCAGCGAGACCATGCGGCTCAAGCCGGTGGGCCCGTTCCTGGTGCTCGAAGCCCTGCAAGACACCACCATTGCCGACATCGCCGTGCCCGCCGGCACCTTCATCTGGTTGGTGATGCGCCACGACAGCGTGAGCGCGCAGCACTTCCCGAACCCAGAGGCCTTCGACCCTTCGCGCTGGCTCGACGGCGCCGACGCCGCACTCACCCCCAGCTCGCCCAAGCGTGTGTCGATGCCCTTTGGCGCCGGCCCCCGCGTGTGCCCGGGGCGTTACCTCGCCCTGCTCGAAATCAAAATGGCGATGGCCATGTTGCTCAGCAGCTTTGACATCGCGAGCGTGGGCACGCCCGATGGCCAAGAGGCCCGCGAGAAGATGGCGTTTGCCATGTCGCCCGTGGGCCTCACGCTGATGCTGCGCGAACGCGCTACGTGAGCTGAATCAGCGGATGTCGTTCAGCCCTTCCGGCAAGGGCAGGCCGGCACGCCGGCGCCGGCGCAAGAGGCCGGGTGGGTAGCATCGGTGCATGCAACGCTTCAGCCCGCCCTTGCTCGCACAAGCCCTCAGCCTGCTGCACGCCGAGGCCCGGCCGCACGAGTTGCCCGGCATGGCGCACTTCGGCATGAACGTGGCCCAGCCGCGCCTGGGCGTGTCGGTGCCCACGCTGCGCCGCCTGGGCAAACAACTCGGCCGCGACCATGCACTGGCCCTGGCGCTGTGGGACAGCGGCATCGCCGACGCCCAGATCCTCGCCAGCCTGGTGGCCGAACCGGCGCGCTTCAGCGCCCGCGAGATGGACCACTGGGCCAAGACCATGCAGTCGTGGGACACCTGCGACCAGGCCTGCACCAACGCGTTTGCGGCCTCGCCGCTCGCATGGCGCAAGGTGGCGGCGTGGGCCGCCCGGCGCGACGAGTTCGTGCGCCGCGCAGCATTTTCCCTGCTGGCCGCGCTGGCCGTGCACGACAAGGCAGCCGATGACGCGGCCTTCATCGCCACCCTGCCCTGGATCGAAGACGCCGCCACCGACGATCGCAACTTCGTCAAAAAGGCGGTGAACTGGGCCCTGCGCAACATCGGCAAACGCAACGCCGCCTTGAACGTGCAAGCGATTGCCTGTGCACAAGGCCTGCGAACGCTCGACTCGCGCGCGGCACGCTGGGTGGCCGCCGACGCGCTGCGCGAGCTGCAGAGCGACGCCGTTCAAACACGCCTTGCGCCGCGCCGCTGAGCCATGACCGCACCCGAGCTGGTCTACATCGACGACACGCTGATCGTCGTCAACAAGCCGGCCGGCCTGCCCTCGGTGCCCGGCCGCGCCGAAGGCTTGCAAGACTGCATGGCCTCGCGCGTGCAGGCGATGGTTGCCGACGCCCTGGTGGTGCACCGGCTCGACATGGCCACCTCGGGGCTGCTGGTGTTTGCGCGTGGCAAGACGGCGCAGCGGCAACTGAGCCTTGCGTTTGCGCAGCGCGAGGTGGGCAAGCTGTATGTGGCGGTGGTGGCCGGCCAGGTGGCACACGACAGCGGTGAGATCAACCTGCCGCTGATCACCGACTGGCCCAACCGGCCGCGGCAGAAGGTGGACTTCGAGACGGGCAAGCCATCGGTGACACGCTACCGCGTGCTGTCACGTTCGGCACACGGCACACGGGTGGCGCTGGAGCCAATCACCGGGCGCTCGCACCAGCTGCGTGTGCACCTGCTGGCACTCGGCCACCCGATCCTGGGCGACGCCTTGTATGCGCCGCCCGACGTGCTCGCGCGCGCCCCGCGCCTGCTGCTGCATGCGCAGTCGCTCAGCCTGGCGCACCCTGTGCGCGGCGACGCCTTGCAGTTCGACAGCCCGGCACCGTTCTAACTTCTTTCAACCGCTTGACATGTGCATTTGAGTGCACGTATGCTCTCGTTCATGGCCAAACAACGCACCCGGGAAGATGTCGCAAATGCCTGCATGGAGATCCTGGACACCGGCTTCTTCAGGGCCTTGTGCGAGCCGGTGCGCATCGAGATCTTGCGGCAGCTGATCCTGAAAGGGCGCTCCGACGTGAACACCATTGCCGAGGCCATGCCGCAAGACAGGTCGGTGGTCGCGCGCCACCTGCAGCTGATGGAACGCGCCGGCTTGCTGCACTCGCAAACGCAGGGCCGCCACACTTTCTACGAAATCGACGGCCCCGCCATCGTCTCGCGCATGTCCAGCGTCACCAGCGTGCTGCAGTCGCTGGTGCCCATGTGCTGCCCGCCGGTCGACCGGTAGGCGGCGTCACTTTCACTCCTCTCCATCGTCTTTCGTCTCCCTCAATATGGGCATATGAGTGCCCTCAAACATTTAAAGAAAAGACCCCATGAAAACCGAAGCCCTGTTGGGCCTGAGCGTGCCGCTCCTCTTTGTGTTGATGCTGGCCGTTGAGACGCGCTCTCCGGCGCGGCCCTACCAACCTGTCTCGGGCTGGCGCCGGCTCGGCGGTGCCTTCTTCATGTCAACGATCGTGGTGGGCGCGCTCACGCCGCTGCTGATCCCGGTGGCCTACCTGCAGGGCCTCAGCCTGCTCAACCTCAGCGGCCTGGGGCTGTGGGGCGCCCCGATCGGTTTGCTCGCAACCACTTTTGCTGGCTACTGGTTGCACCGCGCCGAGCACCACCTCGGCTGGCTGTGGCGCGCCACGCACCAGCTGCACCACAGCCCGCTGCGGGTCGACATGCTGGGCGCGTACTTCGCGCACCCGATGGAGGTGCTGCTCAAGGTGGGCATGAGCACGCTGGTGGCGAGCTTCGTGCTCGGGCTGTCACCGTTGGCCGCCGCAGTCGTCAGCCTGGTCATCGCCACGCTGAGCCTGTTCCAACACTGGAACATCCACACGCCACGCTGGCTGGGCTACGTGGTGCAGCGCCCCGAGGCCCACTGCGTGCACCACGCCAAAGGCGACCGTGGGCACAACTTCTCTGAGCTGCCCTTGTGGGACATGCTGTTCGGCAGCTTCCACAACCCGACCACGTTTCACGGCGTGGTGGGGCTGAATGCGCCCAGCCAGCCGCGTGTCATCGACATGCTGCTGATGCGCAGCGCGCCGCGTTAAAGGCGTTTCGAATAGGCAACTCATCCTGACCGAAGGGGTGCTGCGGCCTTCGATCCAAGCGGCGGTTCAGCCTGACTCTTGCCGAACCGGGTGGCCTGTCTGGGCCGGCTGGATTCAGCACTGGCACGCTAGGCATGCGAAGCCCTGTCATGCGAGGCCCGCGCCGCGCCGTACCATCGTCCCTCGTTGACCTTGCTTCGGCGACAGGTGTGCCCCACGCCTCTTCACGTCACCGCACCACAAAGACCCCCCATGCCGTCACCACTGCGCGAGGGCTGCCGTTGCCCGTAGCCGACCACTCTCTCCTGAGCCTGCCGGCCTTCATGCGCTTTTGGTACGCGCGTGTGGCCGGCACCACCGGCAACCAGATGCTGATGGTCGCCGTGGGCTGGCAGATGTACGAGCTGACTGGCAGCGCCTGGGACCTGGGCCTGGTGGGCCTGCTGCAGTTTCTGCCCGCCCTGCTGCTCACTCTGGTGGCCGGCCATGTGGCCGACCGCTGCGACCGCACCCGCGTGCTGGCGCTGTGCATGGTGGCGCAGACCGTCGTCGCGCTGCTGCTGATGGCGGCATCGCACGGCCATTGGGCGAGCCGCGGGCTGCTGCTGTGGCTGTCGGTCGCGCTCGGCATGGCCAAGGCCTTCCAGATGCCGGCCCAGCAGGCGCTGGTGCCTTCGCTGGTGCCCACCCCCGTGCTGCCGCGTGCGCTGGCCTTCAGCGCGATGGGCATGCAGACGGCCATCATCGGCGGCCCGGCATTGGGCGGCTTCATCTACGTGGCCGGTGCAAGCGTGGTCTACGCGGTGTGCGCGGCGGCCTTTGTGCTGGCGGGCGTGCTGTTTCTGCGCATCGGCCACCCGCATGTGCCGCCGCCCAAGGAGCCGGTGACGCTCGCCACCGTGTTGGCAGGCTTCCAGTTCATCTGGCAGCGCCCGGTGGTGCTCGGGGCCATCTCGCTCGACCTGTTTGCCGTGCTGCTGGGCGGTGCCGTCGCCTTGTTGCCCATGTTTGCCAAGGACGTGCTGCACGTGGGCCCCTGGGGCCTGGGGCTGCTGCGCGCCGCACCGGCCGTGGGCGCGCTGTGCATGTCGGCGGTGCTCACACGCTGGCCGATCACGCGGCGGGTGGGCAAGGTGATGTTTGCGGCTGTGGCCATCTACGGCGTGGCGACCTTGTGCTTCGCGCTGTCGACCGTGTTCGTGCTGTCGATGCTGGCCCTGTGGGTGAGCGGAGCGGCTGACATGGTGAGCGTGGTGATCCGCCAGTCTTTGGTGCAGCTGGAAACGCCCGACGCCATGCGCGGCCGGGTCAGCGCGGTCAATTCGATCTTCATCGGTGCCTCCAACCAGCTGGGCGAGTTCGAGTCGGGGGCCACCGCGGCGTTACTCGGGCCGGTGGGCTCGGTGTTGCTGGGTGGCATCGGCACCTTGGCAGTGGCCGCGTTGTGGATGAAACTCTTTCCTGCCTTGGCCCAACGCGAACGCCTGACCGACGCGCCTTGAGGGGAGCGCGCGGGTTTTCACAAAGCCGCACGAACAGGGCCGCGAAGATACTTCGCGCACCTCGGCGGCCCCCAACACAAACACCATGACAACATCGAAGACGAACCGCCCAGACTTTCTCTACCCGGGCGGCTCGCCGCTGATGCACCCGCCGCTGCAGCTCAAAGACTCCGAGATGTATGGCTTTTTCGTCAAGGGCGACCTGGCGAAGCTGCAGGCCACCGTCGACTCCACCCTCACCGCCTGCGCCGGCGGCGAGATGAGCTTTCAGGTGTTTTCGCCGTTCGTGATGCTCACCTTCACCAAGGTGCAGCGTGCCTTTTCCACCTGGCCAAGCGACCACGCCAAAGGCTGGGGCGAAGAGACCGACATCATCACCTGGGTGATGGTGGGTCTGATCAAGAAGGGCGAGACCGGCATCAGCCGCGTGTTCTTCTACCCCTGCCATATTTGGGTCGACGATGGCATGGCCCTGATCAACGGCCGCGAGTTGTTTGGCTACCCCAAGTACCTGTGCGACTACACCATGCCCGCTTCGGGCGAGCCAGCACGCTACTTCTCGCTGGCCGCCAAGGGCTTCGAGCCCTTCTCGCCCGAGACGCCACTGGCGCAGCACCCCTTGATCGAAGTGGCTGCCACCACGCACCGCGGTGGCGTGCGCAAGCTCGGCGGTTTCATCGAGCTGATCGAAGAAGCGATCGAGCTGATTGCCGCCAACCTGCCCGCCACGCTGGAGCTCGACAAAGAGAGCTGGGCCCAGATCGCCGGCATGCTGCGCCACCCGGGCTGCGAGCAGATTTTCTTGAAGCAGTTTCCCGACGCGGCGGGCATCAAGGCGGTGTACCAGGCCATCGTGGCAGCACCAGCGATGGTGACCGCCGTGCATGGCGTGGAGGTGTTTGAAGACGACTACGAGCTCACGCTGCACCCCTTCGCCAGCTTCCCGCTCAACGACACGCTGGGCCTGCCGCTGGGTGAGCAAGCGGCCATCTTGCCCTTTCACCTGAGTTTCGACTTTGAAGTGACGCCGGGCGAAGAGATCTACGACAACTCGCAGATCGCCCCGCAAAAGATCGCCGTGCTCGGCGGCGGTGTGGCCGCCATGACGGCGGCCTATTACCTCACCGACCAGCCGGGCTGGCAGAACCAATACGACATCACCGTCTACCAGATGGGCTGGCGCCTGGGCGGCAAGGGCGCGAGCGGGCGCAACGCGGCCCTCGGCGAGCGCATCGAAGAGCACGGCCTGCACATCTGGTTTGGCTTTTATCAAAACGCCTTCCGCACCATGCAAGGCGCCTACGGCGAGCTGGGCCGCCCGGCCGGCGCGCCGCTGGCCACCTGGCAAGACGCCTTCAAGCCACAACATTCCTTTGTCTTGAGCGAGCTGATCCACGGCAGCTGGCGCCAGTGGCTGATCGACACGCCCATCATGCCGGGCGAGCCCGGCCATGGTGATGAAGACATCGGCCTGTGGAACATCGCGCTCACCATGTACGAGTGGATCAAGATGTGGCTGGGCGAGCTGGAGAGCGAGCACGGCACCACGAGCGTCGTGACCACCACCTCGGTGGAGGTCACCGAAAGCCACATCGGCGATTGGCTGGAGTCGCTGGCCACACGCATCGAGCGCAAGGTAGAGACCATCGTGTCCGACGTGCACAGCGTGTTTGACGCCGCGCTGAGCTTTGCGCAAAGCCTGCCCAAGCTGGGCGAACAAAACGCCGAGCAGCATGCGGTGCACGCCGCAGCGCTCAAGAGCATGCGGGTGGCGCTGCAGACGCGTTTTGGCGCGCAGGCCGAGGCGAGCGACGTGGCCGACGACCTGCGCCGCCTCTACATCTGCATTGACCTCGCCGTCACCTCGCTGATCGGCATGCTCGAAGACGGTGTGTTCGTGCACGGCTTCGACGTCATCAACAACGAAGACCTCTGCGCCTGGCTCACGCGCCACGGCGCCAACCCCACGGTGAGCGTGCATTCGGCGCCGATCCGCGGGCTCTACGACCTGGTGTTCGGCTACGAAGACGGTGAGTTCGACAAGCCCAACTTCGAAGCCGGCACCATGCTGCGCGGCATCTTCCGCATGACCTGCGGCTACCAGGGCGGCATCATGTGGAAGATGCAGGCCGGCATGGGCGACACGGTGTTCACGCCTTTCTACGAAGTGCTGAAGAAGCGCGGCGTCAAGTTCATGTTCTTCCACCAGGTTGAAGAGCTGGTGCCCGAGGCCGGCAACAACACCGTGGGCCAGATCCGCCTTACGCGCCAGGCCGACCTGGCAGTCGATGAATACAACCCGCTGCGCCCGGTCAAGGGCCTGGCCTGCTGGCCCAACGAACCGCACTACCAGCAGCTCGACCCTGCGCAGGCCAAGCTGCTGCAAGCCAAACACATCAACCTCGAATCCAACTGGAGCGATTGGCCTGAGGTTTATCAGAAGCAGTTTAATAAGCCGCTGCCCAGCGTCACGCTGCAACGTGGTGTGGACTTCGACCAAGTGATCTTCGGCATCTCGGCCGATGGGGTAGCGCAGTTGTGCCCGCAACTGGTGGCGCGCAGCCCGGCGCTGCAGGCCTCGTGCAAATACATCGAAACCGCCGCCACCCAGGCCTACCAGGTGTGGCTCAACAAGACCGTGGCACAACTCGGCTGGACACAATTCGGCCGCGACGGTGAAGAGCCCGTGCTCACCGCGTTCAGCGAGCCCTTCGACACCTGGGCGCCGATGGACCAGACCCTGATCCGCGAAGCGTGGCCGCCGCAGTTCGAGCCCAAGAACGTGTCGTACTTCTGCTGCGCCTTGCCGATCAAAAGCTACCCGCCCTTCAGCGACCACGGCTTCCCGGCGCGCATGGCCGAGCAGGTCAAGCAGGCCGCGATCGACCAACTCAAGCACCAGGTGCATGCCCTGTGGCCGGCGGTGGCCACGCCGCAAGGCTTTGACTGGTCGTGCCTGATCGACACCACCGCTGCACAAGGTGAAAAGCGCTTCGACAGCCAGTACTGGCGCGCCAACGTCGACCCATCGGAGCGTTATGTGCTCAGCGTGGTCAACAGCACCCAACACCGCCTGCAAACCGATGGCACGGGGTTCAGCAACCTCTACGTCACCGGCGACTGGATCAAGACCGGCGTCAACGCCGGCTGTGTTGAAGCGGCGGTGATGGCGGGCATGCAGACCTCACGGGCGTTGAGCGGCCACCCCAAGTTGATCGCAGGCGAGAAAGACCTCTGAGAGCCTGAGCCACAGACGGCAGGTGTGACTTCTGCCGCGCTCGCCATGGCGACTCCGCATGCCCAACCATGAAACTCTTGGTTACATTGCTCCCCACTGCCGTTTGACGGAGCCGAAGCCCGCAATGTCTCTGTCATTTGCCTCCCCGCAGCGCTGCTCGCTCTGGCTGAGCTGGCTGCTGCTCCTGTGCCTCGGGCTGCTGTGCAGCCCGGCTAGGAGCCAGTCACCGATCTCGCTCAATGCCGATGTTGAAATCGACATCGCCTCGCGCGGCCAGCTCTACCTGGCGCAAGACGACACCCCACCGGCCTCGGCCGACGCGCTGAGCGCCTGGCTCGCCAAACAAAAGCAGGTTGATCGGGTGAGCCTGTTTGGTGGCAGCTACTGGTTCCGTGCGACGGTGCAAAACGACACCTTGCAAACCCGCTGGGTGGTCGACCCCACCGGTACGCTGATGGAGCGCATCCAGGTGCGTGTGTACACGCCGGGCCAGCCGGTGCAGTCGTTCATCACCGGCTACAGCGCCAACAGCAGCTACATGCTGCACTACGGTGGCAACGTCGAGCTGCCCATTGGCGCGCAGGCGCAGGTGCTGCTGCGCATCGAGAGCCGGTACTTCGCCCGCTACCCGAGCATCTACGTGACCAGCCAGGCCAGCTACCGCAAGACGGTGATCTCGGAAAACGTGCTCACGCTGAGCGCCCTCGGCGCAATGCTCACGCTGGCGCTGTACAACCTGTTTGTCTTCTTCGGGGTGCGCGACAAGTCGATGCTGTACTACGCGCTCTACCTGCTGACGGCCACCGTCTCGTGGGCCTTGACGCTGCATGTGGTGTCCGACTGGTTGGGCTGGCGCGGCTTGAGCTGGCACTACGTGGCCTTCTTCCTGGCGGCGGTGTTCAACACCATGTTCTTCCTGGAGTTCTTGCACCTCAAGGAACACGCACCCCGGCTGGCCTGGATCGCGCGCGGCAACATTCTGGTGGCGCTGGCGCTGCTGCCCATCTGCTTCTTGTCGGTGGCCTACGCCCACCTGCTGGCCACGGCGGTGATCTCGGTCACGCTGTCGCTCGCACTGGTGTCGGGGATGATTCGCCTCGGCCAGGGCTTCTTGCCGGCGCGCTACTTCCTGGCGGCCTTTCTTGCGCTGCTGTTGCCGGCCATCCTGATCTTGCCGGCCAACTTCGGCCTGGTGCCGAGTGTGATGCGCAACATCGAGCTTTTCACCCTGCTCGGCGCAACCGCCGATGCGGTGCTGCTGGCGTTTGCCCTGGCCGACAAGATACGCCTGCTGGGCCGAGAAAAAGACGACTACCTCAAACGGCTCAACGACGCGCTCACCCAGGCCAGCACCGACTCGCTCACCGGCATCGCCAACCGCCACGCCTTTGACCGCACGCTCAACGGCATGACGGTGGCCTCGACCGACGCCGAAGCGCCCCAACGCATCATGCTGGTGATGATCGACCTCGACGGCTTGAAACGCATCAACGACGAACGTGGCCACGCCCACGGTGACAGCCTGCTGCGCGAGTTTGCGCAAGCCTTGAGTGTGCTCAAGGAAGACGGCATGAGCGTTTTCCGCCTCGGCGGCGACGAGTTCGCCGTGCTCGGCGAGCGCTCACAAGAAGAGCTGGCCCGCCACAAGATCAACCAGATCGAGCAGCGGTTGCACGACGCCGGCTTCCCCAATTGCGGCATCAGCTATGGAATCGCCTTTGGGTCGGAGATCAACTCGGGCTCGCAGTTGTTGATGCATGCGGATGCGCGGATGTACCTCCATAAAACCACAAAAAAGGGCGCCCCAGTCGCTTTCGCTTCTGCGCCCCCGAGGGGCTGAGCCCGGGAAACCCGTGCTCGGCACGTTGCTGGAGGGGAGCTTCGCTTCGCCGGCTCACACTTCGCCTCGCTTCATCTTCAGCCTCTGCTGAGCCCCTCTCCCTCGCGCTTTCCACTCCGACACCTGCTGCTGCCGCTGCAGTGCCGTCAACGTGTCACGGCGCATTTCGCGCAGCAGCTTTTGGTAGTTGCGCAGCCGATCGGGGGGCACCCCTTCACGCACTGCGCAGCCGGGCTCGTCGCCGTGCCGGCAATCGCGGAATCGGCATTGCCCGGCAAGCGTTGTGATGTCTTCGAAGCTGATCGCCAGCGTGGTTTCGTCGGCATCGGGGCGCAGCGTGCGCAGGCCCGGTGTGTCGATCACACACGCACCGCTTGGCAAGCGGTGCAACGAGCGCGAGGTGGTGGTGTGCTTGCCGCGGCTGTCGTGCTCGCGCACGGCGCCCGTGTCTTGCACCGCGCTGCCCATCAAGGCATTGGTCAGCGTCGATTTGCCAGCCCCTGAGGAACCGAGCAGCACCACCGTCTGCCCCGGCGCGAGATACGGGTCGAGCACACGTGTGGTGTCGGGTGCGGTGCCGTTCACGGCCACCACCTCCACCTGCGGCGCAATGCGCACACGCAGCTCGGCGATGGCGTCTTCCACCGCCTCCGGCGTGACCACATCGGCCTTGGTCAGCACCACCACGGGCGTCACACCCTGGCCTTGCACCAGCGTCAGAAAGCGCTCCAGCCGGCGCGGGTTGAAGTCGTCGTCCAGGCCCATCACCAGCAACGCGGTGTCGACGTTGCTGACCACCGGGTGGCGCCGTCCATCGGCATCACGCCGCGCGATGTGCGAGAGCGGGGTGATGCGCTCATGCACCCACGGCTGGCCGTGGGCATCGTGCACCAGCACCACCCAGTCGCCCACCGCCACGGCGGTGTCGTGCTCGGCCAGCAGCCGCGCCAGGCGAGGCAGCACACGCACACTGAGCTCTTGCACGCCGTCGTGCACCTGCAGCGTCTCGCGGTGAACCTCGATCACACGCACCAGGCGGCGCGGTGAGGCGGCCTGGTCGGCCGCGTCGGTTTCAGGAACCGGTTGAGAACAAATGGCCACCAAGGCCATCGCGGGCGTCAAGCCCACTGAGCGCAAGCGCTCTACATCCATTTCGATCATGGTGAGATCTGTCTTCCATCGTCAGGAATGCACGGCGCCAGGGCCATGCGAGTGCCGTGCGCCAGGGCGCTACGGCAACGAAAGGGAAGGGGTCAACCGTGGCGCGCGAAGCGCCGCAGCAGGTGTCAGATCTCAGCGCGGGGCTGAAAGACGATGCGGCTCAGGCGGCGCGAGCGGCGACCCACAGGGAAACAATGTTTGCGTAAGCCATGGTTTGCCTCCTTGAGGTGGGTTGAAGAAAGGGAACGAGGGCTGAAGTCTGGCACGCGCCTCGGGCGTGGTCAACGACTCGACTGGTTTCGTCGTCAATCACGTTTCAATTGTTGAGGCGCGTCGGGCACCTCGCGCGCCTCGATGTCGACCACGTCGCCCCGGGGCTGCGCCGCACCACGAAAGGCCCCAAAGCCTGGGTCGACGCGGAACTTCACCAC
>JBKJJF010000214.1:0-5725 GCA_046598195.1 Rhizobacter sp. | reverse complement strand
CGCGCAAGAAGTTGAGGATGCGCAAGCGTGTGGGCTCGGACAGCGCTTGAAAATAGGACGCCACCTGTTCGAGCGCCTCTGGAGGCAGGCTTTTCATGCGTGGGCACGGGTCGTTGTTGCGGGTGGCCATGATGCCTCAGCCTGCTGTGATCTGTGAATTCATGGTTCATTGGCCCTTTCTCTAATTAGTCAATTGACTATTTAGCTGTTTAGCTAAACAATACATTCAATTGAAGTCAAAAGCCAGGGGCGAAACACCCTGGGTCAGATCAGGAGAACACGCATGAAGACCCTTTGGTTGCTGCTGGCGACCCTCGCCGCCGGCCCCGGTGGCGCCGTCGCGGCCAGCCCCGCTGCACCCACGCTGGCAAGCGTCGTGGCCGAAGGCCGCAACGCCGCCAACGAAGCCAGCCACGACGGTGTGGTCGAAGCGGTGCGCCAGACGGTGATCGCCGCCCAGGTGCCCGGCGCCATCGTCGCGCTTCAGGTCAAACCAGGTGACAGCGTCAAGGCCGGGCAGGTGCTGGCCCGCATCGACTCCCACGCGGCCGACCAGAACGCGCTGGCCAGCGACGCCACCGTGCGCGCCGCCCGCGCCTCGCTCGACGTGGCGAGCAAAGACTTCGAGCGCCAGAAGCAGCTCTACGACAAGAGCTACATCAGCCAGGCCGCGCTGGAGCGCGCCGAGGCGCAGTTCAAGGCCACACAGGCCCAGGCGGCCGCCCAGTTGGCACAAGCCGGCGCTGCCCACGTGGAGGCCGGCTTTCACACGGTGCGTGCCCCTTACGCTGGCGTGGTGAGCGAGGTAGCGGTTTCGCTAGGCGACATGGCCATGCCTGGGCGCCCGCTGATCACGCTGTACGACCCGAGCGCCTTGCGCGTGACGGCCACGGTGCCGCAATCCTCCGCCGCCTCCAGTGCCACGGCGCTGGCCCGCCTGGAGCTGCCGGCCTTGCCCAGCGCACAGCAGTGGGTCAAACCCCTGCGCGTGACCGCCCTGCCCGCGGCCGACTCGGCCACGCACACGGTGCAGGTTCGTTTCGATCTGCCGCCCACACCCGGCCTGGGGTCTGGCCTGATCCCCGGCATGTTTGCACGCGTCTGGATTGTGTCGCCGGGTGCCACCGACGCCCGTGTCTACGTGCCCAGCAAGACCATCGTGCGTCGCGCCGAGCTGACCGCGCTCTATGTCATCAACGCCGAAGGCCGTGCGCTGCTGCGCCAGGTGCGGCTCGGTCGCGCTGCGGGCGACCGGGTCGAAGTCTTGAGCGGCCTCAGCGCCGGCGAGCGTGTCGCGCTCGATCCGCAGGCCGCGGGCCGCCAGCCATGAAGAACGGTGACGCCATGAAGCTGGGCGGGGCACCCGAGAAGCTGGGCGCTTCAGGCCGCATCGCGGCCTTCTTCCAGTCGGCGCAGATCACGCCGCTGCTCGCCTTGGTCGCGCTGCTGCTGGGCGCGTTTGCGGTGCTGGTCACACCGCGTGAAGAAGAACCGCAGATCAACGTGACCATGGCCAACGTGCTGATCCCCTTCCCCGGGGCGGCCGTGCGCGACGTGGAGCAGATGGTGGCCACGCCGGCCGAGCAGGTACTGTCGCAGATGGCGGGCATCGAGCACGTGATGTCGGTGTCGCGCCCCGGCATGGCGGTGATCACCGTGCAGTTCAAGGTGGGCGTGCCGCGCACCGAGGCGCTGGTGCGCCTGCATGACACCGTCAACAGCAACGCCGACTGGTTGCCCCGCGGCCTGGGTGTCGGCAACCCGCTGATCAAGCCCAAGGGCATTGACGACGTGCCCATCGTCACGCTCACGCTCTACGGCCAGGGCGAGACCGGCCCCGCCGACCTGGAGCGCGTGGCGCGCAGCATCGAGGCCGACTTGAAGCGTGTGCCTGGCACGCGCGAAGTCACCACCGTCGGTGGCCCCGGCCGCGCCGTGATGGTGGAGCTCGACCCGGCCCGCATGGCCAGCACTGGCGTCACCGTGGTCGACATGCGCAACGCGCTGCAATCGGCCAACCTCGGTCTGCCGATCGGCGAGCTGTTGTCGGGCAACCGCTCGGTGGCGCTCGAATCGGGCCCCTTCCTCAACAGCGCACGCGACGTGGCCGAGCTGGTGGTCGGTGTGCGCGCCGGCAAGCCGGTCTTCTTGCAAGACGTGGCCACCGTGCGCGACGGCGCACCGCCACCCAGCCGCTATGTCTGGCATGGCACGGCGGGCAAGAACGCGGCCGAGTACCCCGCCGTCACCGTGGCCATCACCAAGAAGCCGGGAGAAAACGCCATCGACGTGGCCAACGCAGTGATGACACGCGTAGAAGCCTTGAAAAACACCGTGATCCCGGCCGAAGTGCAAGTGGCCGAGACGCGCAACTACGGCGCTACCGCCAACGACAAAGCGAAGAAGCTGATCCAGAAGCTGCTGTTCGCCACCGCCTCGGTGGTGGCCCTGGTGTTCATCGCGCTCGGCCGGCGCGAAGCCGCCATCGTGGGCGCGGCGGTGATCCTCACGCTCACGGCCACCTTGTTCGCTTCGTGGGCCTGGGGCTTCACGCTGAACCGGGTGTCGCTGTTTGCGCTGATCTTCTCCATCGGCATCCTGGTCGACGACGCCATCGTGGTGGTGGAAAACATCCACCGCCACCAGCAGCTCTACCCGGACAAGACGCTCGCGCAGATCATTCCCGGCGCGGTCGACGAAGTGGGCGGCCCCACCATCCTCGCCACCTTGACCGTGATTGCGGCGCTGCTGCCGATGGCGTTTGTCTCCGGCCTGATGGGCCCGTACATGAGCCCGATCCCCATCAACGCCAGCATGGGCATGCTGTTGTCGCTGGCGATCGCGTTCGTCGTCACACCCTGGCTGGCGCGCTTGTGGATGAAGCCGGGCACCGGCCACAGCGCCGCGCCCGGGCGCCTGCAATCCAAGATCGCCCAAGGCTTCGAGCGGGTCTTCCGCCCGCTGCTCGACGACACGCGTGGTCAACGCAACCGCCGCCTGCTCGGCGGGGTTGTGGCGGCGTTGATCGCGGTGTCCGTCGCTCTGCCCGCGGCCGGCCTGGTGATGCTCAAGATGCTGCCCTTCGACAACAAGTCGGAGTTCCAGGTCGTGGTCGACATGCCCGCCGGCACGCCGGTGGAACAAACTGCCGCCGTGCTGCGCGAACTGGGCGCGCACCTCGCCACGCTGCCCGAGGTCACCCACTACCAGGCCTACGCCGGCACTGCCGCACCGATCAACTTCAATGGCCTGGTGCGCCAGTACGACCTGCGCAGCGGTGGCGAGGTCGGCGACATCCAGGTCAACCTGGTCGACAAGGCTCACCGCAGTGAGCAGAGCCACGCCATCGCCACCCGCGTGCGCCCTGCCCTGCAAGCCATCGGCAAACGCTTCGGCGCCAACGTGAAGGTGATCGAAGTGCCGCCCGGCCCGCCCGTGCTCTCGCCCATCGTCGCCGAGGTATACGGGCCCGAGGCCGAAGGCCGCCGCGAAGTGGCCAAGGCTGTGCGTGCGGTGTTCGAGAAGACCAACGGTGTGGTCGACGTGGACGACAGCAGCATCGCCGCCGCCCCCAAGACCGTGCTGCTGGTCGACCGCCGCAAGGCCGCCTTGCTCGGCGTGACGCAGCAGGCCATCGTGAACACGCTGCGCGCCGGGCTGGCCGGTGAAGCCACGACCTATCTGCACGACGAGAGCAAGTACCCGGCCGCCGCCACGCTGCAACTGCCTGCGCAGCGCCAGGGCGAACTCGACACCTTGCTGCAGCTCGCAGTGCGCAGCGCCGACGGCAAGCTGGTGCCCATTCGCGAGTTGGTGACAGCCAGCGACACGCTGCGCGAGCAACCGATCTATCACAAGAACTTGCTGCCGGTGAACTACGTCGTGGCCGACACCGCCGGCAAGATCGACAGCCCGCTCTACGCCGTGTTCGGCATGCGCGGCGAGCTGGCCAAGATCGCCCCACCGGGCGGCGGCGTGCTGGGCGAATACTTCATCAGCCAGCCGACCGACCCCTACCGCGGTTACGCCCTCAAGTGGGACGGCGAATGGCAGATCACCTACGAGACCTTCCGCGACATGGGCGCTGCTTATGCGGTCGGCCTGGTGCTGATCTACCTGCTGGTGGTGGCGCAGTTCGGCTCGTACTTGACGCCGCTGATCATCATGGCGCCCATCCCGCTCACCATCATCGGCGTGATGCCGGGCCACGCCCTGCTGGGCGCGCAGTACACCGCCACCAGCATGATCGGCATGATCGCGCTGGCCGGCATCATCGTGCGCAACTCCATCCTGCTGGTCGACTTCATCAACCTGCAGGTGGGCGAAGGCAAGCCGTTCAAAGAGGCCATCGTCAACTCGGCCATCACCCGCGCGCAGCCCATCATGCTGACTGGCCTGGCGGCCATGCTGGGCGCCTTTTTTATTCTGGATGACCCGATCTTCAATGGCCTGGCCATCTCGTTGATCTTCGGCATCTTCGTCTCCACCGTGCTCACGCTGGTGGTGATCCCGCTTCTTTACTACGTGGCCTATCGCCACAAGTGGGAATCAGCGCCTCAACCCTCTCAATCCCCCCCTCAAGGAGAACTCACATGAAATCTTGGCAAGCCGTTCGTGTCGTCGCCGGCAGCTTCATCCTGTTGTCTCTGGCGCTGGGCATCCCCGGCAGCCCGATCTTCGTCAACCAGTGGTTTCTGGCCTTCACCGCTTTCGTCGGCATCAACCTGCTGCAAAGCGGGCTCACCCAGTGGTGCCTGATGGAAACCATCATGCGCAAGCTTGGCTTGCGCCCGGGTGTCTGAACCAAGGAGCTGGCCATGAACCTCGTTTGCCCCGACTGCGGCGCCACCAACCGCGTGCCCGACACGCGGCTGCAAGACCAGCCGGTCTGCGGCCGCTGCAAAACCGAGTTGATGGCCACCCAACCCGCCGTCCTGACCGATGCCTCGTTCGCCGGCTTCATCGCCGGCACCGAGCTGCCCGTGCTGGTGGACTTCTGGGCCGAGTGGTGCGGCCCCTGCAAGATGATGGCGCCACAGTTCGCCAACGCGGCCACGCAGCTGCCCATGGTGCGCTTCGCCAAGCTCGACACCGAGGCCGCGCCCGCCACCAGCACTCGCCTCGGCATTCGCAGCATCCCCACGCTGGCGCTGTTTCACAAGGGGCTTGAGGTCGCGCGTTTGAGCGGCGCCACCTCGGCCGCTGACCTGGTGCGCTGGGTGCAGGGCAACCTGCCGAAAGGCTGACATGAAACGCCAAGCACTTTGGCCGAGCACGCTGGCCGCCGCGTTGTTGGCCACCCAACCGGCATTCGCCCTCGACCTGGTCGAATCGTGGCAGGCCGCGCTGCAGCACGACCGCGAGTTCGCCGTGGCGCGTGCCGCGAGTCTCACGGCACAACCGCGCCGCGATCAGGCCAACGCACTTTGGCGGCCCCGCGTCATGCTCACCGCAACCGGCGGCGTGGCCGCCAACGCAACACAAACCCAGGGCGCGCAGTTCGAAACGCCGGCCTTCGGCCAATCGAACAACGTCGCCTTCAGCACCTCGGTCAACAGTGGCACGCTGGGCCGCTGGGCGGTGACGGCCCAACAGCCGCTCTACAACCCCGAACGGCGCGTGCAACAGCAGCAGCTCGATCTGTCGGCCCACCTTGCCGATCTGGAGTGGCAGGCCGCGCAGCAAACGCTGATCTTGCGCACCGCCTCGCGCTACTTCGACGTGG
>JBKJJF010000120.1:0-42579 GCA_046598195.1 Rhizobacter sp. | reverse complement strand
GTTTTCGGTGATGTAAACCGGCGGCAGCTTGTAGTCGCGGTGGTCTTGCAGCAGCAGCTCGGTCAGGCCCTGGGCGTAGTTTTCCCAGCCCATGTCGCTGGCGCCTTGCAGGTTGGGGGCGGGGCGCGGCGGCTCCTCGCTGCTGGCCCAGATGCGGGTGTAGTAATTGACGCCGAGGAAATCGAGCGGCTGGGCAATCACCTCGAAATCGTTTTCATGAGCGACCGGATAAATGCTCACCCCGGGTGCCGTGGGATAACGCTTGAGAAAGATCGGGTCCATGAACCAGCGCACGAAAAGCGCGTATTCACGCTCGGCCAGGGCAGCGTCAGCGGCGCTCGCCGTGGCAGGGGTCACCGACGACTGGTTGAGCACGATGCCCAGCGGCGTTTTCACGCCACTCGCACGCATGGCGAGCAGCGCCTTGCCGTGCGAGAGCAGCAGGTGGTGCGCCACTTGGATGGCAAGCTGAGGGTCGCGCGCGCCGGGGGCAAACTGGCCGACGCGGTGGCCCAGGTGCGCGGTGCACCAGGGCTCGTTGTGCGTGCAGAGTGTGGCGAGGCGGTCGCCCAGGCGCTGGCCCATCACCTCGGCGTAGTCGGCAAAACGATCGGCGGTGTCGCGCGAGCCCCAGCCACCGTCGTCTTGCAGCGCTTGTGGCAAATCCCAGTGGTAGAGCGTGGCGTGTGGGGCGATGCCCTTGGCCAGCAGGCCGTCGACCAGGCGGTCGTAGAAGTCGAGGCCTTTCTCGTTCCACGCACCCTTGCCGGCCGGCTGCACACGCGGCCAGGCGATCGAAAAACGGTAGGCGTCGACACCCAGGCCGGCGATCAAGTCGATGTCTTGCGGATAGCGGTGGTAGTGGTCACAGGCGACGTCGCCGGTGTGGCCCTGGAAGGTGTTGCCAGGGGTGTGGGAAAAGGTGTCCCAGATCGAGGGGCCGCGGCCGTCTTCGTTGGCCGCGCCTTCGATCTGGTAGGCGCTGGTGGCGACGCCCCACACAAAGCCGGCGGGAAATTTCTGCTGGGTCACGCGTCGAATCCTTGTGTGCAAGTTGAAAACAAAAGTCGGTGAAAAAGGTTCAGGCCTTGACCGCACCAGCGGTCAGCCCTTCGATGAGCCGGCGCGAGGCCAGCATGAAGATCACGAGCAACGGCACGACCGCGATCGACGAGCCCGCGCAGATGGCGCCCCAGGGCGTTTGCCCCGTGCCTTGCAAGGCGCGCAACGCGAGCGGCACGGTGTACATCTCCATGTCGCGCATCACGATCAGCGGGCCCATGAAGTTGTTCCAGGAGCCGATGAAGGTGACGAGGCCGAGCGTGCCGAGGGCTGGCCCGATGAGCGGCAGCACGATGCGAAAGTAGATGCCGAACTCGCCACAGCCGTCGATGCGCGCGGCGTCGATCAGGTCGCGCGGGATGGCCGAGGTGATGTACTGGCGCATCATGAAAATGCCCAACGCGCCACAGGCGCCCGGCACGATGAGGGCCTTGGGTTCGTTCATCCAGCCGAGCCAGCTCATGGTGAGCGCGGTGGGGATCATGCCCACGAAGCTCGGCAGCAGCATGGTGCCCATCACGAAGACGAACAGCTGCTTTTTGTACTTGAACTCGAACATCGCAAACGCATAGCCCGCGAGCGAGCACAGCAGCAGGTTGGCCGCCGTGATGGCGAGCGCCACGTAGAGGCTCCAGCCGAGGTTGTGCCAGAAGTAGGGCAGGCGCTCGAGCAACAGCTTCACGTTGTCGATGAAGGCCGAGCCGAACCACACTGGCGGCGGCAGCGAGAGGATCTCGCGGTCGGAATGGGTGGCGAACACGAACATGAAATAGAACGGCGCGAGCATCAGCACCGCCCCCGCCATCACGATGGCGTAAGCGCTCAGCTGGCCCGGGCCGACCTTGAGGGCGCTGCGGCTCATGATGCTTTTTCCTCGCGCTGGCCGAGCACGCGGTTGTTGAGCCAGGTCACACCCGCGATCAGCATGAACAACAGCCAGGCGATGCTCGACGCGGTGCCGAAGTCGCCATCGACGAAGGCGGTGGCATACATGTGCATGGCCGCGGTTTTGCCGGCCTGGTCAATGCCACCGGTGCCACCGGTCAGGATGAAGGGCTCCTCGAACAGCTGCAGGTTGCCAATGATGGTGAGCGTGACGGCAAAAAAGATCATCGGCCGCAAGAGTGGCAGCACCACGTGGCGGAACTGCTGCGCCGGCTTGGCGCCGTCCATCGTGGCAGCCTCGAACAAGTCTTTCGGGATCGTCTGGATGGCCGAGAGGTAGAGCACCACGTTCCAGCCGACGTAGCGCCAGAACACCACAAACGAGATCATCCACTTGGTGTACTGCGGCTGGCCCCAGTCGATCACATTCGCAGGCAGGAACCAGCTGAACACCGGCCACTGCGAGAGCGCGGTGATGCTCGCGTTGACCACACCGTAGTCACGCGAGAAGAGGGTCGAGAACACCAGCGAGATCGCCACGCTGGAGGTGATGAAGGGCAGGAAGTAGATGCCCACCACCGCGTTGCGCCAGCGGCCAAACGCGCGGTGCAAGAAGAACGCGAGCGGCAACGCCACCGCGTGCTGCGGCACACCCGAGACGATCGACATCCACACCGTGTTGTAGAGCGACTTGTGGAACCACTCGTCGTCGGTGATCACGTACCAGTAGTTCTCCAGGCCCACCCAGTTCATGGCTGCGAAGCCGGCCGCCGGCTCCCAGCGGTGGAACGAGAGGTACATGGAGAACAACAACGGGAACAAACCGAACACGCAGAACAGCACGAAGAACGGGCTGATGAACACGTAGGGCGCGATGTCGCGGAACGCGAAGCGCTTCTTGCGCCGCGGCGTGGTGGCCACGGCAGCGGCGGGCGCTTGCGGGGTCAGGGGGTCAGACATGGCCTGCATGATGGCGTGGCGAGCGGGTGATTTCTAGAAGGCACGTTGACCACCTCGTTCCGTTCGCACCATCCCGTTCGGGCTGAGCCTGTCGAAGCCAGCGTGGGCTTCGATGCAGGCACTTCGACAGGCTCAGTGCGAACGGGGGTGGTGGGTTGATGCTTGGCTGTGGATCAGCGGCGCACGCGCTTCTTCAGCGCAGTCTGGGCATCGGCCAAGGCGGTCTTGATGTCCTTGTTCTGCTCCAGCACTTTTTCCAGCTCGGCGTTGACCACGTCCTTGGCCACCGGGTCGTACTTGTCGACGGCAATCGCCTGGATCTTGTCGGCCGCCAGCTTCCACTGCTGGCGGGCCTTCTGGCCACCCAGGTAGGCGATGGGCTCGTCGAGGAAGGGGTCGTTCTGCGCTGCGATCAACGACGGGAAGGCATCGAGCTTGCGAAAGGCCTCGATCTGCATTTCTTTGTTGAGCGTGAGGAACTTGATGAAGTCCCAGGCCGCGGCCTTGTTCTGCGCTTTCTTCGGGATGGCATAGAACGAGCCGCCCCAGTAGCCGAACGAACCGTTGGGCAGCTGGGCCGAGCGCCAGTTGCCAGCCGACTCTTTGGCCAGCCAGTTGGTCAGGTGGCCATTGAGCCAGGCGCCCATCATTTGCGAGGCGATCTTGTCGCGCTTGAAACCTTCGGTCCATTCGTTGGACCAGGCGCCGATCTTGCCGTCGATGCCGGCCACACGCGCTGCCTTGGCCAGCTCGAAGGCCTTGACGAAGCGGGCGCTGGTGACGAGCGGCTGGCCCTTCTTGTCAAAGTAGGCGCCTTCGCCGTCTTTCAGGCCGGAGCGGATCACGATGTCTTTGATGTCGACCGCGTTGCCCAGCATGTAAGCGCCGGTGGTGGCTTTCACCTTCTTGCCGGCCTCGATGTACGACTCCCAGCTCTTGGTGAGGTCGGCTTCGGTGACGCCGGCCTTGTCGGTCAAATCCTTGCGGTAGAAGAGTGCGCCCGGGCCGATGTCGACCGGCATCGCGGCCAGCATGCCGCCCACGCTCATCGCCTGCGGGTAGCTGAACTTGGCCACCTGGCTGCGGTACTGCATGGCGTTGTAGGGCGCCTTGCCGAGGTCTTCGAGGCCGCCGGATTCGGCAAATTTGCCGATGAAGTCGTTGTCGACCGCCATCACGTCGGGCAGGTTGGCACCGGTGGCCAGCGCCGTGGTCATCGCGGTGTGGTGGTCGGGGTAGGCGAGCGTGGCGAGCTTGATCTCGACGTTCGGGTTGAGCTTCTGGTACAGCGGGATCGCGGCCTTGACGCCGCGGTCGAGGTCAGGGAACGAAGCGACCGTGATGGTCACCTTGGTCTGGGCTTGCGCGCCGAAAGCCACCAGGGCGGCCACCGCGAGCAGCAAGGGCTGGGTCAGTTTTTTCATGTCTGTCTCCTCGTCTTTGTCGACGTTTGGTTCGTTGCCGTTTCTGGCAACGTTTTCATGAATGGGCGCAGGTGTAACCACATCACATGCACCGCCGGGCCAACATTCGGGGCGGTAGCCTCAACTTTTGAGGCAAAACCACCTTGGGAACGCTGCCACGGCACGAGAGCCGGGTTGTAATCCGATTTCGCATGAAATCGATTTCACAACGGAGCGGATTTCAACCGCCCGCCAGACCGGTGTCAACACGGAAAACCCCAGAACGGCCTGAACCTAGGGAAAGCTCGGGGTCAGCGTGGTGGGGTCGGCAGCAGCGTGCGCAGCAGCGGCTCGCGCCAGGTCAGCGCGCGAGGTTCCAGCACGCCAAAACCGGCCGCCAGCTCCCAGTAGGCCCAGGCAAAACCGCGCGCCTCGGCGTGCTCGCGTACCGCGCGGGTCCAGGCGATGCGGCTGGCGGCATCGGCTTTGGAATAGGCGCCGAATTCACCCAGGTAGACGGGCCGCTGCTCGCGTTTGGACCAATCGGCCACCGCGTCGAACGCCTCGCGCAGCTCTCGCAATTCGCTCGGGCGGCCGCGCCAGGTGGTGCCGGCCCAGGCCGCCGCGCCGCTCACCCATTCGGCGCCCTGGTGGGTGACCGCCATCGGCTCGTAGTAGTGGAAGGTGGCAATCAGGTTGCGGTCGTCTTTGGGCAGCGCGAGCGTCTCCAGCATCTTGCGGTTGTTCCACTCCGAGCCGCCGACGATCAGCGTGCGATGCGGGTTGCTGGCGCGGATCACCGGCAGCACGGCGGCCAGCGCGTCGTTCCACTTCGCCTGGGTGAGCTTGGCATTCGGCTCGTTGAGCACTTCGAAGATCACGCTCGCCGGGGCTTCACGGTAGCGCTCGGCCACCTGCGTCCACAGGCCGAGGAAGCGCGCGCGCTCGGCGTCGGGCTCACTCATCATCGCGGTGTAGTGGTGCATGTCCAGCACGATGGCGAGCTTGTGTTGGAGCGCGAGTTTCACCACGCCGTCGATGCGCGCGAAGAACTCGGGGTCGATGGCGTAGGGCGGCTTGTCGGCCGCCTGCGCGTCCCAGCGGATCGGCAGGCGAATGGCGGTGAAACCGGCCTTCGCCGTGAGCTCGATGAACTCGTCACGCAGCGCAGGGCCGGCCATGCCCTCGCGGGCATGGTCGAGCATGTTGCCGAAGTTGATGCTGCGCGCGAGCAGCCGGTTGCAGCTTTCGGCGCGCGCTTGCGGTGGCTGCTCGAAGCTGCAGGCCAGCGCCGGGGCGGTAGCCAACAGGCCGCAACAAGCGGCCAACAGGGCGAAAAGTGTCTTCATGCTGTCTCCTGGGGGTGGGTACGGGGTCGTTGCCGGTACATCCGGGTGGTTTGGTTTCTTGAAAACGTTATCATGATCACGCCGCCATGCAGAATTGCGGCTTGCCCTGCAAACGTTTCCCGACCCGCGCCCCGTGACCCAGCCCCACGATCCATTGAGCGACACCCCCGCCCTGCCCGAAACGGTGACGCTGCTGGACGTGGCACGGGTGGCCGGCGTGTCGCCGAGCACCGTCTCGCGCATCCTCAACGGCACGGCGCGGGTGGCCTCCGACAAGCGCACGGCGGTCGAAAACGCGATCCAACAGCTCGACTTCAAGCCCAACCTGTTTGCGCGCAGCCTGAAAACCGGCACCACCATGACGGTGGGCATCCTCACGCAAGACATCGAAAGCCCGTTTTTCAACCGCGCCATGCGCGGCATCGAAGAGGGCCTGGCGGGCACTGGCTACGCGCCCATCATCGTGAGCGGGCACTGGAACGCAAAAGAAGAAGCCGAGCGCATCCGCCTGCTGCTGGCTCGTCGCATCGACGGGCTGGTGATCCTGACCGGCCACCTCACCGATGCACAAATCGTCGAGTTCGCGCGCCACCAGCCGATTGTGGTGACCGGCCGCAAGCTCGAAGCGCCCAACGTGCGCGCACGCACGCTCGACCAGGAGCACGGCGGCCACCTCGCCACGCGCCACCTCATCAGCCTGGGCCACAAGCGCATCGCCCACATCGCCGGCCCGCAAGACCACAGCGACGCCGCCGAGCGCCTGGCCGGGTACCACCGCGCCCACCAGGAGGCCGGCCTCAACGTCGTGCCCGAGCTGATCGTGCAGGGCGACTTTCTGGAAAGCGGCGGGCTGCTGGCGATGAACCGCCTGCTCGACAACGGCCACCCGTTCACCGCGGTGTTTGCCGCCAACGACCAGACGGCGTTCGGCGCCCGGGTGGCGATGTACCGCCGCGGGGTGCGGGTGCCCGACGACCTGTCTCTGGTGGGGGTGGACGACCTGCCGGCCGCCGCCTACCTGACGCCACCGATCACCACAGTGCGCCAGCCGATCTACGAGATGGGCTTGTTCGCGGCGCACGCGCTCTTGAACATGCTGGGGCACGCCAGTGAAGAGATCGTGCTGCCGCCGCTGGAGCTGATCGTGCGGGAAACCACGCGACGCTTGTGACGCCTTGACGCTTGGCGTGGCGCCTCAGCTTCGTCACCCGTGAAGAGGACACAAGGGCCGCCAAGAAAGACCTCGGCCCAACCGCGCCTATCCCCTCACGGCGGCATCTTCGATCTGCTGCTGGACCTTGCGAGCGCCACGCAGCACGAGCGTTTGATCCAGCATCGCCTGCGGAGCAACCGCCTGGGCCACTTCTTCCAGCGTATCGGGGTCGGTCATCAGCGCATTGGCCAGGGCCGACAGCGCGCAGATGGAGCGGCGTGGCGCTTGCGCCGGCAGCTGGCGCAAGGCATTCACGCGCACATGGTGGCGCACGCTGGCGACGGCCGCGGCGCCCAGGCCCCAGCTTTCGCACAGCGAGGCGCCGAGCGCGTCGTGGCTCACGCCAAAGGTTTCGTATTCGCGTTCAACCAGCTCGGTGTCGTTGGCCGAGGTTTGCAGCAGGGGTCTGTAGACCTCGGGCGCGTGCTTGAACAGCACCGCCTTGCCACACTCCTCAAACAGGCCCGCCGAGTGCGCGCCCCAGGGGTCAACGCTCAGCGCCTGGCCGATGCGGCCCATCAGCAGGCCGCGCACGGTGGCGCGCTGCCACACGGCGTCAAGCTCGGGGGCGGCCGGGAACACCGCCCGCAGGCTAAATTCGAAGGTCACGGCTGCCACCTCGCGGGTGCCCAGGTACATCACCGCCTGCTGCACGCTCTGCACCCGGCCCTTGAGGCCGTAGAGCGAGGAGTTGACGGCCTTCATCACCGCAGCGGCCAGCGCCATGTCGGCTTCGACCAGGCGGCCCAAGGTGGGCAAGTCCACATCGTCTTCGGCCAGCAGCAAAGAGAGCTTGACCAGCACCTCGGGCTGGGCAGGCACGTCAATGTTCAACGAGCGCAGTTTCGGGTCGACAGGCATGGGTGTGTCCGTGATGGTCAGTTCTTCTCAAAGAACATGCTACCGAGGGGGCAGCCCCGATGATCGATCAAACAGCCTCACATATCCAGGCCAACAAAGCGCTTCGGAAACCACTAACACGGTCGTGCGAATCCCTTCATATACTGCTCCTCTTCAGGGAAAAGAGGTCGCCAACATGACCGTGAAGCTCGCCAAAAGCGAACAAACGCTGCAATCCATCATCCAGGCCGCCTTGCGCATCGCGGTTGTCGAAGGCCTGGCCGCCGTCACGCTGGGCGAAGTGGCCAAGCGCATGAACATCAGCAAGAGTGGTGTTTTTGCCCGGGTCGGCTCACTCGAAGCGCTGCAGACCAAGGTGCTGGCCGAATACGGCCGCATCTTTGCGGAAAACGTCTTCTTGCCAACCTTGAGCGAACCACGCGGCCTGCCGCGGCTGAACGCGATCATGCGGCTTTGGATCGGGCGCGGCACCGGCGAGAACGCCATGGCCGGCGGCCTGCACACCACCGCCGCCTTCGACCTCGACCACCTGGAAAGCGGCCTGCGTGACCAGCTGCTCGACTGGGTGATGACCTGGCGCGGCCAGCTCAAGCGCACCATCACGCTCTGCATCGAAGAAGGCCACCTGCGGCCCGACACCGACCCGACCCAGCTCACCTTCGAGATCAACAGCCTGATGATCGGTTTTTTGCACGACGCCCGCTTCGTGCGTGACCCGCAGGTGCATGAACGTGCCATGTCGGCCTACCAGCGCCTGATCTCCACCTACCGCAGTTTTAGCTACACCGGCTGATGAGGGTTCTGCTGCTCGGTGCCGCGGGTTTTATCGGCTCCCATCTGGCCGCCACGCTGCGCCAACGTGGCACGCTGCGTGGCCAGCCCATCACCGAGCTGCTGCTGGCCGACAACCGGCCCGTCGCTGGCGGCTTGCAGGGCGACATCTGCGACGCGGCTTTCATGCAGCAGCTGTTTGCCCAGCCGGTCGACGCGGTGTTTCACCTTGCCGCCACGCTGACGCTCGACGCCGAGCAAAACTTTGCACACGGCCTGGCCGTCAACGTGCAGGCACTGATGCAGCTGCTGGAGCGTTGCCGCGCGCAGGCCCAGGCGCCGTCATTCGTGTTCGCGAGCTCGATCTCGACCTTCGGCGGCCCGCTGCCCGACACGGTCGACGACCCCGTGGCGCAGACCCCGCAAACCTCGTATGGCACGCACAAAGCCATGGCCGAGCTGCTGATCAACGACTACACCCGCCGCGGTTTTATTGACGGCCGGGTGTTGCGCCTGCCAGTGGTGCTGACACACCCGGGCCCGGCCAGCGGCAGTGTGTCGGACCGGCTGGCCGCGTTGATCCGCGAGCCGCTCAACGGGCGCGACGCGGTCTGCCCGCTGGCGCCCGACACCCGTTTTCCAGTGGCTTCGGTGCAGTCTGTGGTGAACAGCTTTCTCGCGTTGCACACATTGCCGGCCAGCCGCTTCGGGCCGACGCGGGCGATGAACCTGCCCTCGCTCACCGTCACCCCGGCCGAGATCGCTGCGGCCGTTGAGCGGCGTGGCGCCAGCGGGCGCATCGTGTGGCAGCCCGACGCGCCCATGCAAAACATCGTCGACGGCTGGCCACGGGCCTTCACCTCGGCGCGGGCGCTGAGCCTCGGGCTGCAGGCCGATCGCCATGTCGACAACATCGTCGCCGCTTACCTGGAGAACCGCTCGGATGACTGACCCCCAGCTGCCGGTGTGCATCATCGGTGCCGGTTCTTCCGGTGTGGCCCTGGCCAAGGCGCTGAAGGAGCAGGGCGTCAACTTCGAGTGTTTCGAGATCGGCTCCCAGATCGGTGGCATGTGGCGCTACGAAAACGACAACGGTTTGTCGTCGGCCTACCGCAGCCTGCACATCGACACCAGCCGCAACAACCTCGGCTACGCCGACTTCCCGATTCCCGATTCCTGCCCCGACTTTCTCTCGCACTACGAGGTGATGGACTACCTGGAAGCCTATGCCGAGCGCGCAGGCGTGTTGCCGCAGATCCGCTTCAACACCCGGGTCGACGACGTGAGCCCGGTGGGCGACGGCACCTGGAACGTGCGCCTGGGCGGTGACAAGGGCGGCGGTGAAGTGAAACGTTACCGCGCGGTGCTGGTCGCCAACGGCCACCTGTGGGACCCGCGCTGGCCCGAGTTCGCCGGCCACTTCGACGGCCTGGCGATGCACTCGCACCACTACCGCACCGCCGAGCCCTTCAAAGACAAACACGTGCTGGTGGTGGGCATTGGCAACTCGGCGGTCGACATCGCGGTCGACGTGTGCAAGTCGGCCAAGAGCACGCTGCTCTCGACCCGGCGCAGCGCCTGGGTGATGCCGAAATACATCATGGGCGTGCCGATCGACCGCTGGTCGTCGTTTTTCATGCGCAAGTGGCACCTGCCCACTCGGCTGGCGCGCTCGCTGGTGCAGCGGCTCGCCTACTTGGCGGTGGGCAACCAGGCCCGTTACGGTGTGCCGCGCCCCCAACACGCCATCTGGCAAGAGCACGCCACCCTCAGCCAGGAGCTGCTGCCCTACGTGGGCCACGGCTGGATCCGCATCAAGCCCAATGTGCGCGAGCTGCAGGGCACGCAGGTGGCGTTTGACGACGCCAGCACGGCGCCCATCGACGCGATCATCTACGCCACCGGCTACCGCACGAGCTTCCCCTTCATCGCGCCCGCGCTGTTTGAGGTGAAAGACGGCCAGGTGGCCTTGTACCGCCGCATGCTGGCGCCGGACTTGCCGGGTTTGTATTTTGTGGGCCTGGTGCAGCCGATCGGGCCGACGATTCCGCTGGTGGAAATCCAGGCGCGTTGGGTCGCCTCGGTGCTGGCGGGCCAAACCCAGCTGCCCGACACCCGCACGATGCAGGCCGAGATCGCCCGCCACCAGCGCCACCAGGCGCAGCGTTATGTGGGCTCGGCGCGTTACACGCTGGAGGTCGACTACCGCGATTACGCCAAGCAGTTGCGCGGCGACATTCAGCGCCAGAAGGCGTCGTAACCCGTTTTCAGGATCAGCGCCGACACCACGGCAATGAAGACCCAGCGCACAAACCCCGCGCCGTGTTTCAGCGCCAGGCGTGTGCCGAACAGGCTGCCGATCACGTTGGCCACCGCCATCACCGCCGCGATGTGCCACCACACGTGGCCGGTGAGGGCAAACAAGGTGAGCGCCGAGACGTTGGTCGCGGTGTTGAGCAGCTTGGCGCTGGCGCTCGCGTGCAAAAAGTCGTAGCCGAGCAGGCGCACGAACAAAAAGACAAAGAAGCTGCCGGTGCCGGGGCCAAAAAACCCGTCGTAGAACCCGATCAACAAGCCGATGGCGCTGGCCACCAGCGCCTCATCGCGGCCGCTGAAGCGTGGCGTGTGGTGGCGGCCCAGGTCTTTGCGCGCCAAGGTGTAGGCCAGCACCGCCAGCAGCACCAGGGGCAGGGCGCGGCGCAGGCCTTGGGGGCTGACCAGGGTGACCGTCCAGGCGCCGGCGAAGCTGCCAGCCAGCGCTGCCGCAGCGGCGGGCAACAGGGCCGCCCAGCGCAGGGTCACGCGTCTGGCGAACTGCGCCGTGGCCCAGGCCGTGCCCCAAACAGCGGCGCCCTTGTTGGTGCCAAAGAGGGTGGCCGGCGCCGCGTTGGGAAACACGCTGAACAAGGCCGGCACCAAGATGAGGCCGCCCCCGCCGACGATGGCATCGACAAAGCCGGCAAACAGCGAAGCGAGGGTGACGGTGATCAGATCCAAGGAGGGAGCACCCCAAAAACACAAAGGGCGTCAGGTTTCCCTGACGCCCCTGCATGATGTCATCGGCACGTGTGCTTCTTGGGCACCGGCCTTTGTTGCAGCCTGCGAGTTTTGTACTGCGGCCGCCTTATATATGTCTCCTCAGACCCCCGCCAGTGCCCGGCAGATTTCGCTGCCAGCTGCGAGTGGGCGGACTTTAGGACGGTGCTTTCATGCACACACTAGGGGTTTTCACGCGCCAACTTGGGGCGGCCCGCCGAGGGAAGCACCAACTTCACCTCTGTGCCCTGCGTCGCAGAACGGGTCACGGCCACGCTGCCGCCATGCAGCTCGACGATGCGCTTGACGATCGCCAGGCCGAGGCCCTTGCCCCCCTCGCCGGTGGCGGGGGCCACCGTCTGGCGGGCCTGGTAGAAGCGGTCAAAGAGGTGGGGCAGGTCGGCCTCGGCGATGCCCGGGCCGGTGTCGCGCACCCACACCACCACCTCGGCGCCCCGCTCTTCGGCCTGCACCGTGATGCGGCAGCCACTGCCGCAGAACTTGAGCGCGTTGTCGACCAGGTTGGCCACCGCGCGCTCGAACAGCTCGACATCGACCTCGGCCACCACCGGGTGTTCGCCGTCGTGCAAAGCCAGCAGCGCCACACCCCGCTGGGCGGCCCGCTCGGTAAAACGTGCGGCGATGTCGGCCAGCAGCTCGTGCAGGTCAACCTGCTCGCGGCGCAGCTGGAACGCCGGCTCGTCAAGCGTGGCCAGGTCGCCGAGCGACTGCACCATGCGCGCCGCGTTGCGGGTGTTGCGCAAGGCCACCTCGGCCAGGCGGTGGTCGTCTTCGCGCGCTGCATCGCCGGCCCAGCGCGCTTGCAGCGTCTCCAGGCAGGCGGTGGTGGCGGTGAGGGGTGAGCGCAGGTCGTGCGAGAGGTTGCTCACCGCCTCGCGGCGGAAGTGGTCGAGCCGGCGCAGTGCGTCCCACTGTTTGCGCAAGGTCGCCAGCATGGCGCCGAAGGCCTGGGTGAGCTGGCCAAACTCGTCGCGCGTGGCGGCGGGCAGCAGCGGCTGGGCGTGCGCCGCACCTTCTTGCAGCCCTTTTTCAGACAGCGCCGCCACCGCCTGTGTGAGGCGCTTCAGCGGCCGGGTGACCGAGGCGATCACCAGCGCGGCCAGCACCGTGGTAAACGCCACGATGGCGGTGATCAGCCACATGGCCGGTTGCGCAAAACTCGCCCGCAGCGTGTGCCAGCGGCTGGCCGGCAAAGCCTCTTTGTGGCACACGAGGTAGAGGTAGCCGGCCACCGGCTCGCCGGAGCGGATGACACGCCGGCCCACCGGCCGGGCGGTGACGATGGCGTCGGCGTCCATGCGCTCGGGGTCGTCGCCCATCACATAGGCCGCGCCCGGTTTGGTGGCCGCCTCGCGCACCGGGCCCATCGCCACCTTGAAACCGGGTGGCAGCTGCACCGAGCCGGTGCTCGCGAGCACCGTGCCTTCGGGGTCGAGCAGGTAGAGCTGGGTGTCGGGCTCGAACAGCACCAGGTTCTTCAGGAAGACGTTGAAGTCTTCGGGGTAACGCTCGTGCATCTCGAACAGGTTGTCGTAGGTCGCCACCACCCGGCCCAGAAAAGCCGAGGCCCGCTGGTAAGTGGTTTCGTGTTCGAAACGCTGGAAGGCGAACACCACGGTGGCAAGCACGGCCAAGGCCGTGACGAAGCCGGTCGCGAAGATCGTCAGCGCGATCTTGAGGCGAACACTCATGTGTCAACTGCGTCGATCAACGCGGCGGGCCGAGCGCCGGGCCGCTCCCAAGCCGGCCCGCATCCCCTCGGGGGATCGCTCAACGTACTCGTTGGGCGAGGGGCTGTCATCATCACAGGGGCGCTTCTCGCATCTTGTAGCCGGCGCCGCGCACCGTCAGGATCAACTGTGGGCGCATCGGGTCAGCTTCGAGCTTGGCCCGCAGGCGGTTGATGTGGGTGGTGACCGTGTGCTCATAACCATCGTGCGTGTAACCCCACACCGCATTGAGCAGCTGCGCGCGCGAGAACACATGGCCTGGGTGGCTCGCGAAGTGCAGCAGCAGATCAAACTCCAGCGCGGTGAAATCGAGCAGCTCGCTGCGGTAACGCACCTGGCGCTTGGTCGGCAGGATCTCCAGGTCGCCATTGCGCAGCGCGCCCGGCTGGGCCTGGCCGCCCGATTGAGCGGCGCGCAGCAGGTCGGCACGGCGCAGCAAGGCCTTCACACGCGCCAGCAGCTCGGCCAGTGAAAAGGGCTTGGTCAGGTAGTCGTCGGCGCCCAGCTCCAGGCCCAGCACCCGGTCAAGCTCGGTGGCGCGGGCGGTGAGCATCAGGATGGGTGAGCTGCGGCCGCGCGCACGCAGCGCCTTGCAGACCTCCAGCCCGTCCAGGCCCGGCATCATCAAATCGAGGATCAACAGGTCGCTCGCCTGCTCGTGCTGGCTCGCAAGCGCCGCCGGGCCGTCGGCGACGGTGGTGACCTCGTAGCCGGCGTTGCGCAGGTTGAGCGCAATCAGCTCGCGGATGTCGGTCTGGTCTTCGGCAACGAGGATGGTGGCGGGCATGGCGGAATTGTCGTGGCTGGCCCGCCGTTCTTACGCAAATGTGATCTGGCTGTGATGTTTGGCGAGGCTGCTGCGAGGTGCGGCCGCGACAGTCTCTTCACCGAACCGCACCACCCAGGAAGCCCCATGAACGCCACCGCCGCACTTGCCTTTGCCCCGCCACAGGCCGAGCGCCGGGCTGCCCCAAGCCGGCCTGCATCCCCCAGGGGGGTCGCTCCATGTACCCATGGAGCGGGGGGCAGTCAGTTCATGCCGGTGAGCTGGCACGAGATGGTCTCGCACCGCAGCTACCTGGTGCGCTTCGCCCAACGCAAGCTGCACGACCCGATGCTGGCCGAAGACGTGGTGCACGACGTGTTCGAAGCCGTGATCTCCGGCCGCGCCGCGTTTGCCGGGCGCGCCGCGCTGCGCTCCTGGCTCACCGCGATCTTGAAACACAAGATCGTCGACCTGGTGCGCAGCCGCGCCGGCCTGGACAGCCTGGACGAACAGGCGTTGGACGACGCCACTCTGGCGATGCAATGCCCGCAGCCGCAGCCCGACAAGGTGGCCGAGCAGCGCGAACAACTGCGCCACACCCTGGCGCGCATCGCCGCCCTGCCCAGCGGCCTGCGCGACGTGATGCAACTGCGCGTGTTGCAAGACCAGCCCACCGAGGCGGTGTGCGAGGCCCTGGCCATCAGCGAAGACAACCTCTTCGTGCGGCTGCACCGGGCGCGCAAGCAGCTCTTGTCCTGAGGCTGCGCACCGGCGCGGGGCGAATCGCGCACGTAACCACGATGTAATCAACTGGCATGCCCTCTGCAAGGGTGTGGCACGAGTATCCTCGCCGCCACTTCTCCCGACATCCCGCGAAAGGCCTGCCATGCCCACCCCCATCCCAGCCACCCTCATCCCTGGTGACGGCATCGGCCCCGAGATCGTCGACGCCACCCTGCAAGTGCTCGACGCCGTGGGCGCCCCCTTCGTGTGGGACCGCCAGATCGCCGGGCTGGGCGGTGTGGCCGTGGCAGGCGACCCGCTGCCGCAAGCCACCATTGACAGCATCCGCCGCACCCGGCTGGCGCTCAAGGGCCCGCTGGAAACGCCTTCGGGCAGCGGCTACCGCTCATCCAACGTGCGCCTGCGCGAAGAGTTCAAGCTCTACGCCAACCTGCGCCCGGCGCACACCATCATCCCCGGCGGTCGTTACGACAACATCGACCTGGTGATCGTGCGCGAAAACCTCGAAGGCCTGTACATCGGTCACGAGCACTATGTGCAGATCGACGACGACCCGCACGCGGTGGCCATGGCCACCGGCATCAACACCCGCGCCGGCAGCCGCCGCTTGCTTGAATTTGCCTTCGAACACGCCATCGCCACCGGCCGCAAGAAGATCACGCTGGTGCACAAGGCCAACATCATGAAGGCGCTCACGGGCATCTTCCTGGAGACGGGGCTGCAGCTGTACGAGAAGAAGTACAAAGGCCGCATCGAGCTCGACACCGTGATCGTCGACGCCTGCGCGATGAAGCTGGTGCTGAACCCCTACCAGTTCGATGTGATCGTCACCACCAACCTCTTTGGCGACATCCTCTCCGACCTGGTGGCCGGGCTGGTGGGCGGCCTGGGCATGGCGCCGGGCGCCAACATCGGCGCCGACGCCGCCATCTTCGAAGCCGTGCACGGCTCGGCACCCGACATCGCCGGCAAGGGCCTGGCCAACCCCACCGCCTTGCTGCTGGCCGCTGCCTTGATGCTCGACCACGTGAAGCTGCACGACAAGGCCACACGCGTGCGCAAAGCCATCGATGACACGCTCAACATCGACAAGGTTCGCACCGGCGACCTGGGCGGCACGGCCAGCACCTCGGCGTATGCCAAGGCGGTGGTCAACCGGGTCACCGCAGGCTGAGAGCCTGAGGTGTCGAGCTAGGCGACCCGGAGTTGCCGCAGCCGCTCACGCGCCTGATCGGCGGTGAGGGGCAGGTCAAACAGCGAGCCCTGCAACACATGGCAGCCGGCTTGGCGCGCGGCCTCGGCCTGGGCTTCGGTTTCGATGCCTTCGGCCACCACGTCGAGCTGCAGCACCCCCGCGAGTTGGCAGATGGCCTTGACCACCGCCGACGCGTCGACCGCCGGCAGCGGCTCGATCAGCGAGCGGTCGATCTTGACCGCGCTCACCGGCAGGCTGCGCAACAGGTTGAGCGATGAAAAGCCGGTGCCGAAGTCGTCGAGCGCCACTTCCACACCATGGGCGCGCATCTCGCGAATCTGGTCGCGCGCCTGCTCCAGGTGGGTGACGGCGGCACTTTCGGTGATCTCCAGCGTCAACAGCGTGGGTGGCACGCCGTACTGCTGCAGCGTGTTGGCCACCATGCCGGGAAAGCCGGCGTCGAGCAGCTGCAGCGGCGAGACGTTCACCGCCACCGGCAACGCGTTGCCGAGCTCGCTTTGCCAGCGCGCCACCTGCTGGCAAGCCTGCGCCAGGATCAGGCGGCCCAAGGGCACGATCAAACCGGTGCGTTCGGCCGCGGGAATGAAATCATTGGGCGCGATGCGGCCCAGGCCCGGGCGGTCCCAGCGCACCAGCGCCTCGAAGCCCACCAGCGCGCCGCTGCGCGCATCGACCTTGGGTTGGTAGAACAGCACAAACTCTTCGTTGCTGACACCGGCACGCAAGCCCTGTTCGGCGTCGAGCTCGATGCCCGAGCCGCGCTCAAAACGCTCTTGCGCAAACTGCAAAGAGGTACCCGGCACGGCCTTGGCCTGGTGCATGGCGGCATTGGCCGCGCGCAACAAGGCCTCGGGGTTGCGGGTGGTGCCGGGGTAGAGCGCCACACCCATCGAGACATCGAGAAAAAACTCGTGCCGGTGCACGGTCAGGGCACGCGACAGGCGTTTGCGCACCCGCTGCGTCACCGCGTGGGCGCTGTCTTCATCGCCGGCGCGGTGGGCCAGCAGAGCGAACTCGTCTTCGCCCAGGCGCATGACCTCGGCCTCGCCGGCCAGGGTCTGCTCGAGCGTGGTGGCGAGTGTGCGCAAGACCTCGTCGCCCACCGGGTGGCCATGCGCTTCGTTGAAGAGCTTGAAGCGGTCGACGTCGAGCAGCACCAGCGCAAAGGCGTTGTCAGGCACAGCGCACAGCACACGCAGGCGCTGCAGCAAGGCACTGCGGTTGGGCAGGCCGGTCAGCTCGTCGTGGGTGGCCTGGTGCAACAAGGCCTGGGTGGCGTTGTGCTGTGCGGTCTCGTCGGTCACCACCACCTGCTCGGCGGGCTTGCCGTCCCAATCGACCCGCCAGGCCGAAAAGCGCAGGTGGATCGGCGTGCCGTCGAAGCGGTAGCGCTGCCCGTCCCAGTTGGCCTGGGTCAGCTCGCCGCTGACGATCTGGCGGTGCCGCTCGCGCGCCTGGGCACGCTCTTTTTCGGGCATGGTCGCGTCGCGCCACAGCGTGTTCACCTCCGACAGCGACGACAGGCCGTAGATGCGCAAGAACGCCGGGTTGGCGTAGGTCAGATCCTCGCCTTGCACCACGGCCACACCCTGGTGTGAACGTTCGGTGAGCTGCTGAAAGCGCTGCCGCAGGCGCCGCGATTCGTCCAGCGAACGGCTCACCGCCGCGTGCAACAACGACAGGCCCAGTGTCAGCCGCAACACGCCGGCCATGGCCAACTGCACACCCAGGCCGGGCTCGCCCATCACCACAAACACAAACTGGTTGGCGCCCACCAGGACGAGCATCACGCCGACCAGCCGTTCGCCAGCACCCAGCCGCCACAACCAGCCCATGGCCACAATGCCCGCGACCACGTGCAGGCAGGCACTGAGCGCCTGCGCCAGGCGCGGGTGCACCTGGATCAGCACCAGCCCCACCAACAACAAACCCACGAACACCAGGCCGCTCTGCACCCGCGTGGGCGTAAAGCCCGCCAGCCGCGCGCTGCCCAGTATCACCAGCGCGAGGTACAGCGCCGAGGAGGTGACCACCGCAAGCATGCCGATGACTTGCACCCCCGGCTGCGGCTGGCGCATCGCGAAGTAGGCCAGTGGCACGCAGATCTGGGCCAGGTAGGCCCAGCCGAGGTCGCGCGAGAAGAGCTGGCGCGGGTCGCGCCGCCAGGCCAGCAACAGCGCGATGCCAACAATCAGGTTGACGGCCGAGCTGAAGACCAGCGAGTTGGTGTAGTCGAGGAGGAACATCAGCCCGCGAGAATCCAGGCGGCTGCGCGCTCGGCAATCATCAAGGTGGGCGAGTTGGTGTTGCCGCTGGTGATGGTGGGCATCACGCTCGCGTCGACCACCCGCAGGCCGCGCACACCATGCACACGCAGACGCGCGTCGACCACCGCCAGCGGGTCGGCCTCGGGGCCCATCTTGGCCGTGCCCACTGGGTGAAAGATGGTGGTGCCGATGTCACCGGCCAGCTGGGCGAGCTCGTCGTCGGTCTGGAACTGGGTGCCCGGTTTGACTTCTTGCGGTGTGTACTTGGCCAGCGCCGGCTGGGCCACGATGCGGCGGGTGACCCGCAGCGAATCGGCGGCCACGCGGCGGTCTTCGGCGGTGCTGAGGTAGTTGGCGCGGATGCTCGGCGCCTCGGTCGGCACCGTGCTGCGAATCTGCACCTGGCCGCGGCTGGTGGGGTTGAGGTTGCACACGCTGGCGGTGAAGGCGTTGAATTTGTGCAGCGGCTCGCCAAAGGCGTCGAGCGAGAGCGGCTGCACGTGGTATTCGAGGTTCGCGTGCGGTTGCCCGGGGTCGCTGCGGGTGAAGGCCCCCAGCTGCGAGGGCGCCATGCTCATCGCGCCGCTGCGCTTGAACGCGTATTCGAGGCCGATCATCGCCTTGCCCCACAACGAGTTGGCCTGCGTGTTGAGCGTCTTCACGCCTTGCACGCTGTAAACCGCGCGAATCTGCAAATGGTCTTGCAGGTTGCCACCCACACCCGGCAGGTGGTGCTGCACCGTGATGCCGTGGTGCTGCAGCAGGCTCGCCGCACCGATGCCCGAGAGCTGCAAAATCTGCGGCGTACCGATCGCGCCGGTGGCGAGGATCACCTCGCCGCGTGTCTTCACCTGGATCGGCTCGCCGCCGCCGTGTGGCAACACCTCCACGCCGACCGCGCGGCGCTCGCTGCCGTCACCCGCGTCGAGCAAGACCCGCGAGATGTGCGCTCCCGTCCACACCTGCAGGTTGTCGCGGTGTTCGATGGGGCGCAAAAACGCCTTGGTGGCGTTCCAGCGGATGCCGCGGCGCTGGTTGACGTCGAAGTAGCCCACCCCTTCGTTGTCACCGCGGTTGAAGTCTTTGCTGTGCGGGATGCCGGCTTGTTGTGCGGCCTGCGCAAACGCATCGAGCACATCCCAGCGCAGGCGCTGTTTTTCAACGCGCCACTCGCCACCCTGGCGCTCGCCGCTCGCGTCGAAGCCGGGCGCGGCGTGCGCGGCGTCGGCGCCGTTGTGAAAGTCTTCGTGCTTCATGAACGCCGGCAGGCACTCGCGCCAGCTCCAGCCAACGTTACCGAGTGCGCCCCAGTGGTCGTAGTCACGCGCCTGGCCGCGCATGTAGATCATGCCGTTGATGCTGGAGCAGCCACCCAGCACCTTGCCTCGCGGGTAGCGCAACTTGCGGCCGTTCAGGCCCGGGTCTTCATCGGTGAAATACAACCAGTCGGTGCGCGGGTTGCCGATGCAATGGAGGTAGCCGACCGGGATGTGGATCCACAGGTAATCGTCGTTGCCACCGGCTTCGATCAGCAGCACCCGCTTGCTCGGGTCGGCCGAGAGCCGGTTGGCCAGCAGGCAGCCGGCGGTGCCGGCACCACAGATGATGTAGTCGTAGGTGGAGGGGGTCACGGGAGGCCGCTCTGCTGTTCGCCGCAGAGTCTAGCCTTCGAACCCTCTGTGAGGCTTACTCGACAACCGCAGGTGTTGCTGGCATGCGCAACAGGCTGTACCAGTCGACACGGCGGGTCAACAGCATCACCGCGGCGAGCACGACGAAGAGCAACACCGAGCCCATCACCAGCGCGGTTTGCTCCATCTGCAGCAGGGCGTAGAGCGCGCCATACAAAGCGGCCACACCCGCGCCGAAACCCAGGCCTGCACGCCAACCGCCCAGCAGGTGGCTGGCGTAAACACCGAGCAAGCCGACACAGGCCCCGCTGGCCAGCGCATACGAGAGCGCGAACGACAGGTGTTCAGACAGGCTGAGCAACAGCGGAAAGAAGATCGACAACGCACACCCCACCAGCAGGTACTGGATGGGGTGCACACGCAGGCGGCGCATCACCTCGACCATGGCCACCGCCACGAAGGTGAGCGCGATGAACAGCAGGCCGTACTTGATGGCCCGGTCGCTCAGCGAGTAGGGGTTCACCGGGTCGATGAACGACACGTTGAACGATTCGATGCACTTGCCTTCGGCGCCCTCGCCAGCACACAGGGCCGCGCCGCGCACAAAGTCGAGCGGCGCGGTGGTGGCGAGCGACGACACCTGCCACGCCGCGCTGAACCCATCGGCCCGCACCTCGCGCGTGACCGGCAAAAAACGCCCGCCGAACGACGGGTGCGGCCAGTTGGCGTCGAGCTGCATGCGGGTGTCGTTGGCCACCGGCGCGACGGCCAGATCGGTGGTGCCCACCAGTTCGAGCGTCACCTCGGCGGCGAGCGGCTGCGCCGCCGCACGCAGAGCCTCGGGCAACACCGCATGAAAACCACGCGGGTGGCTCTGGTGCACCGTGCCCGGCATCACCGGCAAAGACTCACCTGCCACCTGAACCACAGCCTGGCGGATGCCGCGCGCATCACTCACCCCCACCATCAACACCGGCGCCTGGCAACTCAGGCGCGAGCCGGCGTGCTCGGCCACCGGCCGCAAGGCCACGAGCGGCGCCCACTGCGCCTTCAGCAACGTCTTGGCCGAATAGGTGTTGATCTTGAAGAGGCCGCGGTAGCGTGGTTCCATGGTGACGCGGGTGTGCACGCTCAGCTGCTGTGGCGTGTCGCTGAGCATGAACTCGCGCCGGCCGGCGCTGACGATGCGGTCTTTGCCTTTGCCGCTGACGACGTCCCACTCTTCGGTGCAGCTGCTGTGCAACACCGGCCCGAGCAGCGCCTGGCGGCCGGCCTGGCGTTGTTCGACGCTGGCCTTGGCCTCGTGGAAGCGTTGTTGCCGCTCGTCGGCCAGGTGGCCGATGCGCCCCAGTGCGAGCATCAGCAGGCCGACGATGACCAGAATGGCGAGGGTTTTGGCGACGAGCGGGTTGGCTTTCATGCGGGCTCCTGGGTTGAAGCGACGCAATGTCGCCCTGGCCCATGAAGCGCGAATGAAGCCTGCGTGAAGTGCGCTCTCGGGCTTAACGCACGGTGCTGGCGAGGATGGGAAAGAGCTTGATCAAACCGTCCGACATCACCTCGACCGCCAGCGCGGCCAAGATCAGCCCCATCAAGCGTGTCATCACATTGATGCCGGTCTTGCCCAGCACCTTGGCAATGCGCCCCGCGGCGCTGAAGGCCAACCACACCGCGATGCCGATCACCACGCCGTAGCCAACGAGGAAGGCCAGCTCCCACCAGTGGCGAGTCTTGTCGGCATAGATCACCATGGTGGAGATGGTGGCCGGGCCGGTGAGCAGCGGAATGGTCAGCGGCACCACCGCGATGCTGTCGCCGGCATCGACCTTGTCTTCACCATCGGTCACGTCTTCGCGGCGGGTTTCAGCAGGCTGGGCATTCAGCATCTGCAGCGCCGAGATCAGCAACAGCGTGCCACCGCCCACCTGGAACGAAGCCAGCGAGATGCCGAAGAACTCGATGATCTTCAGCCCCGCCAAGGCGCTGACGGCGATCACCACGAAGGCACTGAACGCTGCCACGCGGATGGTGCGCTGGCGCTGCTCGCGGGTGAAGCCTCCGGTGAAATGGATGAAAAAGGGAATCACGCCGATCGGGTTGACGATGGCGAGCAGGGCAATCAGGGGTTTGTAGCTCTCCATGGGGCATTCTGTTAGCTGTGGGCCAGGTCGCGCAGATAGCGCAAACCCGCGAGCGCACGCGGGCCGTACCAGCTGAGCAGCTCGCCGTCGACCCGCTGCACCCGCGCCTGCGGGCACAGCGCCTGGGCCTGGCGCAGGTGCTCGTCGGAAAAATTGAACGGCTCGGAGCTGAGCAGCACCCGCTCCACGCCGGCGAGCCAGGCTTCGTCGCCGCGCAGCACCGGGTAGCGTGCAGCCCCACGTTCACCACCAGCCAGCGCCGGCTCGCTCAACCAGTTGACCCGGGCCAGCATGCGCGAGATGTAGGTGTCGCGCGCGACCGTCATCCAGGGCTGATGCCAGATCAGATAGAGCACACGGCAAGCGTCACGGCCGACCGGCTGGGTCTGCGCCAACTCGTCGGCCAAGGCGCTGCGCAGTTGGTGCGCACGCTCTTGCACACCGGGTTGGTCGGCGAACACCTGGGCCAGCTGGTCGACCAGGGCCAGGTTGTCCTGCGGGTCACAGGGGTGGGTGACGACCAATTGGACGCCCAGGTTTTCAAGCGCCTGCGCGGTATCGAGCCGGTTTTCATCCACATTCAGCAACACATGAGTGGGCGCCAGCTGCGTGAGTTTGGTGAGATTCACATCCTTGGTACCGCCCACTTTGGGTACATCGCGCACTCGCGGTGCGGGGTGAATGCAAAAACCCGTGCGCGCCACCAATCGATCGCCCAAACCCAGCTCGACCACCAATTCGGTGAGGCTGGGAACCAAGCTGGCGATACGCACGCTCATGGGGCCAAGGCAAGAAGTGGGGCCTCGCAATCATAGGGATGGCGCATGTCGAAACGCCGCGGTCGAATGCCGAGCTGTGAAAACAACACTTTCAACTTGAGCGTATTGCAGGGCTTTCCACTATTTGCACCGCTTTGCGCAATTAATTGATAATAGAAATTCCCGGTATGGATGCAGCGCCTTCGCTTGAATGGTTCAGGATAGGTAAAAGCTCCAAATTTGTTCTCTGTGACTTCAGGAAAGAAAGGCTCTCTCCATGGGCAATAAACTTTACGTCGGCAACCTCGCCTACAGCGTTCGTGACGAGGATCTCCAACAATCATTCGCACAGTTCGGCACTGTCTCATCTGCCAAGGTGATGATGGATCGTGACACCGGCCGCTCCAAGGGCTTCGGCTTCGTGGAAATGGGCTCTGACGCCGAGGCCCAAGCGGCCATCAACGGCATGAACGGCCAGGCCCTCGACGGCCGCGCCCTGGTTGTCAACGAAGCCCGCCCGCGCGAAGAGCGCCCGGGTGGCTTCGGCGGCGGCGGTGGTGGTGGTCGCACCGGCGGCGGCGGCTTCGGTGGCGGCGGTGGTCGCACCGGCGGCGGCGGCGGCTTTGGCGGCGGCAGCGGTGGTGGTGGCAGCACCGGTGGTGGTGGCGGCTACGGCGGTGGTGGCGGTGGCCGCTCCGGTGGTGGCGGCGGCTACGGCGGTGGTGGCGGTGGCCGCTCCGGCGGCGGTGGTGGCGGCTACGGTGGTGGCGGCGGCGGCGGTGGCCGCGGCGGTTACTAAAACCTGCTGCTGAGCCCGCTTCGTCACTGAAGCGGGCTCCATCAAAAAGCGGTGAGTGCGCAAGCACCCACCGCTTTTTTCATGTGCGCGCCAATCAAGGCATCAGCTCGAACGACGCCTTGACGAACAGCTCGGTTTCCAGCGCGCGCGGCGGCTCTTGGCCTTGGCGGCTCACCCCCGCACTGAGAACGCGGCCCACACCCAAACGCCGCTGCACCACCAGTGACGCCACCGAGCGGCGCGACGCCTGCGCGGGCACTGCGGCCAGTGAGTCTTCGGCCCGTGTCAGCCGGCTGTGTTGCCACAGCACACGCAGCGAGTCGCGCGCACTGAGGTGCAACACACCCAACCACTGCGCGGCGGTGTCGGTCAGCGCTCGGGCGCCGTCGCGGCCCTGGATGAAGCCTTGTTGCACACGCTGCTCTGATTCCAGACCCCAGCCGTTGGGCAAACCGGCGCGCAACTTGGCTTCGACCAACCAGACTGCGCCGCGCCCGACACGGTCGGCCTCGATGTCGAGCCGCTCACCCACTTCGAGCTCGGCGTTGAAGCGTGTGAACCAGGGTGCCGGGTTGATGCCATAACCCAGCACGAGGCTGCGCGAAGGGTGCAGCCGGCCGCCGGCGCTGGCCGGTTTGGCGCGCTCGGCATTCAAGTGCAGCTGCAACCACACGTCGGTGTTGCGCGCGGCCGCCCACCACAGGCCGGGGTGAATGTGCCGCAAGACGGTCTCGCCGCCGGCAATGCCGGCGTTGGCATCGCGCAGGGCCGAGCGCTGTTCCAGCGCGAGCGTGGCTTCCAACTCATAGGCGGTGAAGGCCGACCAGGCGCCCAGCGGCGCGAGCTCGCGCGCGCCGAAACGCCGGGTCAGCTCGGTCTTGAAGCTGCGCACACCGGCCTGCTCGACAAAACCGTTGTCGTTGCGAAAGCGCGGGCTGACGTCGCTCAGCTCGGTGATGAAATTCCAGCCCGGCGTGCGCCGCCGCCATGACAACACGGTGAGGTGACCGTCTTCGCGGGCGGCCGCGAGTGGTGCTCCATTGGCATCGAACAGCGCCGAGGTCTGCGAGCCCAGCAGCCTCACACGCAGCTGGTCTTGGCCCGAGGCGTGCCACAACAGATCGGCCCCGGCGACACGGTTGTCGCGGCCGTCGCCATAGTCGCGCTGCGACACCAAACCGCCCAGCGTGGCCTGCGCGGCATGCCAACGGGCGCGCAGCAGCGTGGCTTGTGAGCGGGCGTCTTGCAGCGCCACCCCCGTGCCGTAGGCGCCGGGTTGCAGGATCAGGCCGCCACCGGCGTCGCTCAGGCTCAGCGCGGTCGCATCGGCCCCGGCGCCGCGCCAGGTGGCGCGCACACCCCAGCGTGGGTCGGTGACCGAGCGTGAGTAGAACGCGGGCAAGGGCAGGTCAAGCACATCGGTGCTCTCCAAGAAGAAGTGGCGCTTCTCGGGCACGCTGAGCGCAAAGCGCGTGTTGCCGGCGAGCTGAGGCGTGTCGAGCTCGACCTGCGAGAAGTCGGGGTTCAACGTGGCATCAAACACCCAGTCGGCACGCGGGCGCCATTTGATGTCGGCGCCCAGCGAAAGCTCGTTGCCGCGCTGCTCGCCGCGGGTGCGGCGCGCCGTGAGCTCGGGCGCACCGACAGAAAGCCGCGGTCGCGCACACGCTCGGTCACGTCTTCCAGGCCGGCCACCGGCTGCAGCTCGCTGATGAAGCTGAGCGCGTCCTTGCTCAGCGGCGCACTCAGCAGCAGCATGCTGGCGTCGCGCGGCACGCTGCGTGTGACCATCAGGCGCCAGGCGCCGCCGCCGGCATAGGGGTAGCGCAACGCCAGCAACGGCAAGCGCAACTCGACGCTGTAGCCATCGGGTTCACGTTGCACGGCGGCTTCGACCTCAAAGTCAGGCGCGAAGTCTTCGGTGTCGGTGTCGGCGATGAACATGCCGTCGGCCACCACGCCGGCGGCGTTGACACGAACAAACTGCGCCGACTGGCGCGTGCCCACCGGGTCGAGCACGACGGAGACGAAGTCTTGGTCGCGCCGCACCTGATCGCGGCGCACCAACGGCGCCCGGATGAGCGCCGGGTTGGGGTCGTAAGCGCGGATGCCGAAGGTGATGCCGCTGTCGTCGACCACCACTTGCACGGTGGTGCGCAGGGGCGCAGGCCAGCGCTCGACAGGCAGGTACTGGGTGAAGGCGTCGTGCACCGGCGCACGCTGCCACACGGCCTCATTGAGACGGCCGTCTATGCGCAGCGCAGGCTCCTCAGGGGCCAGCCGCACCGCCCGCGGGCGAGCGCCCTCGGGGTAGACCGCAGAGGCCGCGGCTGCGCTGACAAGCAAGCTCATCAAGCCCCCGGCCCCCACCCAGTGCGACCCGTTCACGCCCTCACTCGCCTTGGCGTTGTTTGCGGGGCCGCCCGGCCAGCACACGGTCGAACAGCGCGTTGGGCAGCAGCCGCATGAGCTTGGCCACCAAGCCCATCTGCCAGGGAATCACGCGGTAGGTTGCGCCCGCGGTGATGGCCACAAAAGACTTGTCGGCAAAGGTGTCGGCCTGCATCAAAAACGGCATGCCATAGCGGTTTTTTGCGGTGAGCGGCGTGGCCACGTAGCCGGGCGCGAGGGTGACCACCTTCACGCCGGCATCACGCAGCTCGCCGCGCAAGGTTTCGCAGTAGCTGATGACGGCGGCCTTGCTGGAGCAGTAGGCGCCATGCCCCGGCAGGCCACGGATGCCCGCCACGCTGGCAATGCCCACCAGCGTGCCGGAGCGGCGCGCGCGCATCGCCGTAACAAAGGGCTGGAAGGTGGCGACCATGCCGATGTTGTTGGTCTCGTAGACGCGGCGCATGACCTCGATGTCGCCCCACACCGCGGTGTCGATGCCGATGCTGATGCCGGCGTTGGCGATCACCACATCGGGCAGGCCTTGGGCGGCGATGCAGGCGCGGCCGGCGCCGGTGATGCTGTCGATGTCACACACGTCGGCGCCGTAAACGGCGTAACGCGTGGCGTCCAGCCCTTGCGCTTGCGCCCAGGCCTGCAGCTCGGCCGCGCGGCGGGCCACCAGCGCCAGCCGGTAGCCGGCACGGTAGAAGCGCAGCGCCAACGCCTGGCCGATGCCACTCGACGCGCCGGTCACAAACAGCAGCGGAGCAGCACTCATGGTTTGCCTTTGGGGAGAAAAGTCGCGCGCATGCGCCCGCTGAACTGGATCAGCCGGTCGAGGTGGCTGTATTCCATGCCCTCGGCATGCACCTCGGTGCCACCGCGTGTCACCGTCACCGGCAGGTGCGAGCGCACCCGCTCGGTGTCGAGAAAGGCATGCAAGAACTCGCTCTTGAAGTTGATCGCGGTGTCGGTGGCGGTGGCTTCGCGCACGATCTCGGCGCCGCCCATCAACTGCACTTCGGTGCCGGCGCCATTGGCAATCGCGTGGCGTGCGGTGGCCAGCGTGACGCGCCCGTCGGGCGCGACGGCGCGCAGGCGCACGTTGTCGATCTCCAGCGTGTCGGTGTCGGGGTAGTGGCGCATGGCGTCGCCCTCGATCTGCGCGAGCAGCGGGCCTTGGGGGGTGAAACGTTGTACGGCGAAGTCGCGCATTTCGTAGTCGGGCTCGTGGCGCAGAGGCGCGGCAACCCGCACCTCGCCGGCCAGTGGCGTGTTCTTCACCAGCCACCAGGTGCCCAGGGCCAGCAAGGCCATCAGCAGCAGCGGCAGGTACGAAGACAGCACCTCGACCACACGCCAGCGCCAAGGTTGCCGGGCGCTGTGTGCAGACGCGGGAGCGGCCGGCGGCGACAAGGCGCCGGCCGCGGTCAATGCGACCACTTCAGGCAGGTCCATCGAGCGTGGTGAGGTGGCCACGCAGCAGTGGCGCGTATCGGCCGGCCGCGGTGAGCAGCAGGTCACAGCACTCGCGCGCCGCGCCATGGCCACCGGGGGCCGTGGTCACGTGGTGAGCGATGGCTTTGACCTCGGCGTGTGCATTGGCCGGCGCACAGGCAAACCCGGCACGCGCCATCAGCGGCAGGTCGGGCCAGTCGTCGCCCATCGCGGCGAGCTGCGCCCAACACAGCTGCAAGGTGGCAAGAAGGGTTTCGGCCGCGGCCAGCTTGTCGTGTGCGCCATAGGCGGCATGCACGATGCCGAGGTCGGCCACTCGCCGCCGCACCGCGGGCGAATCACGCCCGGTGATGACGATGGGCGTGATGCCGCCTTGCGCCAGCAGCTTCAAGCCATGGCCGTCGAGTGTGCTGAAGGCCTTGAACTCTTCGCCGCGCTCGCTGAGATAAATGCGGCCGTCGGTGAGCACACCGTCGACATCGAAGATGGCGGCGCGCACCGCCTGCGCTTGCAGCAGCAGCTCGGGCACGAACTGGAGCACCGGGGTCAGGCTGCGCATCAGATGACCTTGGCGCGCATCAGGTCGTTGAAGCTCAACGCGCCCACCAGCAGGCCGCCGCCGTCGACCACCAGCACGAGCGTGATGCGCGCTTCTTCCATCAGGTCGGCGGCTTCGACGGCGAGCGCGTTGGGGCGCACCGTGCGTGGCTTCGGGTGCATCACTTCGCGCGCGGTGAGGCCACGCAGGTCGCGCCCTTGTTCGATGCAGCGGCGCAGGTCGCCGTCGGTGAAAACGCCCAGCACCTGGCCGGCGTCGTCGGTGACGATGGCCGCGCCCAGGCTCTTGGCGCTCATCTCGCGCATGAGTTCGGTGAAGACGGTGTCGGGGCTGACACGCGGCAGCGCGTCGCCGGTGCGCATCAGGTCGTGCACATGGGTCAGCAGCTTGCGGCCGAGGCTGCCGCCGGGGTGTGAACGGGCGAAGTCTTCTTCACGAAAACCACGCGCGTCGAGCAGCGCCACCGCCAGCGCGTCGCCCATGGCCATCTGCGCGGTGGTGCTGGCGGTGGGGGCGAGCTTGAGCGGGCAGGCTTCTTCATCGACGGCGCTGTTGAGCACGATGTCAGCGTGTTGTGCCAGCGTCGACTCGGGGCCACCGGTCATCGCCACCAGGGTCACGCCCAGCCGCTTGAGCGCGGGCAAGATGGCCGTGATCTCGTCGGCCTGGCCCGAGTTGGAAATGGCCAGCACCACATCACCCTGGGTCACCATGCCAAGGTCGCCGTGGCTGGCTTCGCCGGGGTGCACAAACATCGCCGGTGTGCCGGTCGAGGCCAGCGTGGCAGCGACCTTGCGTCCCACGTGGCCGCTTTTTCCCATGCCCATCACCACCACCCGGCTCTGGCACGCGAGCACGGCCTGCACGGCCGCCGCGAACTCGGGGCCCAGGCGGGTCTTGAGGCCGAGCAGGGCGCGCGCTTCGATGTCGAAGGTGTCGCGCGCGAGTTGCAGCGCACGATCGGCATCAAAAAAAGAAGCGGTGATGGGGGCTTTGGAGGACACGGCGCGGGTCGTCCCCGAGGGGCTCGTCCAGTAGGATGCGGCGATTGTAGGCACGCAGCTTGCGCCACCGCGCTTGTCCCTCGCCGCCCATGGCCTCCACCCTCGAACTGATCTTGTTGTACCTCGTCGCCGCGGTGGCGGGCGTGGTGGTGTGCCGGTCTTTGCGGCTGCCGCCGATGCTGGGCTACCTCGCGGTGGGGGTGCTGATCGGCCCCAATGCGCTGGCTCTGGCCAAGGACTCGGCGGGCATCACCTACCTGGCCGAATTCGGCGTGGTGTTCCTGATGTTCGTCATCGGGCTCGAGTTCAACCTGCCCAAGTTGAAGAGCATGCGCAAGCTGGTGTTCGGCCTTGGCCTGAGCCAGGTGGCGCTGACCGTCCTGGTGGCGGTGGCAGGCAATGCGTTGTTGGCGTGGGTCTTCAGCCTCGCCGGGCGCAGCTGGGGCCTGAGCTGGCAGAGCGCGGTCGCGTTGGGTGGGGCGCTGGCGATGAGCAGCACCGCCATCGTCGTCAAGCTGATGGCCGAGCGGCTGGAGCTGGAAAGCGAGCACGGCCGACGTGTGATGGGTGTGCTGCTGTTTCAAGACTTGGCGGTGGTGCCGCTCTTGGTGCTGATCCCGGCGCTGGGTTCGTCGCCCGAACAGCTGGCCTCGGCACTCGCATTTGCAGCCTTGAAAGCCGTCGCCCTGCTGACCGTGCTGCTGGTCGGTGGCCAGCGGGTGATGCGCTGGTGGCTCACGCTGGTGGCGCGGCGCAAGAGCGAGGAGCTGTTCATCCTCAACCTGCTGTTGGTGACGCTGGGCCTGTCGTGGCTGACCGAACACGCGGGGCTGTCACTTGCGCTGGGGGCGTTTGTGGCCGGCATGCTGATCGCCGAGACCGAATACAAACACCAGGTGGAGACCGACATTCGGCCCTTCCACGACGTGCTGCTCGGCCTCTTTTTCATCACCATCGGCATGAAGCTCGACGCCGAGATCATCCTGGCGCAATGGCCCCTGGTGCTGCTGCTGAGCCTGCTGCCGGTGCTGTTCAAGTTTGCGCTGGTCGCAGCGCTCGCGCGGCTGTTTGGCGCGGCCACCGGCGTGGCGCTGCGCACCGGCCTGTACCTCGCGCAGGCGGGCGAGTTCGGCTTTGTGCTACTCACACTCGCCTCGCACGAGAAGCTGCTGCCCGACCACCTGCAAAGCCCGGTGCTGGCGAGCATGGTGTTGTCGATGTTGGCCACGCCGTTCATCGTGATGTACAGCAACCGCATCGTGATGCGCTTGTCGTCAACCGACTGGCTGATGCAGTCGGTGGCCATGACCTCGATCGCCAAGCGCGCCATCAACACCGAGGCCCACATCATCATTTGCGGTTACGGCCGCAGCGGCCAGAACCTGGCGCGCCTGCTGGACGGCGAGCGCATCCCCTACATGGCGCTCGACCTCGACCCCGACCGTGTGCGCCAGGCCGCCGCCGCCGGGCAGAGTGTGGTGTTTGGCGACGCCGCGCGTTTGCAAAGCCTGATGGCCGCCGGCCTGGCGCGCGCGAGCGCGGTGGTGGTGAGTTACCACGACACACCTTCGGCGCTGAAGATCTTGCACCTGGTGCAAGCCCACGCGCCCACGGTGCCGGTGGTCGTGCGCACACTCGACGACACCGATCTCGAGCGCCTGCAAGCGGCCGGTGCCACCGAGGTGGTGCCCGAGACCATTGAAGGCTCGTTGATGCTGGCCAGCCATGCGCTGGCGTTGGTGGGTGTGCCGATGCGGCGTGTGATCCGCGTGGTGCAAGAGCAACGTGATGCACGCTACAGCCTGCTGCGCGGCTACTTTCACGGGGCCGACGACGACACCGTCGACGACCTGCAACAAGCCCGCCTGCGCAGCGTGAGCCTGCCACCGGCTGCAGCCAGCCTGGGCCAGCCGCTGGCCCACCTGGCCTTGCATGCAGTGGGGGTGACGGTGGTGTCGGTGCGGCGCGCCTCGGGCGCTGTCACCCAACCCGATGACACGCTGCTGTTGACAGCGGGCGACACGTTGGTGTTGTCGGGTCTGCCTGAGGCCTTGTCGTTGGCCGAGGGCAAGCTGCTCGGGCGGGTCTGAGCGGCGCGTGAGTGGCCCATGAGCAGCCCATGAAAAAGGGGCCCGAAGGCCCCTTCACACTCAAACGCTGGCAAGGCGCTTCAAGGGCACGGTGCCTGGGCCACGATGGCCGGGCGCAGCCCGTTGGTGGTCGGGCTTTCATCTGCCCCACGGGTGTTGTTGGTGAAGGTGCAACCGTAGGTCGTCGCCGCCACGGTGGCCGGCGTCACCACGTCGTCACCCGCAGGCCTCGCACCGCCGGCTTCCCAGGCAACCATGTCGCTAAAGGCCGTGGCCTGCTCGGCCACCGTGAAGTCGCAATGGCTCGCGCCGCGGATCGCACGCTGCACCAGGTAGGCGCCGTTGCCCTTGGCGGCCACACGCCGCTGGTAGATCTGCTGCATGCTGAAGGGCACGAACAAATCACCCAGGGTGTGAATCGACACCACCGGAATCCGGAAGTCGCCGTTGGCCTTGGGAATCCAGCGCAGGCCGTCGGTGCGCAGGCGGTTGGCGTCGGGCAAGGCGGTCAGCTTCTGCACCGCGGCGTTGATCGCGGCCGAGCCGGCCGTGTCGCCGTCGATGGTGTAGGTGAAGCGATTGGTGTCGATGCCGGCCTTGTTGTAAATGCCGTTGACCGTGCCGTCACTACCAAAGGTGCCGTAAGCCGAAGGGAAGCTGCCGCCGAAGGCGATGCCTTGCGCGAACATGGGGCGCTCGCCGCCAGTCAGGTTCTTGACGATCGACAGGTAGCGCTGGCCGGCCGCGGTGGGTACCGACGGGAAGGTGGTGAACAGCGTGCTGGTCACCAAGGCCTGAACCTCGGACCAACGCGCGTTGGGGTAGTTGGGGGCGCCGGCCACGGCCTGCGCTGCCATCTGCATGGCGCCGAAGGTGTCGAAGAGCTCGGTGTCACCCATCACGCCACACATCGGCACGGCACCGTTGTAACGCACCTTGTTGCGGGCAGTCGCGTAGGCCTCGTCTTCGATCGCCGCGGCCGTGATGTGGCCACCCATCGAGTGGCCGCTGATGAAGACCTTGGTCGGCGCAGTCAACGGGCGCGAGTTCGCGCTGGCAATGCGGGTGAACTCGAGCGCGAGGGCGTTGGTGTCTTCAACGCCAGCCCGCACGTCGTAGTAGTTTTTGCTGTAGCTAGACGCAGCCCAAGCGAAGTTGTTTTGCAGCAGGTAACGGCGGATCGACGGCGCTGAAACGGTCAAAGCCGCGCCGAGCCCTCGGTAACCATGCGCATACATCATCAGCTGGCCATTCCAGTTGGCCGGCACCTCGACGTTGTAGGCCGCTCCGTTGAGCACACCAGCCCAACGGCTGGTGTTGTTCAGCACGTCGATTTGGGCTTGTGTGTCACCAACCAAAGGCGCCATGGCGACAAACGTGGTGGCCGCAGTGGTGGTGAAGATGCGTGCGTCATGAGGGCGCGTTTCTTCAGGAACCGGCGCGGGGTCGCCGGTGCCCCCGCAGGCAACGAGCAGCGCGCTTGTGGCGGCCAAAGCGACAAGGCGCAGGGCGAATTTGGTCTGCATGGAATGAGTCTCCTAAAGACGTTTCTGTGGGTGTCGAAGCCCCACGTGGCGGGGTCGTCCGAAGCCTAGCCCTCTGCCTGGGCATACTGCCAGCGGAGTTTCCCGTTACACGCCGTCACGTCGGAGACAATCAGTTCCGTCTGGCGAAACGCCTTGCAGATTTGGCTGAAATCGACACTCCCGTGGCGCTTTCAGCCAATGCCGCTACAGCGATCAGGTCATCGGCGTTTGTTTGCTGAGGCTGGTGCGCATGCGGGTTGCCATCACACCGCCGGCGGCGCGCACCAGCTCTAGCGCCAGAGCGGGCGAGCGCTGGGCCAACTCTTCGAGGCGCGGCCCGCGCAGGGCCCAGACGATGGAAGGTGTCATGGCTTCGACGCTCGCGGTGCGCGGCCCGTCGATGAAAAGGCCGGGCTCACCCACCACCGAGCCTGGGCGCAGGATGGCGATGCGGTTGCTGCCCGGGGGGCCACCGGTCATGAACACCTGCAGCGAACCGCGGCCCAGGAAGTACATGGTGCGGTCGCTGTCACCCTGCTTGATGACCAGGTCACCGGCGCGGATGTCGTGCTGCGTGAGGTAGGGCCCGATGGTCCGCCACTCTTCTGCCTTGAGGCGCGCACGGAAGGCGTCTTCGGTGTTGAGCGTCTGGATGGCTTGAACCAGCTCGTTGAAGTCCATATGAATGTCGGCCGCGAAGTGAGTGGGGGCGGACTGACGCGCCGCTGGCCCGGATTATCGGCTCGTGCGGGATGCCCCACAACCGGGACACGCACGCCGCTTCAAGACCGGCACACCCGAGCCACGAGCTCGGCCATGAGCGGGCCGACCGCATGGCGCTCGCGCACCCGCTGCTCCAGGTGCGCGCGCAGACTGCCATCGACCGACGGCCCACAAGGCCCCCCAGAACGCAGGGCGGGTCACTTGCCGATGCAAAAGCGGCTGAAGATCTCGCCGAGCAAGTCGTCGGGGGTGAAGGCGCCGGTGATTTCAGACAGCGCGTTGTGCGCCAGGCGCAGCTCCTCGGCGAGCAGATCGAGCGCCGGCTCGGCGCACGTGGCCTGTGCTTGAGCGGCATCGAGGTGCGAGCGAGTGCGCTGCAAGGCCTGCACGTGGCGGGCTCGGGCAATGAACAGGCCCTCAGGTTGGGCGTGCCAGCCGGCGAGTTCCAGCAGCTTGTGCCGCAGGCCATCGAGCCCGGCACCGGTGTGGGCTGACAAGGCCAGGCCCGGGGTCGGTGGCGCCGCAGCCAGGTCGCTCTTGTTGAACACATGCAACACCCGCGCGGCGAGGGGCGAGAGGCGTTGCGCAATCTGCGCATCGCCAGCGTCGTAGGCGGGCTCGCCCAATCGTGTGAGGTCGTGCATGAACAGCACCGCGTCGGCGCGGGTGATCTCGTGCCAGCTGCGGGCAATGCCGATGCGCTCGACTTCGTCGCCGGCGTCACCCAGCTCGCGCAGGCCAGCGGTGTCGATCACATGCAGCGGCACACCTTCGATCTGGATCGTCTGGCTGACCTTGTCGCGGGTGGTGCCGGGAATGGGTGTCACGATGGCCAGCTCGGCGCCGGCCAGCGCGTTGAGCAGCGAGCTCTTGCCCACATTGGGCTGGCCCGCGAGCACCACCTGGATGCCTTCGCGCAGCAACGCGCCTTGGCGCGCGCGGTCGAGCACGGCGGCCACTTGTGTGGCGATGGCGTCGAGCTGGCCGCGGGCATCGGCCTTTTGAAGAAAGTCGATGTCTTCTTCGGGAAAGTCGAGCGTGGCTTCGACCAGCATGCGCAAGTTGACCAGCCGCTCACGCAGGCCGTCGATCTGGGCCGAGAAGGCGCCGCTGAGCGAACGGCTGGCCGAACGTGCCGCCGCTTCGGTGCTGGCGTCGATCAGGTCACTCACCGCTTCGGCCTGGGCCAGGTCGAGCTTGTTGTTGAGGTAGGCACGCTCAGTGAACTCACCCGGCTCGGCCAGGCGCAGGCCGATGCCGGCACCCACCTCCAGGCAGCGCGCCAGCAGCAACTGCAAGACGACCGGCCCGCCGTGCGCTTGCAGCTCTAGCACGTCTTCGCCGGTGTACGAGTGCGGGCCCGGGAAGTGAATCGCAATGCCTTGGTCGATCGGCTGGCCCAGGGCATCGACAAAGGGCAGGTAGCTGGCGTGCCGCGCTTTCAGCGGCTGGCCGCAGACCGCTTCGATCAGCGGCTGCAGCGTGCGCCCCGACGCACGAACAATGCCCACCGCCCCGCGGCCCGCCGCGGTGGCGATGGCAACAATGGGCTGGTGGTGGCGCGGCAACATGCCCGCGATTGTGGCTACTTGCCGAGCACGCCCAGTTGCTTGTTGATGACCCATTGTTGGGCGATCGCGAGGATGTTGTTGGTCAACCAGTACAGCACCAAGCCGGCCGGGAAGCCGAAGAACATCACCGAGAACACCAGCGGCATGATCCACATCATGCGGGCCTGAATGGGGTCCGGCGGCGTTGGGTTGAGCCAGGTTTGCACCAGGCTCGATGCAGTCATCAGCAACGGCAAAATGAACAGCGGGTCTTTGGCCGAGAGGTCGGTGATCCAGCTGATCCAGGGGGCGTTGCGCATTTCCACGCTGGCCAACAGCACCGAGTACAGCGCGATGAAAAACGGCATCTGCACCAAGATCGGCAGGCAGCCGCCCAACGGGTTGACCTTTTCTTCGCGGTACATGCGCATCATTTCTTGCTGCATCTGCTGCGGCTTGTCTTTCAGCCGTTCGCGCATTTCCATCACCTTGGGGTTGATGGCTTTCATCTTGGCCATGGAGCGGTACGCGGTGACGTTGAGCCAGTAGAACGCGATGCGCAACAGCACCACCAGCGCCACGATGGCCCAACCCCAGTTGCCCAGAATGGCGTGCAGCTGGGTCAGCAACCAGAACAGCGGCGCCGCCAACACCGTGAGGTAGCCGTAGTCGCGCACCAGGTCGAGGCCGGGGGCCACATCGCTCAAGGCCTTGAGCTTCTTGTCTTCTTGCGGGCCGGCGAACAGCTGCGCTTCGTGCGCCTTGCTGGCGCCGGGGGCGATCTCGCCCAGCGGCAAGAACATGCCGACCGCGTATTCGTTGGTGGCGCCCGGCACCTTGCCGGCAAAAAACTCGCGCGGCTGCTTGCCGCCGACCAGCCAGGCCGAGGCGAAATAGTGCTGCACCATCGCCACCCAGCCGTTGTCGGCGCTCTTGTTGTAGGTGGCCTTGCCCTTTTCAAGCTCGCTGAACTCGATTTTCTGGAACTTGGACGCGTCGGTGTAAACCGCCGGGCCGGTGAACGTGCCGTAGAAGAAGGAGCCACCCGGGGGCGGGTTGCCGTCACGCACCAGCTGCAAATAGAGACGCGGGCTGACCGCGGCTGCCGAGGCATTCACGACCTCGTGCTTGACGCCGATGGCGTAGTCGCCGCGCTTGAATGTGTAAGTCTTGACGAGCTTCACGCCACCGATCTCGGGCGACTCGAAGCTCACCTGCAGCTGGGTGGCACCGTCTTTCAGCGAGCGTTCGCCGGGGGCCACACGCATCACCGTGCGGTGCTCGGGCAAATCACCCTGCCCACCGGTGGCAGGCCACAGGCCGGTCTGGGCGATGTAATAACGCTCGCTCGATTGGTCGAACAGCACCACGTTTTTCTTGGCCAGCTTCGGGTCGGGCTTGTCGGTGCCGCCCTTAAAAAGGCCCACCACACGGTCGACCGCATCGAGCTGGTACTGCTCTTGTTGCTGCAGCAGCTCCAGGCGCACCAGCACGCCACCCTTGCTGTCCAGCGTGGCCTGCATCAGGTCGGTGGTGATGGTGATCTTTTCCGACGGCACGTTGGCGCTGGGTGCACTGGCAGACGACGCTGCAACCACACCCGACGCCGCGCCGGCGGGCAGGGTTGTCGCCACGCCCGGGGCAGCGCTCGGGCCGGCCGGTGCGGCCGGTGCGGCCGACTTCGTCGCAGCGGCAGGGCCGAACATCGACGGCTGCCCGTTGTGCTTGTTCCAGCCATCCCACAGCAAGGTCAGCGACATCAAGAACACCACCCACAGCAGGGTGCGGCGCATATCGGTCATGAGGAAGTCTTTTCGCGGGAAGAGGAAAGGAAGGAAAACAAACCCCCCGGCTGTGAAGGCACCGGGTCATGCCCACCCTCGCACCAGGGGTGGCAACGCGCCAGGCGGCGCAAAGTCAGGTAGCTGCCGGCGGCCGCACCGTGTTGTTGCAAGGCTTGCAAGGCATACGCCGAGCAGGTGGGCTCAAAACGGCAGGAACTGCCCAGCCACGGGCTCAGAAAAAAGCGGTACCCACGCACCAACGCGATCAACAGTCGCTGGGGCACAGACAGCAGCATGCGCAGCATGGTGGTGGCCTCAAGGCGCCGCAACACGGCGCGCGGCATCGGCCAGCACCGTGCTCAATTCTTCGCTCGCCAGCGCCCGCAAGGCATCGGACGACGCGCTGCAGAAGGTCTTGCGCTCAAAGGGCGAGCGCAGTCGCACCACCCACAAGCCGTTTGCCAGACCAGATTGATCCTCGGCGGCACGGTGGATTTGGCGCTTGAGCAGGTTGCGCGTCACCGCCCGCCGAGCATGGCGTTTGGGCACCACCGTCCCGAGCCAGCACGCGCTTGGTCGGGAGTCATCCACAGCCACGCACTGCTCAGGTGCCGGGCCTGTTGACAACTCTGTGGAAACTGCCTTGGCCCGCGGTTTGGCGGGCAGGCTTGGCCGGCTTTCGAGGAAGTGCACCGCGAAGTGGGTGCTGCGCGCCCGGATGGGTGACCCGAGCACGCGTTCGAAATCGACTGATCGCACGATGCGACCGATCACAGCGTGGCCGGGCGCGGCAACTGGGCCGGCTGGCCTCAGACGGCCAGGCGCTTGCGGCCCTTGGCGCGGCGTGCGTTGATCACGGCACGGCCACCACGGGTTTTCATGCGAACGAGGAAGCCGTGGGTGCGAGCGCGGCGGGTCTTGGAGGCTTGGTAGGTGCGTTTCATGGTCGATCCTGCTGAACGGAAAACTGGCGTCCCCGCCGCTGAGGGTCGATGGACTGTCTGTCAAACAACTGGGGCAGCCTTTTCTCGAACTTCTCGAACTCTCGATGAAAGGCCTGCCACTGCTTCCCGAAAGGGCTCCGGGAAACCCACTATTACACCAAAAACCCCCTTCAAAGTCAAAGACTTGCACGACAGCATGCGCCTGAGCGGTGCTATTGACCCATCTCGCAAAACTGTGGATAACCGCGTCTTTCGGTTCACTTGGCGACGTAGAATCCCGCCGCTCCAAGAAGACTTTTCCACAATATGAGCGCTGACCTCTGGCAACGTGGCTGCGAACGACTCGCCGCGGAGTTGCCCGAACAACAATTCAACACCTGGATCCGCCCCTTGCCTGCCGCCGACGTCACCGACGAAGGCAGCGACGGGGCGGTGGCATCCCTGCGTGTGCCCAACCGCTTCAAGCTCGACTGGATCCGCAACCAATACGCTGGGCGCATCGAAGCCGTGTTGAGCGAGCTCGCCGGCAAGCCGGTGCGGCTTGACCTGACACTCGCTGCCCGCGAGGCCACGGGCATTCGTGTGCCCACCCTGCCGGTGCGCGCCAACATGCCGCAGCCCCTGGCCCAGGTTCTCAATGGCCACAACGGTGGCCACGGCGGCAACCCGTCGGGTGCCCCCACCTCGGCGCGTTTGTCGGGTGACAGCACGGCCAGCCTGCCGCGCCATCGCCTGAACCCGGCCCTCACCTTCGACACCCTGGTGCCCGGCCGCGCCAACCAGATGGCGCGCACTGCGGCGCTGCACGTGGCGGGCGCGCCGGGTCAGATGTACAACCCCTTGTTCATCTACGGCGGCGTGGGCCTGGGCAAGACCCACCTGGTACATGCGGTGGGCAATGCCTTGATGGCCGACCGCCCCGACGCGCGTGTGCTGTACCTGCACGCCGAGCAGTTCATCACCGACGTGGTGAAAAACTACCAGCGCAAGACCTTTGACGAACTGAAGGCCAAGTACCACCAGCTGGACCTGCTGCTGATCGACGACGTGCAGTTTTTCGCCGGCAAGGAGCGCACGCAAGAAGAGTTTTTCAACGCCTTCGAAGCACTGTTGGCCAAGAAGGCCCACATCATCATGACCAGCGACACCTACCCCAAGGGGCTGGTGGACATCGACGAGCGCTTGACCTCGCGTTTTGACGCCGGCCTCACGGTCGCCATCGAGCCACCGGAGCTCGAGATGCGCGTGGCCATTTTGATGCGCAAGGCCGATCAAGAAGGCACGCCGATGCCCGAAGACGTGGCCTTCTTCGTCGCCAAGAACGTGCGCGCCAATGTGCGCGAACTCGAAGGCGCGCTGCGCAAAATCCTGGCCTATTCGCGCTTCTCGCAAAAAGACATCAACATCCAGCTCGCGCGTGAGGCGCTCAAAGACCTGCTGTCGATCCAGAACCGTCAGGTCGGCGTCGAGAACATCCAGAAGACCGTGGCCGACTTCTACAAGATCAAGGTGGCCGACATGTACAGCAAGAAGCGCCCGGCCAGCATTGCCCGACCGCGCCAGATTGCCATGTACATCGCCAAGGAAATGACGCAGAAGAGCCTGCCCGAGATCGGTGAGTTGTTTGGTGGCCGCGACCACACCACGGTGCTGCATGCGGTGCGCAAGATTGCTGCCGAGCGCCAGAAAAACACCGAGCTCAACCAGCAGCTGCACGTGCTGGAACAAACTTTGAAGGGCTAATCGACAGCATGAAGAGCAGCATGTCAACTCACAAGCCTGGGGACAACTTCATGACAACTTACAAGCTGTCCACAGGCCCGGCCACTTCACCGAAGTTGTTGTGTTTGACTCCCGCCATGCCAAGGCTTCGGCACACAGGGTTCGCGGCAAGGTAAGCGCTTGATAGAAAAGGGGAAAATAGCGTTCTCCACAGAAAACGTCGACCCCTACTACGACGACTAAATTAAAAGGTTCACATGATTGTCTTGAAAGCAGCACAAGAAAAAGTATTGAGCGCTTTGCAAGCCGTCTCCGGCATTGTTGAGCGGCGCCACACCTTGCCCATCCTGGCCAACGTGCTGATCCGCAAGACCGGGTCGCAGATCGAGTTCACCACCAGCGACCTAGAGATCCAGGTGCGCACCCTGGCCGTGCTTGATGGCGACGCTGTCAACTTCAGCACCACCGTCGGTGCCCGCAAGCTGATCGACATCTTGCGTTCGCTGCCCAACGACCAGACCGTCACGCTCAGCGCCAACCAGAACAAACTCACGCTGCAAGGCGGCAAAAGCCGCTTCACGCTGCAAACGTTGCCGAGCGACGATTTCCCGCTGGTGCAAGAAGCGGCCGATTTCGGCCCCGTTTTCAGCGTGCCGCAAAAGACGCTCAAGCTCCTCATCAACCAAGTGCACTTTGCGATGGCGGTGCACGACATCCGCTACTACCTCAACGGCATCTTGTTCGTGGCCGAAGGCAAGAGCTTGACGCTGGTTGCAACCGACGGTCATCGCCTGGCGTTGGCGCAAGCCACGCTGGATGTAGAGATCCCCAAACAAGAAGTCATCTTGCCGCGCAAGACGGTGCTCGAGCTGCAACGTTTGCTCAAGGACGAAAAAGATGGCGACAACAGCGGGCTGATCGAAATGCGCTTTGCCGGCAACCAGGCCAAGTTCAGCTTCAGCGGCATGGAGTTTGTGACCAAGTTGGTCGAGGGCAAGTTCCCCGACTACAACCGCGTGATCCCGAAAAACCACAAGAACCACATCACCCTCGGCCGCGCGGCCTTGTTGGCCAGCCTGCAACGTGCGGCCATTCTGACCAGCGATAAGTTCAAAGGCGTGCGCGTCAACATCGAGCCAGGCACCTTGCGCATTGCGTCGAGCAACGCCGAGCAGGAAGAAGCCAAAGAAGAACTCGAGATCGACTACAACGGCGACGCCATCGAGATTGGTTTTAACGTCACTTACCTGATGGACGCCCTGGCCAACATGAGCGTCGAGATGATCAAGCTGGAGTTGCAAGACACCAACTCCAGCGTCTTGATCACCGTGCCCGAGCAGGCTGGTTTTAAGTACGTTGTGATGCCGATGCGCATCTGACCCGCCGGTCACCGCATCCCAACCCAAGCGGGCCCGGCGGCCCGCTTCAGCGTTTTGAAGGGGGCTCGCAGTTCTTGTTGCGAAGCCCCACACAGAGAGCCAGAAACAGCCATGAGCGACGTGCAAAACCTCCCCCAAGACGACGAAGCCAAGAAGGCCGCCACGGCCGCCGATTACGCCGCCTCCAGTGCGGCCTATGGTGAAGGCAGCATCCAGATCCTTGAGGGCCTGGAAGCGGTGCGTAAACGCCCTGGCATGTACATCGGGGACACGTCAGACGGCACCGGTTTGCACCACCTGGTGTTCGAGGTGGTCGACAATTCCATTGACGAATCGCTGGCAGGTTATTGCGACGACATCGTCGTGACCATCCACAGCGACAACTCCATCAGCGTCACCGACAACGGCCGAGGCATTCCCACCGGCATGTAGATGGATGACAAGCACGAGCCCAAGCGCAGTGCCGCTGAGATCGCATTGACCGAGCTGCACGCGGGTGGCAAGTTCAACCAGAACAGCTACAAGGTTTCGGGTGGCCTGCACGGCGTGGGCGTGAGCTGCGTGAACGGTTTGTCGAAGTGGCTGCGCCTCACGGTGCGCCGCGACGGCAAGGTGCACTTCATGGAGTTCAAACAAGGCATCCCGCAAGAGCGCCTGCTCGAGCAGCGTGATGGGTTTGAGGTCTCGCCCTTGAAGGTGATCGGCGACACCGAGAAGCGTGGCACCGAAGTTCACTTCTTGCCTGACCTGGAGATCTTCTCCAACATCGATTTCCACTACGACATCTTGAGCAAGAAGCTGCGCGAGCTGAGCTTCTTGAACAACGGCGTGAAGATTCGCCTGGTGGATGAACGCAACAACCGCGAAGACACATTCGCCTACGCGGGTGGCGTGAAAGGCTTCGTCGAGTTCATCAACACCGGCAAGAAGGCCCTGCACCCCAACATCTTTGGCGCGATGGGCGAGAAGATGAGCGACCAGGGCACCACCATCACCGCCGACGTGGCGATGCAGTGGAATGACGGTTACAGCGAGAACGTGCTGTGCTTTACCAACAACATTCCGCAGCGTGACGGTGGCACCCACCTGACCGGCCTGCGCGCGGCAATGACACGCGTGATCAACAAGTACATCGACGACAACGACTTTGCCAAAAAGGCCAAGGTCGAAGTCACGGGCGACGACATGCGCGAAGGCCTGTGCTGCGTGCTGAGCGTGAAGGTGCCCGAACCTAAATTTTCAAGCCAAACCAAAGACAAGCTGGTCAGCAGCGAGGTGCGCGGCCCGGTCGAAGACGTGGTGAGCAAGGCACTCACCGACTACCTGCTTGAGAACCCGGTCGACGCGAAAATCATCTGCGGCAAGATCGTCGACGCCTCGCGCGCCCGTGAAGCCGCTCGCAAGGCCCGCGAAATGACACGCCGCAAGGGTGTGCTCGACGGCATGGGCCTGCCCGGCAAGCTGGCCGACTGCCAGGAAAAAGACCCGGCGATGTGCGAGATCTACATCGTCGAGGGTGACTCCGCAGGCGGCTCGGCCAAACAAGGGCGCGACCGTAAGTTCCAGGCGATCTTGCCCCTGCGCGGCAAGATTCTGAACGTGGAGCGTGCGCGTTTTGAGCGCCTGCTGACCAGCAATGAAATTCTCACACTGATCACCGCGCTCGGCACCAGCATCGGCAAGGAAGAGTTCAACCCCGACAAGCTGCGCTACCACCGCATCATCATCATGACCGACGCCGATGTGGACGGCGCACACATCCGTACCCTGTTGCTGACCTTCTTCTATCGGCAGATGCCCGAGATCGTGGAGCGAGGCCACATCTACATTGCG
>JBKJJF010000110.1:0-5623 GCA_046598195.1 Rhizobacter sp. | reverse complement strand
GATTGCGGGCGTCAAGCACCCATTCTCTGATGTGGAAGAGGCGCAGGCCGCGCTGGCACACAGGGCTCAGCCATGATGATGACGCTGGCTCAAGCGCACGCACTGCTGCCGGGTTCGACCCTGATCGGCGACGGCCGCATCGAGATTGGCCGAGTGCACTCCGACTCGCGCAGCCTGCAAGCCGGCGATCTGTTTGTCGCCTTGCGCGGCGAGCGCTTCGATGCCAATGAATTTTTGCCGCAAGCCCGCGCGGCCGGTGCGGTGGCGGCCTTGGCCGAGCGTGGCATCGCCGAAGCTGGTTTGGCGGGTTTGCAAGTGACCGACAGCAAGCAGGCGCTCGGCGAGCTCGCGGCCGCCTGGCGCGCCTGCTTCGACCTGCCGCTCATCGCGGTGACCGGCAGCAACGGCAAAACCACCGTCACGCAGATGCTGGCCTCGGTGTTGAAAGCCTGGTGGGGCGAGGGTGCGTTTTCGACCCTGGGCAACTTCAACAACGACATTGGCGTGCCGCTCACCCTGCTGCGCTTGCGGCAAGACGAGACCACCCATCACCGCGCCGGCGTCGTCGAGCTGGGCATGAACCACCCGGGCGAGATTGCCTCACTCGCGGCCATGACGATCCCCAGCGTCGCGCTGGTCAACAACGCGCAGCGTGAGCACCAGGAGTTCATGGCCACGGTCGAGGCTGTGGCGCGCGAAAACGGCACCGTGATCGAGGCCCTGGGCCCGGCCGGTGTGGCGGTGTTCCCGGCCGACGATGCGTTTGCGCCGCTCTGGCACCAGCTCGCCGGCAAGCGCCCGACGCTGACCTTTGCGCTGCGCGGCGAAGCCGACGTGACGGCCGACGCCCAATGGGTGAACAGCAGTGGGGCACACGACCATTGGTCATTGATGCTGCACACGCCGGCGGGCTTCTCTGCCGTGCAGTTGCGCATTGCGGGCTGGCACAACGTGAAGAACGCCCTCGCTGTCACCGCCTGCGCGCTCGCTGCCGGTTGCCCGCTCGACGCCATCGTGCGTGGGCTCGAAGCCTTCGAGCCCGTCAAGGGCCGCTCGCAGCTGAAGAAGGCGCGTGTGCAAGGTGTGCCCGTCACGCTGGTCGACGACACCTACAACGCCAACCCCGACTCCGCGCGTGCGGCCGTTGAGGTGCTGGCCTCGCTCGCCGGCCCACGCTGGCTGGTGCTGGGCGACATGGGCGAGGTGGGCGACCAGGGGCCCGCCTTCCACCGCGAGGTGGGCGCCTATGCCCGCACCCATGGCATTGACAACCTGTGGACGGCGGGCTCGCTGAGCCGCTACACCGCCGATGCCTTTGGTGGCGAACACAACGGCCGCGCGCGCCATTTCAACAGCGTGGCCGAGCTGCTGGCCGCGCTGAAGGCCGCGCCCGACTGCGCCTCGGTGCTGGTGAAGGGCTCGCGCTTCATGAAGATGGAACAGGTGGTGGCTGCGCTGATCGACACAGCGGCGCAACCAGGCACCGAAGCACAACAACAAGGAACCCAACAACATGCTGCTTAGCCTCGCCCAGTGGCTGCAGAGCCAGTACCCGGAACAACTGGGTTTTCTGCGCGTCTTCCAGTACCTCACCTTCCGTGCGGTGCTGGCGGCCATGACCTCGCTCTTGATCGGCCTGGCTTTCGGGCCGTGGGTGATCCGCCGCCTGACCGCGCTGAAGATCGGCCAGCCGATCCGCGAGTACGGCGTGCAGGCGCACATCGCCAAGAGCGGCACGCCGACCATGGGCGGTGTGCTGATCTTGATCGGCATTGGCGTGAGCACGCTGCTGTGGTTCGACTGGAGCAACCGCTTCGTCTGGATCGTGATGCTGGTGACGCTGGGTTTCGGCGCCATCGGCTGGGCCGACGACTGGCGCAAGGTGGTGCACAAAAACCCCGAAGGCATGCGCTCGCGCGAAAAGTATTTCTGGCAGTCGCTGATCGGCCTGGTGGCGGCGATCTACCTCGCCTTCAGCGTGTCTGAAACTTCCAACCTGCGGGTGCTCGAGCTGTTCTTGCGCTGGGTGCAAAGCGGCTTCTCGAACGACCTGCCGCCCAAGGCCGACTTGTTGATCCCGTTCGTCAAGAGCGTGAGCTACCCGCTGGGGGTGTTCGGTTTCATCATCCTCACCTACCTCGTGATCGTGGGCACCAGCAACGCGGTGAACCTGACCGACGGGCTCGATGGTCTGGCCATCATGCCGGTGGTGATGGTGGGCTCGGCGCTGGGTGTGTTCGCCTACGTGACCGGCAGCTCGGTGTACAGCAAGTACCTGCTCTTCCCGTACATCCCCGGGGCCGGTGAGCTGCTGATTTTCTGCGCCGCCATGGCGGGTGCGGGGCTCGCCTTCCTGTGGTTCAACACCCACCCGGCGCAGGTGTTCATGGGCGACGTAGGCGCGCTTTCGCTGGGTGGGGCGCTGGGCACCATCGCGGTGATCACCCGCCAAGAGATTGTTCTGTCGATCATGGGCGGTGTGTTCGTGGCCGAAGCGCTGTCGGTGATGCTGCAAGTGGCCTGGTTCAAGTACACGAAGAAGAAGTTCGGCACCGGCCGGCGCATCTTGAAGATGGCGCCGCTGCACCACCACTTTGAAAAATCGGGTTGGAAAGAAACGCAGGTTGTGGTGCGTTTTTGGATCATCACCATGCTCTTGTGTCTGGTGGGTTTGGCGAGTTTGAAACTCAGATGAATCAACTGCGAGGCATCTCAGTTCTGGTGCTGGGCCTGGGTGAATCGGGCCTGGCGATGGCGCGCTGGTGCGCGGGCCACGGCGCGAGCGTGCGAGTGTGGGACTCGCGCGAGCAGGCGCCGCAAGACGCCGCCTTGGCCGAGCACGTGCCGCTCGCGCAGCGCCTGAGCGGCGTGTTGGCCGACGACGCATTGCAAGGTGTGCAACTGGTGCTCAAGAGCCCCGGCCTCGCACCCACCGACGAGCGCATTGCAGCGCTGCTCCACACCGCCCGACAAACCGGCGTGCCGGTGCAAGGTGAGCTCGATCTGTTTGCCCGTGCCCTGGCCGACCTGAAAGCCGAGCGAGGCTACGCGCCCAAGGTCATCGCCATCACCGGCACCAACGGCAAGACCACCACCACCTCGATGACAGCGCAGCTGGTGGCGCGCGCCGACAAGCGTGTGGCCGTGGCCGGCAACATCGGCCCGACGATGTTGCAGACGCTGGCCGATGTGCTGGCGGCGGAGCCGGTGCCCGAGGTGGTGCCCGAATCGCAAATCACCGTTCGCCCTGAGGAACTGAACGCGGGTGAGGAGCTGAACGCGGGTGACGGCGAGCCTGAAGAAGAGTCCGCTGAAGCGGCCATAGAAGAACCCGTTCGCCCTGAGCCCGTCGAAGGGCCTGTCGCCGTTGAGGCGATGCCACCCGAAGACGACACCCCCACCGGTGGTGGCCCACCGCCGCACCTGATCCCGCCACCCCCGCCCGGCCCGGTGTTCGAGCACCTGCCCGAGGTCTGGGTGTTGGAGCTGTCGAGCTTCCAACTCGACGGTGTGCAAGGTTTCGAGCCCAGCGCCGCCGTGGTGCTCAACGTCACGCAAGACCATCTCGACTGGCACGGCAACATGCAGGCCTACGCGGCCGCCAAGGCACGCATCTTTGGCCAGCAAGCCGTGATGGTGGTCAACCGCGACGACGTGGTGGTCGAGAAGATGATCCCCGCGCCCATCCCTGGCAAGGGCCGCTTTGCCAAACCCATCGAGCGCCGTGTGGTGCGCTTCGGGCTGGGTGCCCCCCAGCACCCCGGCGACTACGGGCTGCTGGTCGAGAACGGCATCGCCTGGCTGGTGCGTGCGATGGAAGCCGACGAGACCATCAAGAAGCCGAAGAAGGGCGCAACCGCCGAGCCCGAAGACCTGCACATCCAGCGCCTGATGCCGGCTGATGCCTTGCGCGTGCGTGGCCGCCACAACGCCGCCAACGCGCTGGCGGCGCTCGCGCTTGCCAACGCCGTGGGCTGCCCGCTCGCCCCGATGTTGCATGGCCTGCGCGAGTACGGCGGTGAGCCGCACCGTGTGGAGTTCATTGCGCTGGTGAGTGGCGTCGAGGCCTATGACGACAGCAAGGGCACCAACGTGGGCGCGACCGTGGCCGCGTTGAATGGCCTGGGCGATGACAAGGCGCCGTCGAAGCTGGTGGTGATCTTGGGTGGCGATGGCAAGGGCCAAGACTTTTCGCCGTTGGCCACGCCGGTGCAAAAACACGCCCGCGCCGTGGCCACCATCGGCCGCGATGCGCAGGCCATCGAGCAGGTGCTGCGTTACACCGGCGTGAGCGTGCAGCGGCATGAAACGCTGGAAGCCGCCACACGCTGGGCCTTTCAGCGTGCACATGCCGGTGATGCGGTGCTGCTGAGCCCGGCTTGCGCCAGCCTCGACATGTTTCGCAACTACGCCCACCGCGCCGAGGTGTTCGTGAACGAAGTGCGCGCGCTGGCCGCAGAGAGTGGGGAGGTGGTGTGAGCGGCACCTTCACTGCACGGTTGGGTCTGGACAGCCTGAAAGAGCGCATCGCCTCGCTGCTCAAGCGCGGTGGTGGCACGGCTGTGCCCATCCGCGACTGGAACGGCGCCACCGGCCAGCCGACCAAGCTGCAGGGCTTCGACCAGGCGCTGATCTGGGTGGTGGTGGCCTTGCTCGCGCTGGGCCTGGTGATGGTGTATTCGGCCTCGGTGGCCTTGCCCGACAACCCGAAGTTCGCGCGGTATGCGCAGACACACTTTCTCGTGCGCCACGCGTTTGCGATTTTGGTGGCCTTGGTGGCGGCGGTGGTTGTGGTGCAGCTGCCGGTGAGCCTGTGGGAGAAGTCGGCACCCTGGCTGTTTGCGGGTGCGCTGGTGCTGCTGGTGGCGGTGTTGATCCCGCACGTGGGCAAGGGTGTGAACGGTGCACGCCGCTGGATCCCGTTGGGCATCACCAACTTCCAGCCTTCCGAGCTGGCCAAGCTGGCGATCGCGCTTTATGCCGCCAACTACATGGTGCGCAAGATGGAGGTGAAAGAAAACTTCTTCCGCGCCGTGATGCCCATGGCCGTGAGCGTGGCGGTGGTGGGCATGCTGCTGCTGGCCGAGCCCGACATGGGGGCGTTCATGGTCATCGCCACCATTGCGATGGGCATTCTGTTTTTGGGCGGTGTGAACGGTCGCATGTTCTTCCTGATCACGGCGGTGCTGGTGGGTGCCTTTGTGCTGATGATCAGTTTCAGCGAGTGGCGGCGTGAGCGCATCTTTGCGTACCTGAACCCGTGGGATGAGAAGTACACGCTGGGCAAGGCCTATCAGTTGTCGCACTCGTTGATTGCCTTTGGTCGCGGCGAGATCTTTGGCCAGGGCCTGGGGTCGAGCGTCGAGAAGCTGCACTACCTGCCCGAGGCCCACACCGATTTCCTGCTGGCCGTGATCGGCGAAGAGCTTGGTTTTGTCGGCGTCGCGGCGGTGATCTTTGCGTTCTTTTGGTTGTCACGCCGCATCTTTCACATCGGCCGCCAGGCGGTGGCTTTGGACCGGGTGTTTGCAGGCTTGTTTGCGCAGGGCATCGGCATCTGGATGGGCGGGCAGGCTTTCATCAACATGGGCGTGAACCTGGGCGTGTTGCCGACCAAGGGGCT
>JBKJJF010000103.1:0-7110 GCA_046598195.1 Rhizobacter sp. | reverse complement strand
GCCAAGGCAGAGAAGAAGGCCGAAGCCAAGCCTGCAGCGAAGAAGGAAGAAGCCAAGAAGTAATTTCTTCGCTTCTCACAAAAAGGGCAGGCGCCACGCGTCTGCCCTTTTTTCATTCAGGCACCTTGCTCGGCACTCGCAAGCGCGCGAGCCCGTTTTGGTAGCGGCGCCGCGCCGGCCGACATCATCTGCCGGGCCACGAGCAGCGCCACAGTGGCCAGGGCTTCGATGCCTCAGGCTCTCAGGCGCTCAGGCCGAATGGAGCTAAGCGAACAGCATTGAGTCAGGGGCGGGTGGGGGGCTTCGACTTTTTGCTTGGGGATCGCACCGACGAGGCGGCCGAGTTCGCCGCCCGATTCTGGAAGGTTCTCTTTTGCCAGCCGCCCCCCATCGGCGTGGCGACGAAGTCAGTGGCCACCGGGCCGAGCTGGGGCAACTGCCAGTGCGGGTCGTCCAGCACGCGCCGAAAGCAGCCACGCAGCCAGGTGTGGGCCGGGTCGGCGCTGTGGCGGGGGTGCCAAGCCAGCACCACCGGTTCGCGTTCCAGCTTGAAGGGCAGCGGGAACAATGTGAGACCGAGGCTGGGCCGCATGGCTTCAGCGATTCTGGCGGGCACGCAGGTGACGAGCGGGGCGCGCGACACCGTCACCAGCGCGCCGTAGGCGTTGGGCACGGTCAACGCGATGAAGCGCGACAGGCCTGCATGGGCCAGCGCTTCGTCGACCGGCGAGGCCTCTTGCTGGCGCAGCATGAGCGCCACATGTCGCTCGGCGGCGAAGCGCTTGGCGGTGAGCTTGCCGTCCAGCAGCGGGTGGCCGGCCTTCACGGCGCCGATCAGCGGTTGGTTGAGCATCTCCATCCACTCGGTCTCGGGGTCTTTGCCGCTGAAGGAGCCGATGTCCATGTCGATGCGCCCTTCGCGCAGCGCGCTGGCGTCGCTGTGGCTTTCGGGCAGGAACTTCAGGCTGGCCATGGGCATGACTTCCTGCATCGCCACCGACAGCGCCGCGCCGTACACCACCGACATGCCGTCAGGCGCGCGGATGACGAACTGGCGCTTCACTCGCGACATGTCTTGGGCCGTCAGCGGCTCCAGCAATGCCTGCGCGTCGCTCAGCAGCTTGCGCACTGGCTCCATCAACTCCAGCGCGCGCGGCGTGGGCACCAGCTTGCGGCCGGCGCGCACCAGCAGCGGGTCTCCCACCGCGGCGCGAATGCGCGCCAGCGTGTGGCTCATCGCAGGCGTGCTGAGGTGCATGCGCTGCGCGGCGGCCGTCACGCTGCCGGTGTCCAGCAGCGCGTCCAGCGCGGTCAGCAGATTCAAGTCGAAGCTTTTCATTTGGTGCAACTGTGGATGCAATAGATTGCACTGTACAAACAATACGACCGTGCGCAAACTCGCGCCCTCAAATCACAAGACAGAGAACCCCCCCCCATGAAGCCCAGGCGCACATCACTCACCTACGCGATGTTCATCGTCGTGCTGGTGCTGGCCGCACTCGACCAGACCATCCTGGCCACCGCGTTGCCCAGCATCTCTGCCGAATTCGCCGACCAGTCGGCGCAACTCTCGTGGGTGTTCTCGGCCTACCTGATCGTGTCCACCGTCGTGATCCCGCTGTACGGCAAGCTGGCCGACATCCACGGCAGCAAGCCGCTGCTGCTGGGTGCTATCGGCCTGTTCCTCATCGGCTCGGTGGCCTGCGGCTTTGCCGGCAGCATGAACCAACTCATCATCGCCCGCGCCATTCAAGGCGTGGGCGGCGGCGGGCTGATGACGCTGACGATGCTCGGCGTTGTCGACCTCTACCCGCTGGAAACGCGGGGTCGCTACCAGGCGATGCTGGGCGCGTCGTATGGCATCTCGACCATGTTCGGCCCGCTGGTGGGCGGCTACCTGGTCGAGCACCTGTCGTGGCACTGGACGTTCTTCATCAACGTGCCGCCCGCGCTGCTGGCGTTGGCCGTGCTGGTGGCGTGTTTCCGCCGCCCGGCGGCGCGGCACCCGCAGCCGGTGGACTACCTGGGCGCGGCCCTGTTGGCCGGCGTGCTGGTGAGTGTGCTGCTGGCCACGCGCCGCAGCTCGGAAGGCGGCATGGGCGGTGGCGGCATCGACACGGGAACGATGTGGAGCCTGCTGTCGCTGGCCGCCGTGCTGGCCGTGGGCTTCATCGTGGTCGAGCGGCGCGTCAAGCACCCGCTGCTGCCGCTGTCGATGTTCGGCAGCCGCGCGTTCTCGGCCGCCACGGTCGTGAGCGCCGGCACGGGCATCGTGCTGTTTTCGGCGGTGGTGTTCCTGCCCATCTATTTGCAGACGGGGCTGGGCTTTTCGCCGTCGGCTTCAGCCTGGCAACTGCTGCCCGTGTCGATGGGCATCACCTTTGCCGCCATCGCCAGCGGCAAGATGTTGCGCGCCCAGGGCCGGGTGCGCACGGTGGCGGTTGTCGCCTGCGTTTTGTCGGCCTTGTCGTTCGCGCTGCTGGCGCTGCTGTTCCGCTTCGCGCCTGAACGCGTGGGGCTGATGTCGGTGTGCCTCTTCCCGCTGGGTGCGGGCATCGGCGCGCTGTTCCCGCTGATCACCGTGGTGGCGCAGTTCAACGTGCCGCCGCAGATGATTGGCGTCGGCACCTCCACGCCGATCATGATGCGCACGCTGGGTGGCGCGCTGGGTGTGGCGGCGTTGGGTTCGCTGCTGGCGCAGGGCATCACCGACTACTACAGCCAGTCGGGTGTGTGGACGGGGTCGATAAAACCCGATGCCTTCGCGGCGGCCTTCGCCAGCGGCATCCAGCCGGTGTACGAAATCGGCGCGGTGGTGTGCCTGTTGGCGGCCGGTGTGGCGTGCTTGCTTCCTCTGCGATTGGCTAGGCCGTCGGCGCCGCAGTCAGCGGATGAGGGTCAGCCCGTGGCCGTGATGGCCGGCTGATCCAGCGCGGGTGGCGCGGTGCGCTACCGATCACCGTCAGGCACTTGAGCAACTGTGCCGCCAAATCACGCGTCCGGCACCTGCCAACGAACGAGTGCCGCGCAACGCGGCAGGGCAAGGTGGTGCTCAGGCTGAAGACACCCAGGCGTGACGACACCACGCACCTCGTGATTTCGCCGCCGGAGTTCACCCAGCGTCTGGCTGCGCTGGGACCCCGGCATCGGTTGCACCTGATCCGATTCCACGGTGTGCTGGGGCCTTGATCGCCCACTGGCTCGCTTTCAGCCGCTCCATCGGCTCAAGCGTGCTGCGCTTCAATTCCTCCAGGCGCATGTCGGTTGAAGCCAGGCGAGTACGCCGCCATGCGGCCCGAACCGAGGTGAGAGGCGGAAAGGGCCTCTAAACGAACAGCATTGAGGCCCGATTGGCTCTCAGACCACGGTGCCGAACAGCGCACCCACGCCTGCGGTGATGGCCATGGCCACCGCGCCCCAGAAGGTCACGCGCCAGGCGCCGGTCAGCAGTCGGGCGCCACCTGCGCGCGCCGCCACGGCGCCGAGCAGCGCCAGGAACACCAGCGCACTCGTGGCCACCCAGGGGATCAACTGCGTGGCGGGCGAGAGTGCCACCACACCGATCGGCAACACGGCGCCCAGCGCAAAGCTGGCGGCCGAGGCCAGCGCGGCCTGGATCGGGCGCGCGCTCAGCGTGTCGGAGATGCCCAGCTCGTCGCGCGCATGCGCGCCGATCGCGTCGTGTGCCATCAGCTGTGTGGCGACCTGGTCGGCCAGCGCCGCGTCGAGCCCGCGGCCCATGTAGATGTGTGCCAGCTCGCGGTGCTCGCCCACGCTGTCGGCGGCGAGCTCGGCGCGCTCTTTGGCGAGGTCGGCTTTTTCGGTGTCGGCTTGCGAATGCACCGAGACGTATTCGCCCGCGGCCATCGACATGGCACCTGCCACCAGCCCGGCCACACCGGCGATGAAGATGTTGTTGGCGCTGGCATTTGACGCGGCCACACCCAGCACCAGGCTGGCAGTGGAGACGATGCCGTCGTTGGCGCCCAGCACGGCGGCGCGCAACCAGCCGATGCGGTCGGTGCGGTGTCTTTCTCGGTGTCGAGTGGGCATGGCCGTGAGCGTGTTGAAAGCGACAGGCGGCAGTATGAGTGCCGCTGCGTGCTCAGGCCGTGTTCAGGCGATCAGGGTGCGACGTGTGTGCGCCACAGCTCGCGCAAGGCGCTGATCGGGCGGGCCGCAACGATGCGAGGTGATGGCGAAGCAGCCCCATCCTCTGCGCGCGGCTCGTTGTGCGGGAGAAGTCGGCCGATGCTGAAGGTCAGTGCCCACGATGCGGCAACAAACACACCCATGCCACCAATCGCAAACAACACCAGCAGCGCACCATGCACCCAGTCGCTGCTCAGTGCCGAAAAGAGCACCGCCGCCAACGCGGCCACCAGGCCTGCGCGCAAGCTGCCCTTGGAGCCCAACATGCCACCCAGTGCCAGCGCGTAGCTCGCCACGAAGAGCCATGCCAGCACCATCTGCACCAGGCTGAGGTTGTTGAGGGTGAACAGGATGTCGTCCATGCGCACAGCATAGACATGCAGCGTGGCAAAAGGATGTCGGACAACGCCGCGTTGTGCACTTCCACCGAGATGAGGGGCGTGCACGATGGTGCGCTTGTAACGGCTGCATCGTGCACGCCACACGCGTGTGTGAAATCACTCAGTTGGCGCTGTGTTGCCGCAGCGTGGGTATTCCTCTTTGTCCACGCGAACAGGGGGTGTTGTAATCCGCCGCAAAGGGCTCAGCGAGAGGCGGGGCGAGCATGGGGTGGCGTTGGCGACAGGGTGGGCAACCCACGACCATTCAGGCGCGGGTACAGCTGCTGGTGGTGGGCTGCATCGTGCCCGCCTGGCTGCTGGCGGCCGGCGTGTCGTACCTCTCCTACGAGCGCGAACGTGATTCGATTGTGAGCGCCACGGTGCAGACCGCACGCTCCATGACGCAGGGTGTGGAGCGCGAGCTGGCCACCAGCATTGCGGTGCTGCAGGCACTCTCCACTTCGTCGCGCATCGATGACAACGACCTGCGCCGCTTCCATGAGCGTGCCGCGCAAACCATGGGCTTCGGCGGGGGCGACAACATCATCCTGGTCGACGCGCAGCTGCGTGTGTTGGTGAGCGTGACCACGCCCTTCGGCGAGCCGCTGCCGCCTTTGCGTCACGATCGTTTCCCGCAGGTGATGGCCACGGGCCAGCCGGCGGTGTCCAACTTCTTCGTTGGCCAGGTTTCCAAGCGGGGGCAGGTGGCGGTGGCGGTGCCGGTGATGCGGGGTGGCAAGGCGGTGGCACGTCTTGAGATGTTGGTTTCACCGGCGCGTTTTGCGCAGATCCTGGAGCGGCAGGGCTTGCCCGCGGGCTGGACGGCGGCGGTGATCGACAACCAGGGTGTGGTTGTTGCGCGCAACCGTGCTGCCGAGTTGTTTGTCGGCAAGCCTGCAGTGGCGGCTTTGCAGGCTCAAATCAAGCAACGCAGCGAAGGCAGCTTTCAGAGCGTCACGCTAGAGGGCATCGCCGTCACGGCTTGCTTCAGCCGATCGAGCGCCTACGGCTGGGCGGTGGCCATCGGCGTGCCCGAAGCCGAGCTCTACGCCAAGCTGAGGCGCACGCTGGTGCTGTACGCCTCGGGCTCGTTGTTGCTGCTGGTGTTGGGCCTGGCGCTGGCTCGGCGCATCGGCCAGCGCATTGCCCAGCCTATTCAGGCACTGATTGCCCCAGCGCTGGCCATCGGCCGCGGCGAAGAGGCGACGATTGCCACCTCACCCGTGCGCGAGGCCGCCGAGCTGGGCCAGGCTTTGCAGCACGCACAGCAGCTGCTGCGCGAGCGCGAGCAGGCGCGCCAGCGGGCCGAGGCTTCGCTGCGTGACAGCCAGTCGCGGCTGCGCATGGCGCTCGACGCCAGCCAGATCGGCGACTGGGACCTCGACCTGCGCACCCAGCGCATGCACCACTCGCTGCGCCACGACCAGTGTTTCGGCTACACGCAGCCGGTGGCCGACTGGAGCGCGGCCCGCTTCTTCGATCACCTTCACCCCGACGACCGTGAGCGTGTCGACACCTACATGCAAGGCGTGGTGAGCGAGGGCCGGTCATGGCAACTTGATTGCCGCGTGGTGTGGCCCGACGGCAGCGTGCACTGGCTGGCCACGCACGGCACCTTCTTGCATGAGGACGGCGCGCCGTACTTCATGCTCGGCATCGTGATCGACATCACCGAGCGCAAGCAGAGTGAAGAGCTGCGCGTCAACGGGGTGCGCCTGGAGGCCGAGAACCGGCAGATTCAGGAGGCCAACCGGCTCAAGAGCGAGTTCCTCGCCAACATGTCGCACGAGTTGCGCACACCGCTCAATGCGGTGATCGGTTTTGCCGAGATCTTGCGTGCCGAGGCGGCCCCGTTGACGCCGCAAAAGCGCAGCGAATTCCTCGGCTACATCGCCAGCAGCGGGCGGCACCTGCTGCGATTGATCAACGACGTGCTCGACCTGGCCAAGGTCGAGTCGGGCAAGTTCGAGTTTCTTCCCGAACCGGTGGAGCTGCCGGCGTTGATCGGCGAGGTGGTGGGTGTGCTGCAGGCCGAAGCCTCGGGCAAGCACATCACGCTGCTTACCGAGCACGACGCGAGCCTCACCGACCTGAAACTCGATCCGGCGCGGCTGCGGCAGATGCTCTACAACTTCTTGTCGAACGCCATCAAGTTCACCGACGAGGGCGGCCGGGTCGTGTTGCGCACCCTGGCCGAAGGAGATCTGTACCTGCGCATCGAGGTCGAAGACAACGGCATCGGCATCAGCGAAGTCGACCAGAAGAAGTTGTTCACCCAGTTCCAGCAGGTCCAGATGGGCTACGCCAAGCCGCACCAAGGCACCGGCCTCGGCCTCGCACTTACGCGCAGCCTGGCCGAGCTGCAAGGGGGGCATGTCGGTGTTCGCAGCGTGCCCGGAACAGGCAGTGTGTTCTACCTCGTTCTGCCCCGCAGACCGAACGAGGTTTCGCTCACGCATTGATGGTCAACAGGCGTGTGATGAAGGCGCGGCGGTGATAGATTCGCGCGTCTTTGTTGAGCCACCAGAACCACCATCACACCGACGAGACCCACAACATGAGCACCCACACGAGCACC
>JBKJJF010000322.1:0-36163 GCA_046598195.1 Rhizobacter sp. | reverse complement strand
CCTTCGTTGAATGACGATCGGCTCACGTTAAACCCCGCCTCCTGGACCGGCCCGGCACCGGTGCACAACCGGCCAAGATAGTTGTCGTCGACCGGCCAACCTAATTGTCGCCAACCATAACGGCTTTCGCCATACACATGGTGCGCCCGGTGCAATAGATGCGCAATGGCGGGGCCGCATACATCCTCATTGGCGCGATCCATCTGCACGAGCAGAGCAATGTCGGCCTCGGTGTATTTGCGAGCAAAAGGCGAGGCAGGGGCGCAGTAGCGTTTAGCCAGAGGTGTGCTGGACAAGCGGTTGGCTGTCCAGCGCGCCACCAGGCGGGTGATCTGGGGGCGGCTGTAGCCGCTGGTGCGGCGCAGGTAGGCCAGCACCACGCCGCGATCGGGCTTGCTGCACCGAGGGTAGTCAAAACGCTTGAGTACGCGGCTGATGTGCTCGTAGCGCTGGGCATCGCCTGCGTCATCCGTGCCGGTAAAACTGACCTCAGGCGTCGCGGTCAAAAATCCTTGAAGTTGCGCAATCGTGCGCAGCTTGCTCTCGTCCATGTTGATCACCATTCCAGGATGATCAAGTCACGCTCCGTGAACGCTCAAATTCGCCGCTTCAGGCTCATTCCTGGGTAGAAATACAGCCGCCGTTCAGGCTCATACCTCGTTGGACAAGGCTCGGTGTGATGAACACCGCGCCCGTCTGATACGACAGCCGCCCGCTGGAGAGCAACGGGGCTTTTGCGGGCACGCCACCCTGAGCCTCAGCAACCCAGCCCTGGAATTGGGTCTGTTGAGCGTCGAACGGAGTGCCGTCGTCTGTGGCCAAGACATACCCCGCCGCCAGGGCAGCACAGGCGGTCAAGCCAACGGCGATGTGAGGCGCGGTCTTCATGGTGTCGCCTTGCGGTCAGTGAACAGGAGCGGGCTGTATTTTTGCGAGCAACTCGTGCTTTCGGCTCTTCAGCGAGGCGCCCAAATCCTTCAAGTCGAGCTCGGTCTTGCGCAACTTCGGGAACATCTCCTTTTCTTCTTCCTGAACGTGATGGTCGATGTATTCGCCGAGCACCTTGACCTTGGCGTCGTAAAGCTCGTCGGAGGGCTCCATGCCTTCGATCTGGGCGATGAGATCCTTGGCGCTGGCGTGCTCGACCTCGGCTTCGTCCACCAGGTCGGTCTCGGGCAGAACGCCATACGCGGCGGGGTACAGCAGCTCTTCCTCGACCGTTGCATGCGCGGTGAGTGCGGTGCAAATCTGTTGGGCGATGGCCTGCTTCTCAGCGGCTTGGGCTGAGGCCTTGACCAGCTTCTCATAAGCCTGGAACAGCGATTTCACTTCTCTGTGGTCGGCTATCAGCAATTTCAGTGCGTCAGGGCTGCGAGAGGCGGGCGAGCGCGCGGTAACGGGCTTTTTGCGTGAGTGGGCTGCGGTGGTGGGCATGATCTCTCCGAGTTGAAGGGACACAGGGCGAAATGCAAATGTGTGCCTCCAGCGTACGAACGATCGAACAGCGCGAAAAGTACCCTGTCAGTGGAAAAGGAAAATTCCTACAGCGCCCCCGCCCACCCTCAGACAGGCCGAGTTCTTCAACTCAAAAAACGCACAAAAAAGCCCACACGAGGCGGGCTGTTTGAGGGGATTTGGTGCGAGACGAGCTAACGTCGCGTGTACGCGAAAGCCAAAACTGACACATTCCGATCGCTAGGCCGCTTTCAACCCGCGGGGTCTGTCACCTGCGCAACGCAACGCGTCAACATCGCTTGTTACCCAGCCAAGAAGGCCGACACAAAGCTCGCCCTGGCGCGCGCGAAGTTGGCTACGGAGATCGTGCGCTATGGGCGATCTGGCGGGGCCTGGTTGAAATCCTCAAGCCGTAGACGATCCACTTATCGATTCAGCTTGGGTGTTCAGGCAACCGGGGCCACGTCCCTCCCGCACAGCGACCAGTGTTTCGCCAAGCCGACCAAGGGCGTATTTTTCGATGAAATGAATCCATGCAATCCACAGATCCCCACGCAACAGTTCGGCTGGTCAACAAGTCAGGGTTGGAGCTGACCCTCATGGCTCACGGGGCGACCTGGTTGAGCTGCAAGGTGCCGATGAATGGGGGAAGCCGGCGCGAAGTTCTGCTCGGCCGGCAATATGCAACGGAGCCGCTTGCGTGCCAGGCTTATCTCGGCTCCACCATCGGCCGGTATGCAAACCGCATCGGGAACTCACGCATCGCGCATGAGGATCGGGAGCTCTTGTTGACCTCCAATGCGGGTTCTGCGCATCAGTTGCATGGCGGGCCGCTGGGTTTCCACACCCGTGACTGGACGGCCCGGACACGATCCGATTCCGAAGTTCAATTGAGCCTGCTCTCGCCTGCCGGGGATCAAGGCTTTCCGGGCGAGCTTGCCGTGTGCGTGACGTACCGGCTCATTGACGATTTGGGGATCGAGATGGTCGCAGAGGCAACCACCACGGAGACCACCCCCGTCTGCTTGACCAATCACGCGTATTTCAATCTCGACGCTCACCACGCGGATGTCCGCAACCACAAGGTGCAAATTGCCGCTGAGCAATTCCTCCCGGTGGATCCAGAGTTGATTCCGCTGGGCATGCTGGCGCCAGTGCAAGGCACAGGGTTCGATTTCAGGCGACCGAAGACACTTCGGCAGGACTGGCTGGCCGACGCGCAGCAGACCGACAGCGCTGGCTACGACCACGCATTCCTACTGGACCCGCTGCTCCAGTCGATGGAGCGCCCCATCTGCGTCGTGGTGGCAGGGGATGGTGACCTGAGCATGGCGATGTTTTCCTCGCTCCCCAGCCTGCAGCTGTATTCGGGGCAGTCCCTTGAAGGAGTCCCTTCGAGAGATGCAACGCCCTACACGCTGTGCGCGGGCATGGCACTGGAGCCTCAATTCTTGCCCAACAGCCCCCATCATCCCGAGTGGCCGCAACCGTCTTGCTGGCTCAGGCCAGGGCAGACGTATCGCCACGTCATTCGATGGACCTTCTCGACGCCGCCTCACCTTCAGGTCTGATGCAAGGTGGCGTGCCGAGCCGGCAGCGCTTCAGATGACGGCAAGGGCCGCTTCCCTCACCGCACTCGCCGTGATCCCGAAGTGCTCGTACAGCGCCGGAGCCGGCGCCGATTCGCCGAAGGTGGTGATGCCCACCACGGCACCCTCAAGCCCGACGAAGCGGTACCAACCTTCGGTGTGGCCGGCCTCCACCGCCACCCGCCGCACGCCCATGGGCAGCACGGCGTCGATGTAGTCGCGCGGCTGCCTGTCGAAGGCAAAGACCGATGGCATGGAAACCACCCGCACGCCGTGCCCCAAGGCTTCAAGCTGTTCAGCGGCGTCGCAGGCCAGGCTGACTTCCGAACCCGTGCCGATCAACACCACGCGCAGGTTCGAGCGCTCTCGCCGCAGCACATAGCCACCGCGCGCGATGTTGGCCAGGGCGCCTGCATCACGCGGCTGGTGCGGCAGGTTCTGACGCGAAAGCACCAGCGCCGTCGGGTGGTCGCGCGACAGCACCGCCTGCTGCCACGCCACCATCGTCTCCACGGCATCGCAGGGCCGCCAGAGGTCGAAGTTGGGGATCATGCGCAGCGTGCCGGTCTGCTCCACCGGTTGGTGCGTCGGCCCGTCTTCGCCCAGCCCGATGGAATCGTGGGTGAACACATAGATCGGCGCAATCTTCATCAGCGCGGCCATGCGCAGGGCATTGCGCGCGTATTCCGAGAACATCAGGAAGGTGCCGGCAAACGGGCGCACGCCGCCGTGCAGAACCAGCCCGTTCAAGATGGCGGCCATGCCGAACTCGCGCACGCCGTAGTGCAGGTAGTTGCCGCCATCGATCGCATTCGGGTTGGGAGCGAACGCGCGGCAACCTGCCCATTGTGTGAGGTTCGAGGGGGCGAGGTCGGCCGAACCGCCCAGCAGTTCGGGGAGCAAGGCGCTGAAAGACTGGATGGCATTTTGTGAGGCCTTGCGCGAGGCGATGGTTTCGCCGCGCGCAGCCACTTCGTTCACGAGCGCCGCACTGGCCTCCTGGAAGCCTGTCGGCAGGCTGCCCGACAACCGTCGCTCTAGCTCCACCGCGAGCTCGGGATGGCGGCGCCGGTAGGCCGTCATCAGTTCTTCCCATTCGCTTTCGGCGCGCCGGCCGTGCACGCGGGCATCCCATGCAGCGGCCACATCGGCCGGGATCTCGAAGGGCCCGTGTGGCCAGCCCATGCGCTCGCGCGCCGCGGCGATCTCGGCCGCACCCAGCGGGGCGCCGTGGCAGTCGTGCGTGCCGGCCTTGGTCGGCGCGCCCTGCCCGATGACCGTCTTGCAACAGATGAGCGTGGGGCGCGCAGCCTCGCCCTTGGCCGCTGTGATCGCCGCACTCACCGCCGCCACGTCGTGGCCGTCGACCGCATCGATCACCCGCCAGCCATAGGCGCGAAAGCGCGCCGGTGTGTCGTCGGTGAACCAGCCTTGCACATGGCCGTCGATGGAAATGCCGTTGTCGTCGTAGAAAGCGATCAGCTTGTTCAGCTGCCAGGTGCCGGCGAGCGAACACGCTTCATGGCTGATGCCTTCCATCAGGCAGCCGTCGCCGAGAAAGACATAGGTGTGGTGGTCGATCACCGGCAAACCATCTCGGTTGAACTCGGCAGCGAGCAGCTTCTCGGCCAGCGCCAGGCCGACCGCATTCGCCAGGCCCTGCCCCAGCGGGCCGGTCGTCGTCTCCACGCCGGGTGTGTAGCCACGCTCGGGGTGGCCCGGCGTCTTGCTGTGCAGCTGGCGAAAGCGCTTGAGCTCGCTCATCGGCAGCGCGTAGCCCGTCAGGTGCAACAAGGCATAGAGCAACATCGAGCCGTGGCCATTCGACAGCACGAAGCGGTCGCGGTTGGGCCACTGCGGATCGGCCGGGCTGTGACGCAGGTGGCCGTGCCACAGGGCCACCGCGATGTCGGCCATGCCCATTGGCATGCCGGGGTGGCCGGAGTTGGCTTGCTGAACGGCGTCCATCGCCAGCGCGCGGATGGCGTTGGCCATCTGGGAAGGTGTGACTGTCACCGCGTGAGGCTCCGGTAGCTGAAGTGGTCGAAGTCGGCGTGCAGGCGCGAGCCACTCAGGTCCTGGCAGGCCAAGCCGATGAAGTTGCCGGTGAATCCGAAGCTGCGGGCAAAGCCCTGGTCGAAGCGTGTGGCGTATTCGTCGGAAAGCATCTTTGAGGGCAGCGGCTCGCCCACGGACTGCCACTCACCTTCCGCCAGTGCGTAGAAAAACTGGAAGCTCGCACCTGCAAAGCGCACACGCAGCCAAACGCGCGGCGCGTCGCCGATGGGCAAGGCCGGCACCGGCTCGCGCAGCGCGCCGTCGTCATTCACCGTCAGCAGCAGCACACGGCCGCCCACCTGCTCGTCGTGGGTGACATGCAGGTAAGCGTGGTTCTGGGTGTTGTAGTAAGCCACCAGGCCCGCCATCTGCTGGAACCCGGTGGGAGCGAACTCGAGCACCGTCTCGGCTTCGCAGTCGAAGTGCTGCTGGCGCCGGGCCACGAGGCTTTGGTCGAAGGTCGACATCAGCGAGTTGCGGCCCACAAGCCGCAGGTGGCCAGGGCGCTCCTTGAGCGTCAACCACGATGGGTTGAAGGGTTCACGCAGCGCGTTCCAGTGGCCCGACAGTTGCGGGTCGTTGAACTCGTCGCGTGCGGCTTCGCGATCCACCGGGGCCGGCGCCAATGCCGGCGCGGGCAACGTGGTCTGCGGGGCCACACCACCGTGGGCCAGGCGCAGCCATCCTTCGGGTGTCCACTCCACGCGTTGCAGCGCCGTCTCGCGGCCGAGGATGCTGTGCAGGCCGGCGGCGTCGTAGTCGCTCGGTGGCTTGCTCGGCGCACTCTCTCGCCACTCCAGCGGCCGCCCGCACAAATGCGCGATGTACCACTCGCCGTTGCCGGCATCTACCAGGCTCGCATGCCCCGCCCGCTGCAGGCCGGCGGGCGATTGGCCTTGGGCCGTGAGCAGCGGGTGATGCGGGCTCAGCTCGTAGGGCCCGTCGATGGCGCGTGAGCGTGCGATGGTCACCGCGTGGCCGTAGAAGGTGCCACCTTCGGCCGTCATCAGGTAGTACCAGCCGTCGCGTTGGTAGAGGTGTGGGCCTTCAACGAAGCCGAGCGCACTGCCAGCGAAGATGTTCTTCACCGGGCCGACCAGGCGCTGCTGCTCGTGGCTGTATTCCTGCAGCAAGATGCCGAGGAAAGGGTTGCGCCCCGCACGGTGGTCCCACTGCTGGCTGACCAGCCAGCTGCGGCCATCGTCGTCATGGAACAGCGAGGGGTCGAAACCCCGGCTGTGCAGGTAGATCGGCTCCGACCAGGGGCCACTCGGGTGCGCTGCGGTCACCACGTAGTTGGGCGTGTCTTTGTACGCTCCGGTCATGCTGCGCACGTTGGTGAACACCATGTAATACATGCCGTCGCGGTGGCTCAGGCACGGTGCCCAGATGCCGCATGAGTCGGGGTTGCCACGCATATCGAGCTGGCTGCGCCGGGTGAGCGCATACGACAGGTGCTGCCAGTGCACCAGGTCGCGCGAGTGGTGGATGCGCACACCGGGCCACCACTCGAAGGTGGAGGTGGCGAGGTAGAAATCTCGCCCCACTCGCAAGATCGACGGGTCCGGGTGAAAGCCCGGGAGAACCGGGTTCTGAATCACGTTCGTCATGACAATCGTTCGCCTGCTGGCTCAGACGAAGCGGTTGACCCAGTTCTCCAGCGCCTCTTGGCGGCCGGAGCGCGGCGCGGTATCGGCGTTGCGCGCGAGCGTACGCTCCGCCAACTCGGCAAGGCCGAACTTGCCCTCGCGAATCTCGTGGCCCAGGCCAACTTGCCAGCCGGCGTAGCGCGTTTGCAACTCGCGCTCCAAGCCACCGTCATTGATCATCTGCTCGGCCGCAAGCAGTGCCTTGGCAGCCACGTCCATGCCACCGATGTGTCCGTGGAAAAGGTCTTCGGCGTCAAGTGACTGGCGGCGCACCTTCGAGTCGAAGTTGAGGCCGCCGGTGGTGAAGCCACCCCCCTTCATGATGTAGTACAGCGCAAGCGCGGTGTCGGCCACGTTGTTGGGGAACTGGTCGGTGTCCCATCCACATTGCATGTCGCCGCGGTTCATGTCGATCGAGCCGAAGATGCCGAGCGCGATGGCGGTGGCGATCTCGTGCTCGAAGCTGTGGCCGGCCAGCGTCGCGTGGTTGGCTTCGATGTTGACCTTGACCTCATTCTCCAGGCCGTGCTTCTTGAGAAAACCGTACACCGTGGCGCTGTCGAAGTCGTACTGGTGCTTGGTCGGCTCGCGCGGCTTCGGCTCGATCAGGATCGGGCCCTTCAGGCCGATCTTGTGCTTGTACTCAACGGCCATCTTCAAGAAACGGCCCAGGTTGTCGAGCTCGAGTTTCATGTCGGTGTTGAGCAGGGTTTCGTAGCCTTCGCGGCCGCCCCAGATCACGTAGTTTTCGCCGCCCAGCTTCTTGGTGGCGTCCATCGCCTCCTTCACCTGCAGCGCGGCCATCGCAAAAATTTCGGGGTCGGGGTTGGTGGCGGCGCCACTCATGAAGCGCTTGTGACTGAACACGTTGGCCGTGCCCCACAAGAGCCTCATGCCGGCACGGTGCTGGTGCTCGCCGACCACGTCGACCATGCGGCGCAGGTTGTCAACACTTTCGCGCGGGGTGGCGCCTTCGGGCGCGATGTCGCGGTCATGGAAGCAGTAGTACGGCAGGCCCAGCTTGCTGAAAAAGTCGAAGGCGACCTCTGCCTTGGCGCGCGCCGCCTCCATCGGGTCGGCCATCTTCTGCCAAGGGCGGTCAAAGGTGCCGTCGTAGCCGAATACGTCGAAACCGTTCCAGCAGTAGGTGTGCCAGTAGCAGGCAGCAAAGCGCAGCTGGTCTTCCATGCGCTTGCCCAGCACCACGCGGTCTTTGTCATACCAACGGAAGGCCAGCGGGTTGCTGCTGTTGGGGCCTTCGTAGCGGATGGGTTCGATCTTGTTCAAGTAGCTCACGTGTTTCTCCTCAGAAAATTCATCATCAAACCGCAGGTCTCCACTCAAAAGAGGCCGCGCGTGGCGGCATAGAGGCTGCGGAAACGTTGGTAGCGCAAAGCCAGGGCCGCGCCGCGTTGGGGGTTTGGGGTGTAGGTGTCGCGCACGGCCGGCATGCGGCAGACCAGGGCTTCGTCGCCGCCATCGGCCAGCCAGGCCAGGCGCGCGGCGCCGAGCGCGCCGCCGGCCTCGCCGCCATCGAGCGTGACGATCTCCAGGCCCAGCACGTCGGCATGCAGCTGCGCCCAGAAGTTGCTGCGTGCACCGCCGCCCACGAGTGCCAGGCGGCCCACCTCGGCCCCCGCGGCGCGCAAGGCCTGAAGGCCGTCGCGCATGCCGAAGGCCACGCCTTCGAGCACGGAATAGCAGAGCGTTCGCGCATCGGTGTCGTGGCTGAGACCAAAGAACACGCCGCGCGCGCGTGCATCGTTGTGCGGCGTGCGCTCGCCCGAGAGGTAGGGCAGGAAGATCGGTGCGGCCTGTTGCACGCCGGCGTCAAGAGTCTCGACGCGCGCCATCAACGAAGCCTCGTCCTGCGCGCCCACCAGGGCGGTGACCCAGCTCAGGCAGGCGGCCGCCGACAGCATCACGCTCATCTGGTGCCAGCGGCCGGGCACGGCATGGCAGAAGGCATGCACGGCCGAGGCCGGGTTGGGCCGGAAGCGGTCGTTGACGACGAACACCACGCCGCTGGTGCCCAGGGAAATGAAGCCCTCACCCGGGTTCACCGCGCCGATGCCAATGGCACTCGCCGCGTTGTCGCCGCCGCCACCCGCCACGATCACATCCTTCGACAGGCCCCAAGCCGCGGCCACCTCGGACGACAGCGTTGCGGACGAGGCACTGCCTTCGACCAGGTCGGGCATATGCTGACGCGTGAGCTTCGTCAGCGCCAGCAGCTCGTCGGACCAGTCGCGCCGTGCCACGTCGAGCCACAGCGTTCCAGCGGCGTCGGACATGTCGCTGACGAAGCGGCCGGTCATGCACCAGCGCAGGTAGTCCTTGGGCAGCAGCACCTTGTCGACGCGGCCAAACAGCGCCGGCTCGTGCTTGGCGACCCAGGCCAGCTTGGGCGCGGTGAAGCCCGGCATGGCCAGGTTGCCGGCGAGCTGTGGCAGCGAGGGCAGCGCGGCCATCATCTCCTGACATTCGAGCGCGGAGCGGGTGTCGTTCCACAGGATGGCCGGGCGCAGCACCTGCTGCTGCGCGTCGAGCAGTACCGCACCGTGCATCTGGCCCGACAGGCCGATGGCGCGCACCTCGTTCCAGGCCTGCGCGGCCTTGTCACGCAGCAGTTGCACCGCCTCGCCGGTGGCGGCCCACCAGGCGGCAGGGTCTTGTTCGCTCCAACCGGGAGCCGGGCGCGACACGCTGAGCTTGACGCCCGCGCTTGCCACGATGTGACCGGTGGTGCCCAGCAGCACCAGCTTGACTTCCGACGTGCCTAAATCGATGCCCAGGTACATGGGTCTGCCTTGTCTCTTGAATCTTTTGACTTGCGCGATCAACCGGTCGAACTGTAATTAGTTTGTTTGTCGAAGTAAATCAGAAGTTGTATGTACCCGACGCCCACTCGTCATTCACCGGTTGGAACCGCCGCTTCGAAAATCGTGCTGCCGTCGGCGGTCAGCAGGCTCAGTCGCAAGCTGCCTCCTTGGGCCACGCTGTAAGGCTGCGCGATCTCCAAGGCTGCGTTCGCGGCAGGCGTCACCGGGCGCTCTGTCAACAAACGCTCGTTTTGCGTCACACGCAGCGTGAGCGGCACGGTGGGGAACAAGAGCGTCACCTGCCCGCGCAGCTGCCCGCCAGCTGCGCGCACCGCGGCAACCGCATTGCCGTTGGCATGCGTGACCTGCGCGAGCCCGAGCGTCGCGGCGTAGACCTCGGCCACCCGCACCGATTGGCCGGGCGCCAGTTCATCGGGGCGGAAAAACTCCCTCGCCGTGCCGGCCCAAAGTTCGATGAAAGGCCGCGCCGGGTCGCGGCTGGTCAGAGGGTCCACACGCCCGCTCTGCGCACCAAACGTCCACAGCTTGAACCCGGGGGTCACGCGGTTGTCGGCCACGCGAATCAGGCCCTCACCATTGGCGTGGTTGATGGCGCCCCAGAAGTTGGCCCCCCGCATATCGGGCGCGGCGTAGAAGATGCCCCACTGCGCCCAGTTGCGAAACCAGCGCAAGCGATCGAAGGCCAATGTGCCGGGCACCTGGGTCAGGTCTTCGATGGCGGCGGTCTGCGCGCAGCGGGGCTCGGAGAGGCACCACGACGACCACACGAAGCGCACCGGCGCAATGATCTCCACCTCAGGCCCAGCCACCGGTGCGTCGGGCGAGGAGCCGGGTGCGAGGCCCACGTTGGTCCAGTACTCGTAGCGCACCGCGTTGGCACCGGGGTTGAGCACCGTCACCTCGGTATCAAGCGCCGCGCGTCCCGCATGCAGGCTCACACGGTAGTCGACCTGCACACCGCTCGCGGCGCGGTAGGCCGAAAAGCTCGGTGGTGTGCGCGTGCCCAGCGTGTCAATGAAGCGCATGCGCAAGGTAACGAGGTGGGGCGTTGCCTGCTCCACCTCCAGTGCCCAGTTTTGGTTCCATGCCTTGCCGTGCTCGGGCCCGAGCGTCGGGAAGATGCCGCCCACGATCTGTAGCCAGTCGTGGTGGAAGGCGCCCTCACCCACCCCATAAGGCACCGCCACCGGGTTGCGGTAGAGCGCTTCGCGCCCGGTGGTCTTGTTGATGAGCGAGATGATTCGCCCGCCGTAAGCCGGCAGGAGCGTGACGCGCAGGTAGCGGTTCTCGATCACCCAGGTGTCGAACACGCGCTCGACAACGGCTTGGCCCACGCTGTCGGGCACAAGGCGCCCGCCCGGCGCTTGCTCATGCTCGAGCTGGCGCAGGGTGAAACTGCCGCGGCTCATGCGCACGGTGTCGTCGGTCGCAGGCCGCCAGAGCGGTGTCACCACCTCGGTGGCCATGGCTGTGGGCTCGTAGTGCTGCACGCGGCGAGGCGGTGGGGGCTCGCCGCCACCACAGGCCTGCATCGAAGCGGCCAGCAACAGGGTCGCCAGGCATGCCTGGAGCTTCATGCTCGTGCCTCCTCGATCAACGCATCCAGCGCCAGTGCATCTTTCACGAACACGCGAATGCCTTCGGCCAGCTTCTCGGTGGCCATCGTGTCTTCGTTGAGCGCGAACCGAAACTGCGCTTCGTTGAAATGAACGCGCGGCTGAACGTCGTTCGCCGAAGCTTGCAGCGCGCGGGTCAGCGGCTCGTTGCTGGCCTGCAGGCCCGCCAGCAGATCGGGACTGATGGTGAGCAGGTCGCAGCCGGCCAGCGCCTGGATCTGGCCCAGGTTGCGAAAGCTCGCGCCCATCACCTCCGTGGTGATGCCGTGCTGCTTGTAGTAACGCCAGATGCGGCCAACCGAGATCACGCCCGGGTCACGCGCCCCTGCGTTGTCAGCTTCCACCCATTGCCCGCCAGCGCTCTTGCGGGACCAGTCGTAGATGCGGCCGACAAAGGGCGAGATGAGCTGCACGCCGGCGTCAGCGCAGGCCACCGCCTGCGAGAAGCCGAACAGCAAGGTGAGGTTGGTGTGGATGCCATCACGCTCCAGCACACGCGCGGCGGCAATGCCTTCCCAGGTGGCAGCGATCTTGATCAACACCCGCTCGCGTGGCACACCCGCCGCCTCGTACAAGGCCATCAGCTGCCGTGCGCGCGCCACGGTGGCGCCGGTGTTAAAGCTCAGGCGCGCATCGACTTCGGTGCTCACGCGCCCCGGCACCAGCTTCAGGATCTCGCAGCCGAAGCGCACCAAGACGGCGTTGGCAATGTCATCCACGCCCGCATGTTGATGGCTGCGCACCGTCTCGTGCAGCAAGGGTGCGTAGCCGGCCTTGCGCACCGCCTTCAACACCAACGACGGGTTGGTGGTGGCATCACGCGGTGCAAAGCGAACGATGTCGTGGAAGTCGCCGGTGTCGGCCACCACGGTGGTGAACTGCTTCAGCTGATCGAGTTGGGTTGCGGACATGGCATGTACCGATATAGATAATTTGTTTGACATACGATCAATTTTTTGAAAAGGCCGCCCTCAGTGGGCCTGCTCTCAGCCCGTCATCACCTCGGCCACCTGAAGCGGGTACACCCCCGCGCCGGCACGCGATGAAGGCCCGTACGGCCGCAGCAGCGAATGCAGGGCAAAGGCGGCACCGCCCACGGCCGTGGCGAGCTCGCCGTACTTGGCCACCCGCACCGTCGGGCTGGGCAAACCCGCGGCCTTGGCGAACAGCTCCAGGCGGCCGACCGCCGCATCCAGAAAGTGCTCACCGCCCAGAGTCACGGTCTCGCCGCCCAGGACGATGACCTGCGGGTTGAAGGTGGCCCACACGTTTTGCAACAGCACGCCGAGCACATTGCCGGCCACGGCGAAGGCATCTCGTGTTTTGGGACTGCGGGTGCCCATCTGCGCCTTGAGCGCCATACGGTCAACTGCGCCGCCCTTTTGCAGGCAGCCGGCATCCGCGGCGATGGCCTTGAGGCCCACATACGACTCGGCACAACCCAGCCGGCCGCACGAACACTGGCGACCATCGACCACCATCGTGGTGTGGCCGATTTCACCGGCCGAACCCGTGGCACCGGTGAAGAGCGAGTCATTCAAGATAATCCCCGAGCCCACCCCCACGCCACAGCTCACGTAGACCAGCGGGTCTTCCACCGGCCGCAAACCGAACTCGCTCTCGCCAATGGCCGCCAGGTCGGCCTCGTTCTGGTAGTAGACGGGCACCGACGCCAGACCGGCGGCCGACATCTCGGCGGCCAGGCGCTTGCCCACCTCCACCTGGCGCCAGCCGATGTTGGGTGCCACCTGCAGCACACCGGAGACCGGGTCGACCGAGCCCGGCAAGCCCACGCCGATGCCCAGCAACTGGGCCGTGCCCTGGGTCACCTTGGCGGCCTGGGCCGTCACCATCTCCACCAGCTGGCGGCAGGCGGCATCGGGGTCTTTGGAGCGCAGTGCGGCCTGGTTCATTTCCAGCACCTCGCCGCGGATCGAGGTGGCCACCACGCGAATGGTGTCAGGGCCGAGCTCGCTGCCGATCAACACCAGGTGCCGCCCGTCCAGGCGCAGCGGCGTGGGCCGGCGGCCCAATGCGCCGGTGGCCAGCGCACCGTCTTCCATCAGCCAACCCTCATCGATCAACTCCTTGGTGATCAAGCTGATGGTCGACTTGGTCAGCCCGCTGCGGTGGGCCAGGTCAACGCGCGAAAGACCCGCCTCATCGCGCAGCAGGCGCAGCAGCGCCATCCGATTGAGGCTCTTGACGAACCGCTGGTCCCCGGTGATCGGTGTTGTTGGCATTCGCTGTAACTCCGCTGACTGTGAAGTAAGTTGCCATTGGTTCGACAACCTGCCGAATTGTGCCTGCAGAGCCCGCACTGCGCGAAGATGCAGTACGAAAAACAGGGCCGACCCGAGCGAGGCCAGCCCTGCAAAAGCCCCCCACGGGCCACCCACACGGAACTCTTAGCGGCGGCGGACGCGGCGCTTGAGCTTGTCATCGGCCTCCTTCAGCGCGACGTCGATCGCCTTGCCGTCTTCGAGCACGTCGTCGAGCGCGGCACCGATGATCTCGGCGGCGACCGTGTCGTACTTGTCGGGGCGCAATGGCGGGATCTTGGCTGCAGCCTCGGCCCACAGCAACCGCGCCTTCTGCCCGCCCAGAAATTCGATCGGTTCATTCAGGAAAGCTTTTTCCTGCGCGTCGACGATGGCCGGGTATGCGCCCATCTTCTTGAATGCAGCGAGTTGCATGTCTTTGTTCGTCGTCATGAACTTGACAAAATCCCAGGCCTCCTTCTTGTGCGTGGCCTTCTTGGGGATGGCGTAGAACGACCCTCCCCAAGAGGCATGCGCACCTTCGGGCAACGGCGCCGCTCGCCATTGACCCGCGGCCTCGGGGTTGAGCCAGCTCTGCAGGTGACCGGCCAGCCAGGCGCCCATCATCTGGGTGGCCAGGGTGTTGCGGCGAAAGGCTTCGCGCCACTCGTTGCTCCAGGGGCCGATCTTGCCGTCGATGTCGGCCTTGCGCGCCATCACTGCCAGCTCGAAAGCCTTCTTGAAACGCGGTGTGTTGAGCAGCGAGTTGCCGGCCTTGTCGAAGTACAGGCCCTCGCCCGCCTTCATGTTGGAGCGGATGTAGATGCTGAAGATGTCGCCCGCGCCTGTTACCAGGTAGGCCCCGGTCTTGGCACGGATCACGCGGCCCGCGGTGATGAACGACTCCCACGACTTGGTGAGCTGCTCCACGCTCACCCCGGCTTTGTCGAGAATGTCCTTGCGGTAGAACAAGGTGCCCGGGCCGACGTCGGCGGGAACAGCCTGCACCGCGCCGTTGCTGTCCATGCCCTGCGGGAAGGCGAAACCATGGAACTGCTTGTGCATCAGCTTGGCGTCGTAGGGTGAGGCCGACAGGTCTTCGAGCCCCTTCGATTCGGCAAACTTGCCGATGTAGGCGATCTCGATGCCCATCACGTCGGGCACGCCGGCGCCGGTGGCGAGGGCCGTGGTCATCGCGTTGTGGTGGTCGTTGAACGACAGGCTCACCAGCTTGATGTCGATGTCGGGGCGCAGCTTCTTGTACAGCGGGATGGCGAGCTTGACCGACTCGTCGAAGCTCGGAAAAGAAGCCACGGTGAGGGTGGTGGCCGCCTGCGCGGGCGCACCCGAAACCAGATTAGCCGTCAGGCCGACAGCGGCGGCCGTCAGCGCGCGACGTAGAGGCGAGAAGTGACGATGTCTCATTCGCTCTCTGCCATCTTGAACGGGGCAGGGACCGGCGCGCCGCTCGGTTGCGAGGGTACGTCTTGTACGCGCTTGAGGTAACCCAGCGAGTTCCAGGTGCCCTTCTCTTCGTATTCGATCTTTAACCAGCCTTCAGGGGTGAGGCTGAACTGCTGCACCTGGGTGGCCTCGAACTGGCTCATGATCTTGCCGCTGGCGGCATCCCAGCGCACCTTCATCTTCGGCCGCGCCACCAGCTTGCGCATGATGTTGTAGGCGGGGGTGATCGCCACCGAGTGCGAGTACATGATGTTTTCCGGGTCTTCGAGGTTCTCGAACACCAGCACCACGTTCATCACACCGTTGTACTGGCCGGCCCACCGGCCAGCGAACTTCTTCAAGGCGGGCAGCGTCTTGTCGCTGATGGGCGTGACCTTCAGGTCTTTCGGGTAGCGCAGGTCGGCCTTGAGGTCGAAATCGGTCTTGGGCTCGGGGATGCTTTGGGCCCAGCTGCTCATGGCCACCATCGCGGCGCCAAACAACAGGGCGAGGCTGCGTCGTTTCATGGGAATCTCCTTGTCAATGGAATGCCGGAGGGCGGCGCAGCAGGTGCATCACATGCTGCGCCTGTGTTGCATCAGAAGCTGACCTGCACGCCGGCTTCCAGTGTGGAGGCCGTTCCCTTGGCCGAGGCGGCGCCATTGTCCGGCGTCGAGTACTTCTTGCTGATGGTGTTGAAGCGGCCATACGCCTTCACACCGTTGCCGATGTCGTACTGCGCCCAGAGGTCGAGGTCTGTGCGGGTGATGTTGATGCGCGGGCTCGTGATACCCGACTCGACGAAGGTGTAGACCGGCGCCCCGAAAGCTGCGGCGCCAGAGAAGTCGCCCTTCTCCTTCTCTACACCCACGATGCCGATGAAGTTCCACTGGCCCGTGGGGTAGCTGAGTTTCAGGCGAAGGTCGGTCATGTCGCGCGCCGTGCTGGTGGGCGCGCCCGTGTTGGTGTCAACGTTGACCTTGCCCTTGAAAGCCGACACGCCCACACCCACCGGGCCGATGCTGGTGCGCACAAAGCCGGCCGTCGCGCCGCCGTAGTTGAGGCCCGCGCCGGTGCGCGGATAGGGTGTGCCCGCCTGCGTATCGCCGGTGCCAAAGCCCAGGCCGACCACGGTGCCCGAGAAGTCATAGGTCACCAGGCCGGTGAGCACGTTCCCGTCGCGCGGCGCGGTCTTGTCGCGGTTGCCGCTGTTCACGTTGAGCTGCAGGTCGATGCTCAGATCGCCGAAAGCGTGGCCGTAGCGCAAGGCGTTGCCACGGTAGTCGGAAGTCATGTAATACGTGCGCTGGTTGCCGTAGTACGGGTCGACGGTCGAGCTGTCGTAGATGGCGCGCAGCGGGTTGATGATGTTGCCCGCGGCGATGGTGCCGAAAGGCGTGGCGAGGTAGATGCGAGCTTCGTCGTTGCAGAACACGCCGTTGGTGTCGCCGAAATTGTCAGCGTAGGCACCGAAGCCGCCGCCGGGCTTGTCGCCGGCTGCGTTTTGCGCCGAGAAGTTCTCCTGGCCGGAGAACACGCCGCTCCAGGAGTGTTGAACGGGCAGCTTGGAGTTGTCGCCCCAGCCCGTCATGGCGCCGTCGGCCGAGGTGGCTACCGTGGCGCAGCCGAAGCCGCCCGAGTAACCATTGCCTGCGTTCTTCGAGCCGGCAAGAAAGAGCACGAAGTTGCCACCGACCAGCCCGTAGCTGCTCTTGGCGGTAGGGGCCATGCCCGAGGTGCCCACGGCACCGGCGCGCAGTGAACCGAGGCCGGTGATGCTGAATTCGGCATGGGCTTGCAATGAAGCAACCAGCAGCAAGGTGGCAACTGCGACCGGGCGCAGCGTGGATTGGAATGCGTTCAAGTGATGTCTCCTGAGATGGGTTGGGAGCGAGCGTTGGGACGTCTTGGCAGAGACGAAAGTTACGGCGCATTAATCATTAGTGCATTAGGGAAACTAATTAACATCACTAATTCAGCAATCTGGGCAAGGTCAGCGCTCGATACAGGCCACAGGAGACAGCTCACTTGAGCGAACATTTGGTGACGACTTCCCCTGTGAAAGACCCCCTCCACCGATGCCGTTTCGCACGCCGGTTTCGGCCGAAATTCATCCAAATGCGACCCCGACACCCTATGCAATTCAATCGTCGGTTCAGCACAAACCCCTATTAAATTCGATTTACGAACTAAATAGCATCCGACGCATCCGATCCACCTTTTGCCTTTGCCATCGCCAGATGCTTCTCCCAACCGAGATTTTTCATGAGTGACGCCCTGCAACCCAGCCGTTTGCGCCCCAAGGTGCCGCCCACTGCGGCGCGGCGCCGCCGCATTCAGCAATGGCACTGGGCGCCCTATGTCTTCATTGCGCCCTTCTTCGTCTTGTTTGCGGTGTTCGGCGTGTTCCCGCTGCTGTTCTCAATCTACCTTTCTTTCCATCAGTGGGACCCCGCCTCGGGCCTCGGTGGCATGACCTATGTCGGCTGGGAGAACTACGTCTACGCGCTGCAAGACGACTACTTCCAGAAAAGTGTGTGGAACACGGTCTGGATGGCCGTCGTCTCGGGCGTGCCGCAGCAGCTGGTGGCGCTGCCGCTGGCCTTCTTCCTGCACACCGCCTTCGGGCGCTGGCGCAATGCATTTGCTGGCGCGTATTTCTTGCCCTTCATCACCTCCACCGTGGCGATCACGATGGTGTTCACCTCGATGTTCTCGCGCGACTTCGGCGTCTTCAACACCGTGCTCACCTGGCTTGGCCAGTGGCCGGTTCTGGAGTGGATCTTTCCGCAGAAGAACATCGACTGGTTCAGCGCCGGCTACACCCGCTGGATGGTGTCGTTCGTGGTCTGGTGGCGCTACACCGGCTGGATCACGGTGCTGTACCTGGCCGCGTTGCAGACCATTCCCAAGGATTTGTACGAAGCCGCTCGGGTTGACGGCGCGAGCCGCTGGCAGCAGTTCTGGTACGTCACCATTCCGATGCTCAAGCCCATGATGTTCTTCACGGTCTCGCTCAATGTGATCGGCGGGCTGCAGCTCTTCGAAGAGCCATTCATCATCACCAACGGCACCGGCGGCACGGGCCAGATCGGCAAGACCGCAGCCATGCACCTCTACGCCACCGCCTTTGTCGACAGCGACTTTGGCACCGCATCGGCCGTGGCCTGGCTGATGTTCATCTTCATTGCCGTGATGGCCTGGCTCAACAACAAGGCGTTCTCGCGCGGCGGGATGAAAGACTGACATGGCAGCCAACCCTCAAGCCCTCTCCCTGCATGTGCCGCGCAAGGGCAAGAACCTCTTCAAACGCCTGCCGAGTGGGCCCATGCTGATGGGTTACCTGCTCGTCTCGCTGGGCGCGCTGGTGATGCTGATGCCGTTCTGGTTCATGTTCGTGTTTGCCACGCACACCAACTCCGACATTCTTTCGGTGCCACCACCGCTGTGGTTTGGCACGGCGCTGCCCGACAACCTCGAGACGCTGTTCCAGCGCCTGCCCTTCTTCTGGCACAACTTCGCGATGAGCCTGTACGTCTCGGGCATGACGACTGCGCTCAACCTGCTCTTTTGCAGCATGGCCGGCTATGCCTTCGCGATGTACGAGTTTCGCTACAAAAAGGCAGCCTTCGCGATGGTGATGAGCACGCTCTTGCTGCCGCAGTTTCTCGGCCTCATCCCGAGCGTGCTGATCATGTCGTGGTTCGGCTGGCTCAACGAGCCGCGTGCGCTTTACGTGCCGGCCGCCTGCGTGGCCATCGGCGTCTTCATGATGAAGCAGTACATCGGCTCGGCCATCCCCAAGGAGCTGATCGAGGCGGCACGCGTGGACGGCAGCGGCGAGTTCAGCACCTTCTTTCGCATCGTCGTGCCGCTCATCGGGCCGGCGTTCGGCACGCTCGGGCTCATCACCTTCATCGGCTCGTGGAACAACTTCATGGGGCCGCTCGTGATCATGCGTGACATGGACCGCTTCACCGTCCCGCTCGCGCTACGTGCGCTGTCGGGCATCGGCGAAGTGCCCTGGGGCGCGATCTCGGCCGGCTCGGCGCTGGCGACGCTGCCGCTCTTGGTGATGTTCGTTTTTTCCTCGCGGCGCCTGATCGAAGGCATGACCGCCGGCGCAGTCAAGGGTTAAGGAGCAACACATGGCACAAGTTCGAATGAGCGGCATACGCAAGTCCTACGACAACCACCAGATGGTGATTCAGGGGGTGGACCTGACGGTGCGCGACGGCGAGTTCATGGTATTCGTCGGCCCCTCGGGCTGCGGCAAGAGCACCATGCTGCGCATGATCGCGGGACTGGAAGAAATCACCGACGGTGACCTCTACGTTGGCAACGACATTGCCAACGACCTCACCCCGGTGCAGCGCGGCGTCTCGATGGTGTTTCAGAGCTACGCGCTCTACCCGCACATGACGGTCGAAGAGAACATGGGCTTCGGCCTCAAGATGGCCGGCGTCAAGAAAGCCGAGATCAAGAAGCTGGTGGGGCAGGCGGCCGAGATGCTGCAGCTCAATGCGCTGCTCGAGCGCAAGCCCAAGGCGCTGTCGGGTGGGCAGCGCCAGCGCGTGGCCATCGGGCGCGCGATCGTGCGCAAGCCCAAGGTGTTTTTGTTCGACGAGCCGCTGTCCAACCTGGACGCCGGCCTGCGCGTGCAGATGCGCATCGAGCTGGCCAAACTGCACCAGGAGCTGGGCACCACCATGATCTACGTGACGCACGACCAGGTGGAGGCGATGACGCTGGGCGACCGCATCGCCGTCTTCAACAAGGGCGTGGTTGAGCAGGTGGGCTCACCGCTCAGCCTGTACGAGCGGCCGGCCAACCTGTTCGTGGCCGGTTTCCTCGGCTCACCCACGATGAACATCCTGCCCGCCAAGGTGGTGTCGACGAACGCCACGGATCTGGTGTTGGGTGTCGAGGGTGCCGGCAGCCTGCGCCTGCCGGCCTCGAGTGCCATCGGATTACAAGCGGGGGCTTGCGTTTCGCTCGGCCTGCGCCCCGAGACCCTGACCTTCACCCCTGACGGCGCCGGCCTGCGCGGCCGGGTCGACGTGGTGGAGCACCTGGGCGACAACGTCATCGCCTATGTGCGCGTGGGCAGCCTGCCCGATCTCGTGGCGGTGAAGCTGCAGGTCGGGCAAGACGTGCTGCCACGCGCCGGGGCCCAGGTCAGCCTGGCGCCCGGTCTGCAGGGTGTGCACCTGTTCGACGCCGGCGGCAACGCGATCGCGCGGGCCAACGGCTGAGGCCGGCATCATGAACATCGGCCGTCGCCGCCTGCTGCGCGTCGGCAGCGCTGCCGCTGTGTGGGGAGTGGGCTCGCCGCAAAGCGTGCGCGCGGCCCCGTCGCTCAAGATCGGCCTCACGCTGCCGCTGACCGGCCACTCGGCGCCGGCTGTCGTCTCGACCAGCGCCTTCTCGGCCGAACTCGGCCAGGACTATCTCGTCGCCCTGCGCGCAGCTCTGGAAGCGCAACGCCAGCCGTCCGGCGTGGAGGTGGTTGCGCTCGACGATGCCGGCCTGCCCGAGCGCGCCGCCGAGAACGTGAAACGTTTGGCCGATGCCGGCGCGGTGGCGCTCTCGGGCCTGTGGACGACCGACATCGCGCGCGCCTGCATCGGGCCCATCCAGCGAGCGGGCCTGCCCATCGTGGGCTTGCGTTCGGGCAGCCCCGAGCTGGTATCGGCCAATGTCGCGGAGTTTTTCTTTCTCAAACCGAGCTGGGAAGACGAAGCCACTGCGCTCGCACGTTCGTTGCAGCAGACTGGCTTCGACAACTTCGCCGTGCTGGTGGGTGACGGGCCCGAAGGCCAGCGCCTGCTGAAGGCCTTTACCAGCACCGGCGCCCGTGCGGTGGCCACGCAGGTGGTAGACGAGCAGACCGACGCGAGCGCCCTAGCGCGCCAGCTCGTCGGCACGAAGGATGCGCACGCCATCCTGCTGCTGGTGCACGGGCTCGCGCTCTCCACCGCGGTGAGCGAGCTGCGGGGCCGCGACTTGCCCTTTCTGCGCCCGATCTGCACTCTGTCGACGGCACTCACGCGAAGCCTGGTGGAGTCGCGCGACCGGCGCTATGCCGGCATGGTGGCCGTCAGCCCCTACCCCAACCCCGGCACCTGGAACATCCCGCTCGCCCGGCGCTTTCGAGACGCCATGACCGATCTCGATCTGGACCATGCCACGCGCTCGTTCTCGGCCATCGAAGGCTTCATCGCCGGCACGCTGCTGGGCCGCGCCATCGCCGCAGCCGGCGCGCGTCCCAGCCGCGAGGCATTGGCCAACACCTTGCGCTCGCGCACCTGGGAGCTCGACGGCGTGCGCATTGCCTTCGACAAACACCAGGTGGGCAGCCGCAGCACCCAGCTCTTGGTCAAGTCGCGCGACGACGGCCGCTTCAAGGGCTGAACCGCCTTTTTCTTCGATGCCCCATGACAAGGAAATCACCGTGTCCCGAGTTCTCCCATGTACCCTGGCTGTGCTGATCAGCATGGCTGTCACACCCGCCCTTGCCGCCAAGTTCGAGCCCGCCGACGGGCAAACCATTTTCATCGTGGGCCAGGAGCGCGGCGAGATCGCCGACTACTGGCGAGTGGTCGGTCCGGCCGGCGGCTACATGATGTACACCAGTCTCTCCTCGCTCTCCGGCATGGACTCCGACAGCCGCGGCTCTGGCTGCGCTGACAGTGGCGTGATGTCGTTTCCCGACTGGGTGAAGAACTACCCCGACACCGTCTCGCAGATCGGGCTCTACATGGTGGGCCTCTTGCCCGACGTGGCGACCGGCGACATGGATGGCAGCATCGAAGACCTCGCCGCCACCCTGCGCGCCGCCAAGCGGCCGGTGTTCCTGCGCATCGGTTACGAGTTTGACGGCCCCTGGAACCGCTACGACCCCGGCCTTTACCGCCGCGCCTTCGAGCGCATCGTGCGCATGTTCCGGGGTGAAAAGCTCGAAGGCATGAAAACCGCCCTCGTGCCCGTGGACAACGTGGCCTTCGTGTGGCACTCGGCTGCCTACAACCGCTACCAGGGCGCGGCGCTGGAGGCCTGGTACCCCGGCGACGAGTTCGTCGACTGGGTGGCCCTGAGCTGGTTCGCCTGGGGCGCCGAGAACGACAACCACGCCGCCTCCAAGGCGCGCGAAGAAGTGGCGGCGCTGGCGAGAGCGCGCAAGAAGCCGCTGATGATTGCAGAGGCCGCGCCCAAGCAGTACCACGAGGCTCACCAGCAGAGCTCGTGGGCCCGCTGGCACCAGCCGGTGTTCGACTGGATCACCAAGAACAACGTCAAGGCCTACAGCTACATCAACCAAGACTGGACCCGCATGCCGCAATGGCGCAACGCCAGCTGCGGCAACGGCGTCGACTGGGGCGACACCCGCATTCAAAAGCCAGGCAGCGTGTTGCTCGAAGACTGGAAGAAGACGCTGGAGTCGCCACGCTATTTGCGGCAAGGCCCGGCACTGATGCGTGCCATCGGCGCGAAATAGCTCGCCGGCGCCTCCCTCTGACTCGCACACGAGCCCCTGCCCAGGTCAAAGCCCGGACAGGGGCGCAACGCCCCGGCGCCTTTAGCGCCTGACCGCCTCCACCTTCGTCACCGTGACCCCACTCTCAGCCGTCACGGTCAAGGTGTTGGTGCCAGCTGACACGCCGCCGAAATCGATGGTCTGCACCGTGCCACTGCCCGTGTCGACCGCCGCATTCGCTGACCCGCCGTTGAAGCTGGTGGTGATCAGCTTGGAGTTGGCCGTCGAGCTGTAGCTGATGACGAAATAGTAAGCGCCCGTCGACAAGGCGTTGACGGTAAAGCTCTTGCTGCCAGTGAACGAGGCGCTCGCCACCACACCCGGCAGGGTGTTGCCGCCACCGCCACCGCCACCGCCACCGCCACCGCCGGTCATTGTCACGTCGCTCTCGTTTGAGAACGCCGACACACCGGCACTGTTGCGCGCGGCCACGCGATGGCGGTAGCGCGCGCCGGCACTGAGACCGGTGTCGGTGTAGCTGCCCACGTTGGCGCCCACCGTGACCAGGTCGGCAAAGCCGCCGGTGCCGATAGCACGTTGGAGCAGAAAGTCGTTTTCGTTGTTCGAGTTGTCGCTCCAGCTCAGCGCGATCGACGTGCTCGATGCAGCCGAGGCCGTCATCGCCGACGGCGCACCAGGCACCGTTGGGCCACCACCGCCACCCGTGCCGCATTGCGCCAGGAAACCGTGCGTCGACAGGCCACTGCAAAACGCCGTCTTGTACTCGTTGTACAGCGGGACTTGCACGTTGTTGAACCACATGTCGTCGTAGGGAAAGGCAAACCCTTCGCTCTGGCCGTAGTAACCATCCCAGCCGTAACGCAGGTCGAGGTTCATGTAGACCACGGCCTTGATGACACCGCGCAGGTCATGCGTGCCCGCGCGGTTGGCGAGGGGGCCGTTGTAGTTCATCAGCCCGAAGAAGCGGCGGGCCCAGGTGGCGGCCATCGCGTCGGAATCGGTGCCGTTGCCGTTTTGCCCGGCCACGAAGTTCATCGGCGATGCTTCCGAATAGATCATCGGCTTCCCGTGGTCCTTCGCGAACTTGACCATCTCCAGCACGTTCATGTCGTAGTCGAAGTTGTACGGTGCAGCATTGGCGTTGCCATTGACCGTCTGCAGGATGTAGCCCTTGCACTTGTTGGCGGCCACATCGAAACCCACGCCCGGCGTGCCGTTGTAGAGCGCACTGGTCTGGTTGTAGATGGGCAGGCACAGCTCGTGGTTGAAGACCGAAAGACCGATCCAGTCGGTGTTGGCGTCGCCTGGGTAGAGCTGGGCAAACTCGCCGCGCACGGGGTGGTAAACGAAAGCCACGTTGCCGGCCGCCACACGTCCACGGATGTAGGCGGCGATCGAGTTGAACGCACTCTTGTACGAGTTGCAGCTGGCATCGGTGCAATGAAACGCTGTCGAGACCTCATAGTCCAGCCGCAGCAAAAACTTGGTGTTTTGCCGGCTGTTGATGTAGTTGATGAGGTTGTCGAAGAGGTTGAGGTAGCTGCCGTTCGCCAACGCCTGGGTAGCGTTCTTCGAGGCCTGTTCCTTCACGGCGTTGTCGCCGTTCCAACCGGGCGGGTTGTCCTTCCAGCTCACACCCACCTGCAAGAACTTGCCGCTTTTGCTGGAGACCAGGTCAGCAAAGTTCTTGTGGATAGGAACGCTTCCCAGGCCCGCGTTGAACGCGGCCGACTTGAGCTCGTAGTAGACCGAGCCGCCATTGGGCTCTTGCCCGATGGTGAGCCAGTTGTCCCAGGCGGCACGGTTGGACTGGCCCACGAGGAAGAGCTTGCCGTCGGCCGGCACGAAGCTGGCGGCCTGCGCAGCCGGCAACGCCAGCAGGCCCGACGCGACGAGGCACAGGGCGCGCAGCGCCCCGTTGATACGGTTCATGGTGATCTCCTTGGAGAAAAAGAAGGCCGGCGGCCGCAACCGGTCGCCGGCCGGGGGAAGGTCAGCGTTTGAAGGCTTCGACCCGGGTCACGGTGACACCCGACTCGGCGTTCACCACCACTGTCTTGGCGCCGGTGCCCACACCGTTGAAGTCGATGGTCTGCGAATTGCCGCTGCCGGTGTCGACAGCGGCATGGGCGGTGGCGCCGTCGAAGCTGGTGACCACGAGCCTGGAGTTGGCCGTCGAGCTGTAGCTCACGACAAAGTAGTAGGCGCCCGCGGTGTTGACCGTCACGTTGAAGCTCTGGCTGCCGGTGAAGGCGGTGCTGGTCAGCACGCCAGGCAGCGTGCTACCCGATCCCCCACCACCACCACCACCACCACCACCACCACCGCCTCCCCCACCACCGTCACCACCACCGCTGAGCGTGACGTCACCGGTGTTGGAGTACGCCGATGCCCCGCCGCTGTTGCGTGCCGCCACGCGGTACTGGTAGCGTGTGCCAGCGCTGAGCCCCGTGTTGGTGTAGTTGCGCACGTTGACGCCCAGCGTGACGAGGTCAGCCCAGGCCCCGGTGCCCACCGCGCGCTGGAGCAGAAAGTCGGTTTCGTTGTTGGCGTTGTCGGCCCAGCTCAGTGCGATCGACGTGCTGCTGGCTTGTGTGGCCGCCAGATCGCTCGGTGCAGCAGGCACTGTGATGCCACCCCCACCACCGCCACCACCCGATCCGCAGCTGGCGCTGTTGCCCTCAAAGCACGCATCGGCCAGGCGGCTCTTCACGTAGTCCTTGATCGCCGTGTTGGCCTGCAACGCGGAGTTCCCCCAGTAACCATCGGTGCAGGTGGGCGAGCCGGCCGCACCCTGGCAGTTGAACTGCCTGATCGCCTCCCAGTTGGAGTTGATGTACGAGACCGCGCGAATCTGATCCTTGTTGGCCAGGATGTAGTCGAAGAAGTTCTGGTACCAGAGCTGGATCTCACCGGTGCTCACGGCCACGGGGTTGTTCTCGACCACGCAGCTGCCGGTCACGTTCTGCAGGTGGTAGCCCACCGGGGTGGCCTCGGCAATCATCACCGGCTTGGCCCGCGCACGCGCAAAGTTCACCATGTTGTTGTAGAGCGTGTTCGGGCTGTTGCTCACGTGCGGGGAGGCCACACCACGGCAGGTGTACTGGCGAGTGCGAAAGCTACCGTCGAACAAGAAGTTGCTCATGCCCACCCAATCCACCACGTCGTCGCCGGGGTACCAGTCACTGAGGTGGTTGGGGTTGCCGAAGTCTTGCGCGAAGGCCGGATCACCATCGCTCGGGTAGGTGGCCGACTGCCACACCATCGCCACGTTGCTGGCGCCGAGTGCGTCGACACGGCCCTTGGCGTAGCGGAAGGCTTCCTTGAAGTGGCCACGGCTGTAGCGGTTCCAAGGGCCGTCGAACTCATAGCCGAAGCGCAGGAACACAGGGCGGCCGGTGTTCTTGAGGTAGTTGATGAGTGTGTCGAGACGCGCGCGGTAGCCGTTGACCACATCGTCGGTCAGGTCGGTCTGCGGGCCGGGGTAGCCGTACTGCGCTGCGATCTGCTCCGACAAGGGTCGGCCCAACAAGGCGCGAAGTGGCTGATTGCCCCCACCATCAGCGAGAAACAGGCCCACCGCGAGCGAAGCCCCGGGGTTCTCAGCCAACGTGGCGTTGAAGTCCACCACGTTGCCGCTGAACCCGAGATCGCAGCGGCCCGACAAGCCGTTGCAGCCGGTGGCGATGTGGGTGTAGAGCGTGACGCCGGTCGGGCGCAGGAAACCACTATCTTGCAACACCGTGTTACGGAAGGCGGTGATGTCGGGTGAGGTCTGACCGACCATGAACCGGATCTTGTTGTCCGCGGGCAGGTTGCGTGCGGTGGCGGCGGGCGCTGCATGGGCGCGTTCCGACGGGGCGCCACTGGCCTGGGCGGCGGCATTAACCGTGTCACGGTCGCCACCACCGCAGGCGCCCAGGGCCGTGGCCAGCGCGAGGGCCAAACCCCATCGGCGGTGTCTTGAAAAATTCAGCATGTCAGTCTCCAGTTGATGGAACGGTACGTCGCACCGGATTCATGAGAGCCACGTCTGATGCGTGTTCTGCCCGGGCGATATGGAATTGTTTTCCTTTCGAACAAACAGCACCTTGCAGAGATTGCGCATCTGCACGCGCAAACCCTGATCGGGCAAACAGCATTGACATCACGTGGGGGTTCGGTTCCCCTTGCGCCCCAGGAAGACCACCACTTTTGAGACTCGTCAGCCATGCAGGATCCGGAGCTGAGTTTTGTCGAAACCCGGCTCAACCGGGTGATGGATCACATCGACGGCCATGTGGCTGCGCCGCTGGAGCTCGAATCCCTGGCCGCGCTGGCGTCGTATTCGCCCTTTCACTTCCTGCGTGTGTTTCGCAGCAAGATGGGCGAAACGCCCTACGACTTCGTGCGCCGCCGCCGCATTGAACTGGCTGCCGGGCGCCTGCGACTCGCCTCCGACGAGCCCATCGAACACGTGGCCATTGCCACCGGTTTCGCCAGTGGCGAAACACTTGCGCGCGCTTTCCGCCAAACCTACGGCATGAGCGCGGGCGACTGGAAGCGCGGCGGCTGGCGCCAGTGGACTGTGGGCGACTTGCCGCGCTTGCCCGAGCTGCCGCATGGGCCGGTGAGCGTGGTCAAGCAGCCGCGCCGTCTGCTCCTCTACCGCCGCGTGCGCGGCAACTATCAGCAAACCGTGGCTCCCACTTGGGCTAGCTTCGTGCCCTGGGTGCGCAGTATCGGCATCGAACCCTCCGGTTGGATGGGCAACGGCCTCGACGACCCCGCACTCACCGCCCCGGAGCAATGCCGCTACGACGTGTGCGCCGTCATCCCCGACGATCAGGCCGTGCAGGCGCGCCAGGCCCTGCGCGATGCGCCGGCGATGGTGTCTTTGAAGGAGTTCGTGCCTGGCTACTACGCCAGCATGCCTTACGACGGCAGCGTGACCGGTTTGCCACAGGCCTGGCGCGCGTTGCTCGAAGACTGGCTGCCAGGCAGCGGCTTTGCGATGGGTACCGGGCAGTTCAGCGACATGTTCGCCAACAGCGATGCCATTCCCGGGCAGCGCCACCATGACCGACAGGTGAGCCAGTTGTTGATGCCGGTGCGCACCACACTGCACTCGCGCTAAAAATCAGGTAACCGCCGGAAGCAGAAAGAAAAAGGCCACCGCGCCCGCTGTTCACGGGCCACGGCGGCCTTGGCACCTTAAACGCTCAGAGTGTTTCGACGAACTTCACGACGTTCTCGCGCTGCTGCGGCGTAAGGGCGTTGTAGGAGGCCCTTGCCGCGGCGGCGTCACCGGTGTGTTTCTGAATTGCGGCGTCGATGCTGGTGGCCGAGCCGTCGTGCATGTAGAGCTCGGCACGGCCGTTGCGGCGCAGGATCTCCAGGTTGTGCCCCAGGCCCCACAGCGGCGCGGTGCGGAAGTTGCCGCCGTTCACGTTCCACACCTTCATGTCGGTGTACGGGCGCAGCACCAGGCTGCGCAAGTGCGTCTCGGCCGTGGGACTGGTGCGCTGCACGGGCGTGTGGCAACCGCCGCAGCCGGCCTGGTTGAAGAGCCTATCGCCGTCTTCGACCCCAGGGAGGTCGTAGCTGTTGGGGTTGCGGCTCGGCACGGTCAGCGCCTCGGTGTACTTCACCAGCAGGTCGACCACGCGGCCGGGCAATGTGGCCGGTTGTACACCATGGTCGACCTCCAGCGCGTTGTTCACCTGCGCGGCCACCGTGGGCTGCGAGCCATCCCATGTGAAGCCTGCCGTGCGGCCGACGATCGATTCGAGCAGCTTGGTGCCGTAGATGGGCGGCGGCAGGCGCATGCCCTTGCCGGGGATGTTGACCGGCGCGGAGCCGCGGCCGTCGCGGAAGTGGCAGGTGCCGCAGGTGGTGCTGCCGATCTTCACCGCACCGAAGGCGGTGGTGGCACGTACCTTCGGGTCCAACCCGTGGAAGAGATGGTGGCCGACGATGAAGTCGTCGATCATGTCTTCTTTGTGGATGGTCACCATCGGCTGCGTGAAGATCGCGTTCTTCTCCAGATTGGAGTAGGCCCCCGTGTCTGAGAAAAGCTGGCTGGTAGATGCCTTGCCGGCCGATTGCAGGCGCGGGTCGCCGTATTTCGAGCTCCAGCCGAGGCCGATGGTGTAGTGGGTGAAGTCGTTGTAGGTCTGCGCGCCGGTGCGGCCCGCCACTGCAGTGATCTCGAAGCTCACCACCTGGCCGTAGCTGAACGCATCGTCGAAGCCCGGGTTCTGGTTCACGGCAAAGAACTGCTGGCCATTCGGGTTGTCGGCGCGTGTCATCGATTCCACCCGCAGCACGCTGCCGGCGATCTGGAAGTTGAGCCTCACGTTGCCCGGGGCATCGTCGACCCACAGGGTGTAGCGGTCGAGGTTGCGCAGCAGGTCGTTGTTGTGCATGGCATCAAGGATGGCAGCCGTCACACCGTCATGCGAGATCGGGTGGCGAAAGCGCATCCAGTTGGCCGAGCCGTCGGTGAAGGCGGTGTAGGCCCGCGGGTTCACCCGGGCCCCGGCGGTTGTGAAGTAGCCGGTGTAGGCCCACTGCGACGACGGGTTGTTGGTCAACAGGCCCGGCTGCTTGTAGCGGAAGAAGTAGGTGTAGGTGCCGCTGCACGGGATTGTGGCCACGCCGGCGACCAGCGTCGTCTTGCGGAAAGTCATGCCACTGTCGGTGGAGCAATGCATCTCCAGGCTCGCGTCATCAGCGGCCTTGCTGATGCCCGGCCCCCAACGCCAGCGCAGGGTGCTGCCGTCGATATCGAACGCAAAGCCATGGCTCGTGGGCGCGTAGCCGTTCAAGGGGGTGGCCAGCGCGTCGGGCGGGTTGGGCCGCGGGGCCGGGCCGATGTTGTGGTCAGAGTAGGCGTTGGTCGTCCAGTCGAGCACGCTGGCCACGCCAGAGGTCGCCACGCTCACGGCGGCTGATTGCGCCGAGCAGTTGCCCGCCGCGTCGCAGGCGCGCACACGGAAGCTGTACGGCGTGGCGGCCGCGAGCGCAGTGCTGGTGAAGTTGGTCGCGGCGTTCGAGCCGGCCAGGGTTCCGTCGCGGTAGACGTCATAGCGCGTGACGCCGACGTTGTCGCTGGCTGCGTTCCAGGTCAGCGCGATGCTGGTGCTGGAGGTGGCGGTGCCGCGCAAGCCCGTCGGTACTGTAGGCACTTGTGTGTCGCCACCGCCACCGCCACCGCCGCTGGCCGTGGTCGATGCACTGACGGCCACCGACTGCGCCGAGCAGTTGCCCGCCGCATCGCAGGCGCGCACGGTGTAGCTGTAGCTCGAGGACGCGGCCAGCCCGGCGTTGGTGAACGCAGTGTTCGCGCTGGAACCCGCCAGCGCGCCGCCACGGTACACGTCATAGCGAGTCACGCCCACGTTGTCGGTGGCTGCATTCCAGCTGAGCGCAATGCTCGACGACGAGGTGCCGGTGCCCGCCAGCCCGCCCGGTACCGTTGGCAACTGAGTGTCGGCCACGCCCCCGCCGCTGCAGGGGGTCGAGGCGATGCTCGCCCCGCCCGCCGCGTAGGTGAGCGTGTGGTTGCCGGTGAGGCACTGCCCGGTGGCGGCGTCCTGCACCTTGAACTCGAGGGTGTAGGTGGCGCCTGGCGTCACCGAGACGCTGCGCTCGAAGCGGCCGTTGGTTCGCGTGCCGGTGTAGCAGGCGCCATTGAGGCACAGGTAGTTGAAGCTGGCAGACCAGCCGCGGTCCACGTGGTAAAGCTTGCCGGTGGCATCGATGCCGAAAGCCTGGGCCGAGGCACCGCCTGCGTAACCGGCGCCCACCACGGCAAGTGCTGCCGCGGCGGCCATTCGCCACGCGTGCAGGTTGAATCGAAGGGTCATGCTGTCTCCTGGTTGGGAACTTTGTCAGGCCAGTCTAGGAATCGATCAGCCTTTCGGTCTTGCCGCCATTGCGGAGCTTGCAAGCAATTGCTGCAGCCGACAGGCTCAGGCCGAGCGCAGCAGGCGCACGGGCAGCAACAGTTCGCGCCCTCCGTTCTCGCCGGTGAAGCACGCGCCGGCGGGGAACAGCTCACAGAAGTTGCCATGGCCCACGGCATAGCCGCTCTCGGGAAGCCACTCGCTCAGCAGGTATTCCCAGGCAGCGTCAGATGACTCAGCGGTGTTGGGGCACGGCATCGCCGCATACCGGCCGCCGACGAATCGTTTCCACGATCCATGAAGGGTCATGGGATCGCGCTGCGACCATTGAAAGGCCTCTGGTAGCGGTTGCGCCAGTTCCACACACACGTCGTAGCGCAGGTGTTCCGGCGGTGTGAGACCGGGGTCGTCCAGCCCCATGCCGTACCAGGCAATGGGGTTCAGGCCCATGCCGCGAACCCACTGCTCGAAGTGTGCCCAGGCCTCAGGCACGACGGTTTCATAGGCCCCGCGCACACGCACATAAAACAACGGGCGTTCGGGCCGGTAGCTCACCTCGACAAGGCCGTGTGCGCGTTGCAGGGGCAGCGGCGGCGCGAGCAACTGGCCTTCGCGCCAGCCGCCGTGACGCCAGTCGGTGGCGCTCATGCCGTAGGTGTGGCGAAAGGCACGCGCCATCGTCTCTTGCGACGAGAAGCCGCACGACAAGGCAATGCTGCTGATCGGCTCGTGCACCGACAGGCGCAATCGAGAGGCCACCAGGCCGATGCGCCGGCGGCGAATGAACTCGTACGGCGTCTCGCCGAACGACGCGTCGAACACGCGGATGAAATGAAAACGCGAGTAAGCCGCCAGCGCGGCCAGGGCATCAAGGTCGATCGGCTCGGCGATGTGGTCGTCGATGTGGTCGAAAACACGGTTCAGCCGCGGCTCCACCGTGTTCCACAGCGCGTGGCTCGCACCCTTGAACGGCGGCATGCGGCCCGATCGCACCATCGTGTTGCTGCCGTGGCCACTCGCGCGGCCGTCAGGCGCGTTCCTCGATCACGCTGTCGGTTGCAAACGAGTAGCGCATGTTGCGGTACACGCAGATGTCGGTGATGTCTTCGGGCGTGCCAGCCGGCATGGCGCGGTAGTTGGTCGACACCCGGTAGAGGCCATGCACCGGCAGCACCTTGTGGTAGGTGTGGCCGTGCAGCAGCACCAGCGTGCCGGCGCGCGGCTCGAGCACCACCTGGCCGTCGAAGTCAACATCGGGCTTGCCCGCGGGCAGTGGCCCTTTGCGGTGTGAACCAGGCAGCACCAGCGTTTGCCCGCCGGTCGCCTCGGACACGTCGTGTGTGTAGACCAACCGGTTGAGGTTGAAGCGCGCCGCGTCTTCACAGCGGCAGTCCTGGTGCCAGGCCTGGCCTTTGGTGCCCTGCTTGGAGAACATCACCATGCAGTAGAGCGGCCGCCAACCGGGGCCGAGCAGGCGGTCGGTCAGCTTCGTCATCACGGTGTGGCCGTCGAGTTCGCCAAACGCGGCCACGCCCTCCTTCTGCGGAAACCACGGGATCACCTCGGTCTGAGCCTTCGACAAAAACTCGTCGGTGTGCCAAAACGCCGGCGTGGCGCCGAAGTGCGCCAGGATCAAGCCATTCAGGCGGTCCATGAGCGCGGGCGAGAAGAAGTCGGGCACAACGAGGTAGCCGTCGCGCCAGAACTGCTCAGCCATCACTTCGACATTCATGCAGCGCTCCTCAGCGGCGGCGCACGCGGCGCTTGAGCTTGTCGTCGGCATCGGCGAGCGCCTTGGTGATGTCGACACCGTCTTCCAGCACATCGTCAAGCGCTGCGCCCACGATCTCGGCGGCCACCTGGTCATAGCGGTCGGCAGCCACCATCGGGATGCGCGCGGTCGCCTCCTTCCACAACACGCGCGCCTTTTGCCCCCCCAGAAAGGCAAGCGGCTCCTGAATAAACGCCTGGTCGTCCATGGCCGCACGCAGCGCCGGGTAGGAGCCGACCTTGCGGAACACGCCTTGCTGCACTTCTTTGTCGGCAATCAGAAACTGGATGAAGTCCCACGCCTCCTTCTTGTTCACCGCCTTTTTGGGAATCGAATAAAAGGCGCCCCCGTAGGCGGTGTAGGCGCCTTCGGGCATCTGCACCGCACGCCACTTGCCCTTGCCTTCCGGGTTGAGCCAGCTCTCCAGATGGAACACCAACCACGCGCCCGACATCTGGGTGGCCACCTGCTCACGTTTGAAGCCCTCGCGCCACTCGTTGCTCCAGGTCGCAATCTTGGCCTCGATGTCGGCACGGCGAGCGGCGAGCGCGAGCTCAAAGGCCCGCTTGAATCGGGGCGAGTTCACCAGCGAGTTGCCGGCCTTGTCGAAGTACAAGCCCTCGCCGTCTTTCAGGTTGGAGCGGATGTAGGTCGAGTAGAGCTCGCTGGCATGCGCCACCAGGTAGGCGCCGGTCTTTTGGCGCACGATCTTTCCGGTCTCGATGTACGAATCCCACGACTTGGTGAGCTGCGCCTCGCTCACGCCCGCCTTGTCGAGAATGTCCTTGCGGTAGAAGAGCGTGCCCGGGCCCACGTCAGCCGGCAGCGCGATCTGACTGCCGGCCAGGTCTTGCCCCATCGCCACGCCGAACTTGTGCAAGTTGCTGGCCAGCGTGCGGCCGTTGTAGGGCGCAGCGTTCAAGTCTTCCAGGCCGCGCGACTCTGCGAACTTGCCGATGTACTGCACCTCCAGGCCCATCACGTCAGGGATGCCCGAGTTGGTGGCCAAGGCCGTTGTCATGGCGTTGTGATGGTCGTTGAAAGACAGGCTGACGAGCTTGATCTCGACCTCGGGGTGCAGCTTCTTGTAGCGCGGAATGGCGAGCTTCACCGCTTCGTCAAAGCTCGGGAAAGAGGAGACCGTCACCGTCGTGACCGCCTGAGCCGGGCCGGCGTGGGCCGCAGCGACCAGTGCTGCCAGGGCCGCGGTTTGCAGCAGCTTCATCCATCGGGTTTGCATCGTGTGGGTCTCCGTCATGCGTGTGGGGTTGGGGGTTTGGTCTCGAAGGGGTAGCGCAGGCCGATGCGCTGGCGTATGTCGTCGAGGCAGCCCATCACCTGCAGTGAGTCGTCCCACGGCATGGTGTCGCTCTGCTGCGCGCCGCGCGTGAGACAGCGGTGCACTTCGCGCACCTGGTACTCAAAGCCATTGATGTCGAAGGGTGTGAAGGGCGACACCACAGGCCGGCCATCGACCACCAGCAGTGCTCGGCCGGCGTCCCAGAAGTTGTCGGTGATGACGATGCGCCCGCGCTCGCCGTGGATGACGAAGGCGTTGTAGAGCCTCTGCCGCAGGCTGGAGCGAAAGCGCAGCGCCAAGCCTTGCTGTTTGCCCCGGCCCAACGAGAGATGCACGAACAAGTCTTCGTCGACACCGGTGGGCCCGATCTGCGCGCGCGCCTCGTGCACCTGCAGCGGCCCACCAAACAACCACTGCGCAATCGAAACGCAGTACACGCCCGCATCGAGCAGCGAGCCACCGGCCACCGAGGCGTCGTACAGGCGCGGCTGTGTGGCGGGGTCCTGCTCGTAGCCGAACCACGCCTCCAGGCCGGTGATGGAACCGATGGCTTCTTCGGCCAGCCAGTGGCGCACTGGCACATAGGCGGGCAGGAAGCGCGTCCACATCGCTTCCATCAGAAAAATCCCATGGCCGCGCGCGGCGGCGATCACCTCCGCGGCCTGGTCGCGGTTGACGGTAAAGGGCTTCTCGCACAGCACCGCCTTGCCCGCGCTGACGGCCGCGAGCGCCTGCGCGCTGTGTGCGTTGTGCGTAGATGCGATGTAGACGGCGTCGACGCCCGCGTCACCACACAACGCGGCCACATCGTCATAGCAGGCGCTGGCGCCGTAGGCGCGTGCAAACGCGCGAGCGCGCTCAGAGCTGCGGCTGGCAACACCCACCAAGCGCGCACCGGGCACGGCAGGCAGGCATTGCGCAAACCGGTGCGCAATCCGCCCCGGCCCGATCACACCCCATCGCACTTCTTCGGTCTTGCCCATCGACACCAACCCTGTTTTGCTACCGAGCCAGCGTAACGGTCATTAGTTGGTTCGACACCCGAACTTTCACCAGTAGGACCTTGCTTGGATTGCGAACTTGGACATCCTGCCGCAGGAGCTCGCGCTTGATGCTGATAACTTGCGCGATTGAGGCTACCTACGCGTGGCGACAGGTAGCGATGCCGGGTGAGCTGCCCTCTGGCCTGAGTGACGTCCACGCCCCTGAAAAGGACACCCGCGAGCGCCGCGAACTCCAAAGTGTCATGTCGGCGCCGATGCGTCACTGCGCACAAGCCTTACCGGAATCGCGCTGCTGCGCAGCCCCCGTCGGCCAGACGATCTTGATCGTCAACGCGCCTCGGCGCAGTTCGACCTCGAAGCGCTCATCTTGAGCGCGAACCTCGGGTACTCCATCAAGGCTCGCCCCTGCGCTGATGGGCGAGTGTCAGATGCGCGTGACTGCAGGGGCCAGTCCAGAGGTGCGCTTGCACATCCTGCGATCGCAGCGGCGTACCGAGCTGGAAATGACGCAGGAAGATTTGGCCGGCAGGATGGGCATTGATCGACCCTTCATCTCGTCGATCGAGGTGGGTCGCAAGCAGCCAACCATCAGCGTGCTTTACGCACTGGCTGCGGCGCTTGAGTTGCGTTTGGAAGAGTTCGCCGCCCGGATTGATGACCGCTATAGCAAAGCGTCGAAAGTCGCTGAGCGGAGTCGGCGCGCCGCCAAAACCTAGCTCCGACTGGAGGGCGCAGCAGACACTGGTGGCGCTTGAGCGATGCCGTCTCTGCGTTTGCCGCCAAGTCGAATCTGAACGCAGGTCGAAAGCGTAGGTAGGAAAAGAAAACGGGCCGCGAAGGCCCGTGTTTCCTATCTATCTGGAGGAGAGGGAGGGATTCGAACCCTCGGAACCTTACGGTTCGCCTGATTTCGAGTCAGGTACATTCGACCACTCTGCCACCTCTCCGGTATTCGTGGGGCGTCGGCGGGTCTGTGCCGAGCCGCAGATTCTAGCTCAGGCTTTCAACGCCGCCTGACCCCCCAGATAAGGACGCAGCACCTCCGGCACGGTGATCGAGCCGTCGGCGTTCTGGTAGTTTTCGAGCACGGCCACCAGGGTGCGCCCCACTGCCAGCCCCGAGCCATTCAAGGTGTGCACCAGTTCGTTTTTGCCCTGGGCGTTCTTGAAGCGCGATTGCATGCGCCGCGCCTGGAAGGCTTCGCAGTTCGAAACCGAGCTGATCTCGCGGTAGGTGTTCTGCGCCGGCAACCAGACCTCGAGGTCGTAGGTCTTGGTCGCGGTGAATCCCATGTCACCACCGCACAAGGTGACCACGCGATAGGGCAGGCTCAACTTCTGCAGCACCGCTTCAGCATGGCCTCGCATTTCTTCGAGCGCTTCGTAGCTGGTGTCGGGGTGCACGATCTGCACCATCTCGACTTTGTCGAACTGGTGCTGGCGGATCATGCCGCGTGTGTCGCGCCCCGCACTGCCGGCCTCGCTGCGAAAGCACGGGCTGTGGGCGGTGAGCTTGATGGGCAACTGGTCGGCCGCGAGCACGCTGTCGCGCACGCTGTTGGTCAGCGAAATTTCTGAGGTGGAAATCAGGTACTGCACGGGCTGCGTTTTATCGCCACCGCGGCTGACCCAGAACATGTCTTCCTCGAACTTGGGCAGCTGGCCCGTGCCTTCGAGCACCTCGCGGTTGACGATGTAGGGCGTGTAGCACTCGGTGTAGCCATGCGCCTGGGTCTGCGTGTCGAGCATGAACTGCGCGAGCGCGCGGTGCAACCTGGCCACCGGGCC
>JBKJJF010000217.1:0-15938 GCA_046598195.1 Rhizobacter sp. | reverse complement strand
GTGTAGCGCGGGTCATTGGGCGGCGCAAAACGGCGGCGGCGCTGGTCGGGCACGGCGTATTCCACGTCGCTTTGTGCCGCCAACCGCTGCGCCAGCTCGGCCGAGCCGATGCCGCTGGCCGTGACCACCTGCATGCGCTCGCTCACCGAAGCACCGCCCGACAAGGCCAGGCCCACACGCGCCGACAAGCTAGCCGCACGCTCGCTGCTCGCCGTGGCCGACAAGGCCTGCCGCCGCAGCAGCGGCGAATCGGCCTTGAACTTGACAATCACCCGCGCCTGGGCGGGCGCAGCCGGCGCGGTTTGCGCCATCAGCGGGGCATGCAAGCCCATCGGCGCCAGCAACAGCGCGCTCATCGCAACAAGGGTGGGCCAGGGTCGGCGCATGGAAAGCTCCTGCAAGGGCATCAAGACGGAGAAGAGGCGGAATGCGGCCGGCGACGCTCGTCGCGCTGCACGGCTTCGAAGAAGGTGGTGTCGGCTTGCAGCCGCTGCAGCGCCGCCGCGCAACGCGCCTCGTCACCGCAGGCGAGGCTCAGGCCATGCCACTGAGGGCTGGCTGCCGCGACGTAACGCACCGCCACACGGCTGGCCTGGCTGGCGCGCTGCACGATCAACGCGGTGTCGCTGTGGGCTTGGCTGGTTTTCACCAGCACCCGCCATTCAGCCGCCGGTGCGGGGTTTGCTGCCGCACACGCGGCGAGGCCGGCGCACAGCGCCAAAGGAAAAAACGAAGAAACACGGGGCATGGTCGCCCAGTGTAGGCACCCCCGCACCGATAACGCCAAGTGGATATCCCAGGTCACCGAATGAGACATCTGGTTTCAGCAAATCCTGCACAAATGCAAAAAAGGCCTCTTGCGAGGCCTTCTGCGGTGCGGGTGGTCAGCGAGCGCGGGCCGAGCGCCGGGCCGCTCCCAAGCCGGCCCGCGGTCCCCTTGGGGGATCGGCCGACGTGCCGTCGGCTGAGGGGCAGACATCACTTGGCGATGACGCGCACCATCTCCAGCACCTTGTTCGAGTAGCCCCACTCGTTGTCGTACCAGGACACGAGCTTGACGAAGGTGCTGTCGAGCGCAATGCCGGCGTCGGCGTCAAAGATCGAGGTGCGCGGGTCGCCGCGGAAGTCGGTCGCCACAACCTTGTCTTCGGTGTAACCCAACACGCCCTTGAGTGCCCCTTCCGACTGAGCCTTGAACTCGGCGCAGATTTCCTGGTAGCTGGCTTCCTTGAGCAGCTCGACCGTGAGGTCGACCACCGACACGTCGGAGGTCGGCACACGGAACGACATGCCGGTGAGCTTCTTGTTCAGCTCGGGGATCACCACGCCCACCGCCTTGGCGGCACCGGTCGACGACGGGATGATGTTTTCAAGAATGCCGCGACCACCGCGCCAGTCTTTGTTGCTCGGGCCGTCGACGGTCTTTTGCGTGGCGGTGGCAGCGTGCACGGTGGTCATGAGGCCGCGCTTGATGCCCCATTTGTCGTTCAGCACCTTGGCCAGCGGAGCCAGGCAGTTGGTGGTACACGAGGCGTTAGAGATGATGGCCTGGCCGTTGTAGGTCTTGTCATTCACCCCGAACACGAACATCGGTGTGTCGTCTTTGCTCGGTGCCGACATGATCACCTTCTTGGCCCCCGCAGCCAGGTGCTTCTCGCCACCCGCCTTGTCGAGGAAGAGGCCGGTGGCTTCGACCACGATGTCGGCGCCGACCTCGTTCCACTTCAGTGCCGCCGGGTCACGCTCGGCGGTGAGGCGGATCTTTTTGCCGTTGACGACCAGCGTGTTGCCGTCGACCGACACCTCGCCCTTGAAGCGGCCGTGCACCGAGTCGTACTGCAGCATGTAGGCCAGGTAGTCGGGCTCCAACAGGTCGTTGATGCCCACGATCTCGATGTCGTTGAAGTTCTGGATGGCGGCACGGAACACCATGCGCCCGATGCGGCCGAAGCCGTTGATGCCGATTTTGATGCTCATGTTTGTTTTCTCCTGGATGACAAAAAACGATTCGTCTCCCGTTCGCCCTGAGCCTGTCGAGGGGTGCGCCGTGCACCATGCTGGCTTCGACAGGCCCAGCCCGAACGGAGGTGGGGGGGGGTTATCGCTTGGCGCCGAGCACCGCCCGCACCGTGTCCGCAACATTCTCGGCCGTGAACCCGAAGTGTTTGAACAGCAGCGGCGCGGGCGCCGACTCGCCGTAGGTGTCGATGCCGACCACCGCCGCGCAGCCGTACTTCCACCAGCCGTCGGTGACGCCCATTTCCACCGCGATGCGCGGCAGGCCTTGCGGCAGCACGCTGGTCTTGTAGGCGGCGCTCTGGCGGTCAAACACGTTGGTCGAAGGCATGCTCACCACCCGCACCGCAATGCCGCTTTGGGCGAGTTGCTGCTGCGCATGCAAGGCCAGGCCCACTTCGGAGCCGGTGGCGATGATCACCGCCTGCGCCTTTTTCTTCAGGCCCACTTCGCTCGGTTCGGCCAGCACGTAGGCGCCCTTGGAGATGTCTTCCAGGCCGCTCTTGGGCGCGTAGGGCAGGTTCTGGCGCGACAGCAGCAGCGCGCTCGGGCGGCTCTTGCTCTCAATCGCGCAGGCCCAGGCCACCACCGTCTCGGCGGTGTCGGCGGGGCGCCAGACATCCAGGCCAGGGATCAGGCGCAACGAAGCGGCGTGTTCGATCGACTGGTGTGTGGGGCCGTCTTCACCCAGGCCGATGCTGTCGTGCGTGAAGACGTGGATCACGCGCAGCTTCATCAGCGCGGCCATGCGGATGGCGTTGCGGCTGTAGTCGCTGAAGGTGAGGAAGGTGCCGCCGTAGGGGATGAAACCACCGTGCAGCGCCACGCCGTTCATGACGGCGGCCATGCCGAACTCGCGCACGCCGTAGTTGATGTGGCGCCCGCCGTTCGACTCACCCTTGTCGTCGAATCGCAGGGCCGGCGTGCTGCTGGTGTTGGTGAGGTTGGAGCCGGTCAGGTCGGCGCTGCCACCCAGCAGCTCGGGCAAGGTCTTGGTGAAGGCTTCGAGCGCCAACTGGCTGGCCTTGCGGCTGGCCACCGTTTCGGCCTGGGTGTGGGCAGCCACCGCTGCGTCAACTGCAGCTTGTGACCAGGTCTTGGGCAGCTCGCCGTCAAGGCGGCGTGCCAGCTCGGCCGCCAGCTCGGGGTGGGCCTTCGCGTAGGCTTCGAAGGCATCGACCCAGCGGGTTTCAGCGGCCAGGCCGGTGACGCGGGCGTCCCAGTTTTCGTAAGCCTCTTCGGGGATCACGAAGGGCTCGAAACTCCAACCCAGCGCGTCGCGGGTGAGTTTGATCTCTTCGGGGCCGAGCGCTTCGCCGTGTGCCTTGGCGGTGCCGGCACGATTGGGCGAGCCCTTGCCGATGACGGTCTGCGCGCAGATCAGTGTGGGTTTGTTCGACTTCTTGGCTCGGGCAATGGCGGCATCCACCGCGCTCACATCATGGCCGTCGACCTTGGCAATCACGTTCCAGCCATAAGCCTCAAAACGCTGCGGCGTGTTGTCGACAAACCAGGGCGCCACCTTGCCGTCGATGGAGATGCCGTTGTCGTCGTAAATAGCAATCAGCTTGTTGAGCTTCCATGCGCCAGCCAGGCCGGCCGCTTCGTGGCTGATGCCTTCCATCAGGCAACCGTCACCCAGGAACACATAGGTGTGGTGGTCGACGATGTTGTGGCCATCGCGGTTAAATTCTTTGGCGAGCAGCTTCTCGGCCAGCGCCAGGCCCACGGCGTTGGTGAACCCCTGGCCCAGCGGGCCGGTGGTGGTCTCGATGCCGGGGGTGACGCCGACCTCGGGGTGGCCCGGTGTCTTGCTGTGCAGCTGGCGAAAGTTGCGCAGCTCGCTCACGGCCAAGTCGTAGCCCGAGAGGTGCAGCAGCGCGTAGATGAGCATCGAGCCGTGGCCGTTGCTCAGCACGAAGCGGTCGCGGTTGGCCCAGTGCGGGTTGCCGGGGTTGTGTTGCAGGTGGCGGCCCCACAGCGCCACGGCGATCTCGGCCATGCCCATCGGGGCGCCGGGGTGGCCGGAGTTGGCTTGCTGCACGGCGTCCATCGCCAGGGCACGGATGGCGTTCGCCATCAAGGAAGTGTTGGAAGCGATGGCGGTCATGGGCTCGCGGGCTGGGATGGGGGAAACCGCGCATTTTACGGGGCCTCGATAATTGCCCGATGCACGGTTTGCACCTCACCGCCGATTTGAGGGGATGCCCCATGGAGCTGCCCTCGATGACCGACCCGAACGCCTTGCGCAGCCTGTGCCTGGCCGCCGTGCGCGAGGCCGCGTTGCAGCCGGTGGGCGAGTTGTTTCACACCTTCCCCGGGAGCGACGGAAAAAAGGGCGGTGTGACGGGGGTGGTGCTGCTGGCCGAGTCGCACCTGGCGGTGCACACCTGGCCCGAGTTGAATGCCGTGACGCTCGACGTGTATGTGTGCAACTTCGGCGCCGACAACACCCACAAGGCGCACGCCTTGATCGACAGGCTGCTTGCCGCATTCAAGCCCACCCAGGTCGAGCGCCACACGCTCGAACGGGGCCGCACACCATGAAGGCGCTGATCCTGGCCGCCGGCCGCGGCGAGCGCATGCGCCCGCTGACCGATCACACGCCGAAGCCGCTGCTGGTGGTGCGCGGCAAGCCGCTGATCGTGTGGCACCTCGAAGCGCTGGCGCGCGACGGTGTGCACGAGGTGGTGATCAACACCGCCTGGCTCGAAGAGCGCATCGTCGAGGCGCTGGGCGACGGCTCGCGCCACGGTGTGTCAATTTGCTACTCGCTCGAAGGCCGCGACCATGGCGGCGCGCTGGAAACGGCAGGCGGCATGGCCAAGGCCTTGCCACTGTTGACCAACACGTCGAACGACTGCTTCTGGGTTGTCTCGGGCGATGTGTTTTTGCCCGGTTTTTGTTTCGACGCTGCGGCCGCACAACGGTTTGCAGGCGGCGCAAAAGACGCCCACCTGTGGTTGGTGCCGAACGCGCCGCATCACCCGGTGGGTGACTTCGGCATCGACGCACACGGCCTCGCCTCACGCCACACCGAACCGCGCCTCACCTGGGCCAGCGTGGGCCTGTTCCGCGCGGCCATCGTGGCCGGCGTGGCGGTGGGCCAGACGCTGCCGCTGACCCCACTGCTGCAAGCCGGCGCCGATGCCGGGCGCATCAGCGCGCAGCGTTACGACGGGCCGTGGACGGATGTGGGCACCATCGAGCGGTTGAACTCGCTCAACACCCCAAGCTGATCGGGCCTCACGCTGCCGCCTGCGGGCAGCGGTTGACTTCGATGGCCACGTGCACCAGCGCGCCGTGCACCTTCAGCCGGTCGCGGTAGACCGAGGGCGCCAGCGGCGCATCGGCCACGATGCAGACCTCGGCCGCAAACACCTCGCGGCCGACGCGCCACACATGCAGATCGGCCACCTTCGCGTCACCATCGGACTCAATGGCCTCGCGCACTTCCTGGGTCAGCGGGTGATCCATCTCGCGGTCGAGCAGCACCGCGGCCGATTGGCGCATCAGGCCCCAGGCCCACACACCAATCACCACCGCGCCCAGCACACCCACCAGCGGGTCGAGCCAGGTCCAGCCCAGCCAGACCGCAGCCGACAAGGCGGCAATGGCAAACACCGAGGTGAGTGCGTCCGCCATCACGTGGGCGTAGGCGGCGCGCAGGTTCAAGTCTTGGTGGCCATGGTCGTCATGCGCGTGCGCGTGGCCGTGGTGCGCATGATCGTGGTCGTCACGGTGACCATGCTCGTGCCCCTGGCCACCCTGCGCGCCATGCAACAACCGCGCCGACACCAGGTTGACCACCAGCCCGATCACCGCGATGACCAGGGCGGTCTGCGCCTCGATCGGCTCGGCCTTCCACAGCCGCACCAGCGATTCGACCGCAATGCCCACCCCCACCACGCCCAGCACCAGCGCGCTGGCAAAGCTGCCCAGCACCTCGATCTTCCAGGTGCCGAAGGCGTAGCGGGTGTCGCCGGCGTGGCGCCGCGCCAGGTAATACGCCCCCGCCGTGACCCCCAACGCCAGCGCGTGGGTGCCCATGTGCCAGCCATCGGCCAGCAGGGCCATTGAGCCCGTCCACCAGCCGGCGGCGATCTCGACCACCATGGTCAGCAAGGTGATTGCCAGCACCCAATGCGTGCGTGTCTCGCCCAGCCGGTTGCCGGTGTCGAACACATGGGCGTGTTGCCACGGCTTGAGATCGTGCGAGTGCTTCACGTCAGCCCCTCGCCGAACGGATACGTTCGACGATCCCCCGGGGGGAACGATGGCCGCGGCTCCATGCCCGCCTGCGCGGGCATGGACGGCCTGAGTGCCAGCCGCGTCTCGCGGCGGGCGGGGGCCGGCTTGGGAGCGGCCCGGCGCTCGACCCGTACAACGGTGTGGTGACTACTCGGCTCATGCAGCCAACGATTTGGTGATCTTGTCGATGCGCGCCAGCAGCTCGGGCGTGAGCTTCGGGGTGAGCGCCAAGGCGCCCAGGTTGTCTTGCAATTGCGCCAACCTGGAGGCCCCGAGGATCACCGTGCTGACATTCGGGTTGCGATTGACCCAGGCGATGGCGAGCTGCGCCACGTTGCCGCCCAGCTCGCGGGCGATTGGCTCCAGCTGCGCCACGGCCTCGTTTTTGGCGGCGTCGGTCAGCCCTTTCACCAAAAACCCCATGCCCTCAAGCGCCCCGCGGCTGCCGGCCGGCACCCCGGCGCGGTACTTGCCGGTGAGCAGCCCGCTGGCCAGTGGGCTCCAGGTGGTGAGGCCAAGGCCCATGCCGTCGTAGAGCTTGGCGTATTCGCGCTCGACCCGGGCACGGTTGAAGAGGTTGTATTGCGGCTGTTCCATCAGCGGGCGGTGCAGGCGCTCACGCTCGGCCACGTCGTAGGCGGCTCGGATCTCCTTGGCGCTCCATTCGCTGGTGCCCCAGTACAAGGCCTTGCCTTGAGTCACCATGTCGCTCATCGCCCAGACGGTCTCTTCGATCGGCGTGTTGGGGTCGGGCCGGTGGCAATAAACCAGGTCGATGTGATCGAGCTGCAAACGCTGGAGAGAGCCGTCGATCGCCTGCGCCAGGTACTTGCGGTTGAGCGTGTTCTTCTGGTTGACCGGGTTGCCGCCATGGTCAAGACCCCAATAGAACTTGGTCGACACCACATAGCTCAGGCGCGGGCGTTTCAGCGCCTTGAAGGCCTCGCCCATCACCACCTCGCTTTGCCCACCGGCATAGGCCTCGGCGTTGTCAAAGAAGTTGATGCCCGCGTCCATGGCGGCGGCCAGCATCTCGGTGGCGGCCGAGGCATCTACCTGGTTGTGGTACGTGACCCAAGAGCCGAGCGACAACTCACTCACCTGCAGCCCACTGCGACCCAGACGCCGGTATTGCATGGAGACACCTCGAATGTGGAATGAGGCATCTTAGCCACAGCAGGTTGCCCGCTCAGGCCGTGGAATCGACCGTGTGTCGGCGCCAGCAACCCGGCTTTTGGCGCAGGGCCTTTCGCGGCGTGCCAGTTCGCGTTAACTTCCGCCTGTGCGCATTTTCCTCATCCTGCCGTTCATGCTGGCCATCGCCGTGGCCGGCCACGTGCTCCTTGGGCGCGCCGCCAAGGCCATCGCCTCTGCCGCGTGGCCGCTGGCCAGCGGCGAGCCCGAAGTCAGCGGCTACGAGCGCAGCGTCTACGGCACGGCCGAGCGCGCCATGCTGGAGGTGATCGGCCTGGTGCTGGCGTCCGGCTTGGTGATGTGGGTCGGCGTGGGCTGGGGCATGGGTTGGGTCACCTTCTTCGGTGTTCTGGTGCTGCTCGGCGCCCTGGGTCTGGACCTGACCCGCTGGGAGCGGGTGACGGTCAGCGCCAACAACGTGTGGTTCCAGCGTGGCCTGGGCCACAAGGTGCACCAGGTCGCCATCGAAAATATCCGCGACGTGTCGGTGAGTGAGGCCGAGGCCAAAGGGTTCACCTTGCGCCACCTCAACCGCAACCGGGTGTGCCGCCTGAGCATGCGCATGGTCGACAAGCGGGTGGTCGCCCTGCCCAAGACCGATGCGCACAACGACCTGGAGGCGGTGGAAACGCTGGCCAACAACATCCGCACCCGCCAGCAGCTGGCGGGTGACCGCGATGCCGTCAAACGCTCGGGCGCGCGCGGCAGCGAAGCCGCAGCCGAGGTGGCCCAGCCGCCCTCGTCGGTCGACCGCGAGATGATGCGCGAGCTCAAGCGCCTGCGCCAACAGGCCCAGACGCCCACTCTCCCCCCCGCCGTCAAGCGCACCAAGGTCTGACGTCCAGGCGCGATGCAACAATCGCGCGCATGAACAGCGACACGTACCGCGAGCGGCGCGCGCAACTCGCCCAGGCCCTGCGCCAAGCCGGTGGCGGCCTCGCCATCGTGATGACCGCGCCCGAATTCCTGCGCAGCCGAGACAGCGAGCACCCGTATCGCCACGACAGCTACTTTCACTACCTGACCGGCTTTGACGAGCCGCACTGCGGCCTGGTGCTGCGCGCCGACGGCCACAGCGTGCTGTTCTGCCGCAACAAAGACGCGGCGCATGAAATCTGGAACGGCCACCGCCTCGGCCCCGAGGCTGCGCCGCAGGCCCTGGGCGTGGACGAAGCCCACGCCATCGACCAGCTCGACGTGCGCCTGCCCGAGCTGCTGAACCACCACAGCACGGTGTGGACGCTGTTCGGCGCCCCCGGCGGCCTGGAGCAGCGCATCGCCGGCTGGCTGGCCACCGTGCGCGACCGCTCGCACCAGGGCAGCATCAGCCCGGGCTCGCACCGCGACCTGGCCTTGTTGCTCGACGAGATGCGGCTCGTCAAGTCGCCCCAAGAGATCGCCACCATGCGGCGCGCCGGCGCCATCTCGGCTGGTGCACACGCCCGCGCGATGCGCTTTTGTGCCCAACGTTTCAGCGCCGAGCCAAGCGGCTTCGTGCGCGAATACGAAATCGAAGCCGAGCTGTTGCACGAGTTCCGCCGCCACGGCGCACAAAGCCCCGCCTACACCTCGATCGTGGCGGCCGGTGCCAACGCCTGCGTGCTGCACTACGCCGCCAGCGACACACCACTCAAAGCGGGAGAGCTGTGCCTGATCGACGCCGGCTGCGAGCTTGACGGCTATGCCAGCGACATCACCCGCACCTTTCCCGCCACCGGCCGCTTCAGCGCCGCGCAGCGTGAGCTGTACGACATCGTGCACGCTGCACAAGAGGCCGCTGTGGCCGCCACCCGCCCCGGCGCACGCCAACGCGAGGCGCACCACGCCGCCGTGCGTGTGCTCGCCCAAGGCATGCTCGACAGCGGCCTTTTGAGCCGCGACCAGCACGGCAGCGTCGACGACGTGATCGCAAGCGCCGCCTACCGCCAGTTCTACATGCACGGCACCGGCCACTGGCTGGGCCGAGACGTGCACGACGTGGGCGAGTACCTGGCGCTCGATGAACCCGCCTTCGAGCAACCCGACGGCCTCGGCGGCAAGGTGGTGAAGCCGCCCTCGCGCCGGCTGCAGCCCGGCATGGTGGTGACGCTGGAGCCCGGCCTCTACGTGCGGCCCGCCGAGGGCGTGCCCGAGCGCTATTGGCACATCGGCATCCGCATCGAAGACGATGCGGTGATCACCGAACAGGGTTGTGAACTCATCAGCCGGGGCGTGCCCGTGCGGGCCAATGAGATCGAGGCCTGGATGAAGGGCTGAGCATGGGCCCCGCCCACAACAAGTCGCTCAGCGCACGGCGAGCGACCGGGTGAGGGCTTGCCCAACCCGGTGGCCGTGAAAGTAGGCCTCTTCAAACACCGAATAACCCGCCAAGTCGCTGTGTGCAAAGTGCACACGGCCCTTCACCTCTGACAGCGCCTTCAGCGCCGCGCTGCCGCGCACACCGGGCACAGGGATGCTCATGGCGTGGCCGTAGCGCATCAGGTCGATGCGTTTCACCTTGGCTGGCAGGTCGGGGTGGGCTTGCGCCAGATCCTTGAGCACGGCGCTGGCCCACCCCGACCAGGGATCGTTCAGCAGGCGCGCACGCTGCGCCTTCAGCTGCACCGCCGAATCGCCGCCCAACGCCCAGTAGCTGGTGAGCACGGTCGGGCCGGGGTGCGGCCGGGTGCTTTGGTGCATGGCGTCCACATAGCCGAGCGAAGGGCTGGCGTGGATCACGTTGTCCCAGGCCGGTGGGGCGCCGCCGAGGTCGACCAACACCGGGTCGACGTGCAGGTTGGCCACCAGCCAGGGGGCGTAACGCAGTTGCGCCGTGACTTGCTGCAAGGCGGTGGGGGGCGAAGCCAGCACCCGGGCGCTGATGAAGAGGGGTGTGGCCATCACAACGTGAGCGGCCGTCCAACGCTCGCTGCGTTGTGCGGCGGCGTCCCACACGTCGACCGCCACGTCGTGCTTGTTCTCCACCACCTTCAACACCAGCTTGCCCCCATGCACACGCTCGCGCAGCGGTGCGGCCATGCGCTCACTGAGCCAGGCGTTGCCTTGGGGCCAGGTGAGCACACCGTCGCGATCGTCGGCGTCATCGGCGCCCGGGACGTGAAAGCCGTGGCGGCTGGCAAAGTAATGCAGGCCGGCCCACGCCGACACCTGGGCCGAGGTGGCGCCGTAGTCGTCGCGGCAGCAGTAGTCGAGGTAGGTTCGAAGCGGGGCGGCGCTGAGGCCTTGTGTGTCGAGCCAGGCGCTGAAGGTGACAGCGTCGAGCGCGTCATGCCCTGCCGTCCACGGCGCGCGAGCAGTCGGCATGCTGAAGCCGAGCGCCCGGCCAGCCTGCGCCACCAGCGTGCTGAAGCGGCGGTATTGCGCAAGCGTTTCGTCGCTCTGGCCGAGCACCGGCAGCAGGCCTTCTTGCCACTGGCCGTCGATGAACAAACGCTCTTGCGGGCTGTGGCACAGGTGGCGTTCGTCGTAGACGCGCTGGCCGTGTTCGACTCGGCTGACGCCCAACTCTTCGAGCAGCTCGATCACTTCAAGCGCCTGCTCACTGGGCACCGGCAGGTAATGCGCACCGAGCGGGCAGGCCATGCCGGCGATCTGGTGGCCGCGGCTGTTGCCACCGGCGGTGTCTTCGAGGTCGAGCAGGTGCACGTCGGCCACGCCCTTGCGCGCCAGGGCACGCGCACACGCGAGGCCCGCCACGCCGGCACCGACGATCAGCACATCAACACGGTGTTGCACAGCGGGTGTCGGCAGGCCGTTGTTTTGGAGCTCGCGCAGGCGGTGGCCACGCTCGGGTTGCGCGCCCACCCAGCCGCCTTCGTAACGCGGCTCGGCGGCGCGCTGGCACGACGCGGCCAGCGGCAATGACACCGCCGCGCCGAGCAGCGTGCGCCGGCGCAGGCTCATTCGTGCACCCGGCCCCACTCTTGTTCGAAGGTCTGCACCAGCACCTGGTTCGACAGGCGGTTGACCTCGGTGGGCACCCTTGCCATATCGGGCGGGAACTGCAACATGGCCGGCAGACCCGCCAGCGTGAGAAAGCGCAAGCCGGGTGGCAGTTGCGTGGGCACACGGAACGGCCGGCGGCTCGCCAGGATGAAACCCCATTCGCCAAAGCTCGGCACGTGCGCGTGGTAAGGCGTGGTTTGCAGGCCGGTGGCTTCGATGGTGGTCGCAACCGTCCAGTAACTCTTGCGCGCGATCAGCGGCGAGGTGGTTTGCATCACCGCATAACCCGAGGCCGAGAGGTGGGCGTCGATCAGCGAATAGAAGCTGGTGGTGTAAAGCTTGCCGATTGAAAAGTTGGTGGGGTCGGGGAAGTCGACCACGATCACGTCGAAGCTGCCCGGGTTGTGTTCCAACCACACAAACGCGTCGGCATTGACGATGCGCAACTTGGGCGAGTGCAGTGCATCGGCGTTGAGCTGGCGCAGCATCGGCTGCTCGGCGAACAACTTCGTCATGTGCGGGTCGAGCTCGACCAGGGTCACCGCTTCGACACTGGGGTACTTGAGCACCTCGCGCACCGCCAAACCGTCGCCACCACCCAGCACCAGCACCCGTTTGGGCGCACCGTGCGCCGCCATCGCGGGGTGCACCAGGGCCTCGTGGTAACGGTACTCGTCGCGTGAGTGGAATTGCAGGTTGCCGTTGAGGAAAAGCCTCACTCCGACGCGGCTGGCCGTGACCACCACACGCTGGTAGGCGCTGGTCTCGCTGTAAAGAATGCGGTCGCCGTAAAAACGGTCTTCGGCCCAGGTGCTGATGCGGTCGGCGCTGGCCAGCGCGGCCAGCAGCGCGGCCACCACCGCAAGGCAGGCGATCACGTGCGCCGACAGGCGGCGCAGCTCGCCACGAAAGAGCCACATCGCCCAGGCCGCCACACCCACGTTCAGCAGGCCAAACACCGCCCCGGTGCGCACCAGGCCGAGCTGCGGCACCAGCAGCAGCGGGAAGGCGATGGCGACCGCCAGCGCGCCGAGGTAGTCGAAGGTGAGTACCTGCGAGACCAGGTCTTTCAACACATAACGTTCGCTGAAGTGGCGCTTCAGGATGCGCATCACCAGCGGAATCTCCAGCCCCACCAGCGTGCCGATCAACAGCACCAGCGAATACAGGACGAAGCGGAACGACGACGTGGGCAGTGTTTGCAACGAGAACAGGGCCGCCGGCATCAACCCGCCGATCAAGCCCACCAGCAACTCGATGCGCAGAAAGTGCGCCACCAGTTGGCGCTCGAAAAAGCGCGAGAGGTAGGAGCCGATCCCCATCGCAAACAGGTAGCTGCCGATGATGGTGGAAAACTGCAGGATCGAGTCGCCCAGCAGGTAGCTCGCGAGTGCGCCCGCCGCCAGTTCGTAGAGCAGCCCGCAGGCGGCGACCACGAAGACCGAGGCCAGCAAGGCAACTTCAGCCGGCCGGATGCGCGGCCGAGTTGGCGGCGCGGCAGCCGTGTCAGGCGCTGACACGGCGATCAACGCGGCGTGACATCAGCCGTGAATGGCAGCTGAAACGATGAGGCCGATGGCGATGCACTTGGCACCCACCACGATCGCCAGCGCCACGTTCCTCTTCTCGACCAACTCGCCCCACAAGTCGTAGGGCGTGAGCTTGTCGACGATGACAAAACTGATCCAGAACACCAGCACGCCGACCAGCGCGTACAGGATCGAGCCGAAAAACACGGCGGGCTTCAGCCATTCGATTCCGATCATGTGAGTCTCCTTGAGAAAGTGAGTTGGCAGCTGCGCGGCGTGGTCATCACTTGTGGCCCCCACCGCTTGAAAAGCCGCCGAAGGAACCACCGCTGGTGCGGGGCCCGCTGCTGCGGTTGCTGGCGAGGCAATTCTGGTACTCCTGCGAGGCCTCGCCGTAGCTGGCGCGCACGGCGTTGCAGTCGCGGCTGTTGCGGTTGTCGTCGCTGCACCTGAACATCATCAACAGCACCACGACCACCAGCGCCCAGAAGAACACCTTGGCCAAGAGGCTGGCCGCGTTGCCCGAGGTGGGTGTGGCGTCGCGCTTGAAGGCCGCGCTCTGGTCGGGCGAGAGGCGAAACGCTTTCAGCACCACGTCGGAGCTGAGGGACTCACCGCCCGACCAAACCACCTCGCCTTCGGTGCGCTCGCAGTTGAGGCGTTTGTTCTTGGCCGCGCCTTCACCCTGGTAGTCGGTGTTGCGGGTGAGTTCGTCGCGTTTGAGCTGCCAGTAAAACTCGCCCAGCACGTAGGTGACACGCCCGCTGTAGTCGTAGAGCTTGCGGTAAAGCGCGCCCTGGTAGCGCACGTTTTGGCCCGAGGCGGTGGGCACGCCGGTGAGCGGCGCGGTCCAGCTCCAGCCGTCTTCGGCGTCGACCAGGAACGCGAACCCTTCTTCGCGGTGGTACAGCAGGTATTCGCGCCAGCTGCTGGGTTCGTCTTCACCCACCTCGGCACGCTCGGCGTAACCCACCACCTGCCAAGGCTTCACGGGCTTGCCACCCAGGGCCAGGTTGCCGAGGCTGCCCAAGGGGATCAGCGGTTCATCGCCGTCGTTTTGTGCGTAGTGCGCGAGGTCGCCACCCACACCTTGCGACACGTCGACCACCGCGTGGCATTGGTGGCAGACGATGGACTGCGTGGTTGAGAGCTTCAGCTCCAGCGAGGTGCCGCAGCTCGGGCATTCGACGCTGCGTGCCTTGAGTGTTTTTTCAGCGCTGTCGGCCAGGCCACTCATCGCGAGCTCGCTGAGGGCCACCGAGCGGCCCACCGACCAATTGGGTGCAGCCGCGTCGCTGTAATCGAGCGTGCCCACCTCGTCGCGCGTGCTGCGCAGGTCGGCGATGACAAAACCACGTTCGGTGTTGGGCTTGAAGGGCAATTCGCCCTGCGCGGCGATCAGCTTGGCGACGTTGACCGACGCCACCGTCCAACCCTGGCCAGCGACGATCTGTTGAGCGCCGGAACGCAGGGTGTCGGCGGCAGGCACCTCGCCTTCAAGCGGCGCGTCAAAGGCAATGACGTAGCGGCCGTTGTCTTCGCTCAGCCACCCGCTGCGACCGGAGTCAAAAAGGGCGTGCCACTCGTTCCAGGTGCCGGCTTTGTAGCGGTATTGCAGGCGGCCGACGAGCGTGAACGCTGCGCCTTGATAGCTGCCGGTCGCACCCAGCTGCAAAGGGGAGTGATCATCGAAAAGTTCGGCACTCTCGCCGATCTTGCGCAGCGCATCGCCCTCGCGCACCACGGTGCTGCGGCAAAAGCTGCACACCGCAAAGGCCGACGCGGCCGAGCGAAACTCGACCGGCGCCCCGCAGTTGGGGCACGCGGCCCGGTATGCGCGCTGGGGGCTGGGTTCGGTGGCCAAGACGCGAGCGGATCAGACCAGCTTCTTGAGCAGCTCCGCTTTTTTGGCGTCGAACTCTTCCTGGGTGAGGATGCCCTTGACCTTGAGCTCGCCGAGCTTTTCAAGGGTGGCCATCACGTCATCGGCCTTGATCGGCACCGCGGCGGCCGGTGCCGCGGGCTGGCCTTGCAGGCCCTGCGAGAGCTGCTGCGCCATCACCTGGCCCAGCGCCACGCCGGCCCCCAAGCCCATCGCATCGCCGGCGATGCCGCCACCGCCGGAGCCCGCGCCTTCGGCGAACTTCGGAATGGCCTGCGCCGTCTGGTACTGCATGAACTTGCCCATGTCGCCACCGACCATGCCCATGCCGATTTTCTGGTCAAGGATCTTTTGCAGCTCTTCGGGCAGCGAGACGTTTTGCATCGTCACCGATTCGAGCTTCAGGCCGAGCTTCTCGAACGAAGGCGCGGTGGCCTCTTGCAAGGCCTTGGCAAACTCAACCTGGTTGGCCGCGAGGTCGAGGAAGGCGACACCGCTCGACGCCACCGCGTCAGAGATGTGTTGCAGCATCAGGCCACGCAACTGGCCGTCGAGCTCGGGCACGGTGTAGGTGTCGCGTGTGCCCGAGATTTCGGTGTGGAAGAGCTTCGGGTCAACGATGCGGTAGGCGTAGTTGCCAAACGCGCGCAGGCGCACGGCACCAAAGTCTTTGTCGCGGATGGTCACCGGCTGGGTGGTGCCCCAGCGCTGGTCGATCTGCTGGCGTGTGCTGAAGAAGTACACGTCGCTCTTGAACGGGCTCTGGAACAGCTTGTCCCAGTTCTTCAAGTAGGTGAGCACCGGCAGCGTCTGCGTGCTGAGCTTGTACATGCCGGGGCCGAACACATCGGCCACCTTGCCTTCGTTGACGAAGACGGCCATCTGCGACTCGCGCACGGTGAGTGAGCCGCCGTACTGGATTTCGTTGCCGGCCATCGGGTAACGCCAGGCGAGCACGCCGTCGCCAGACTCCGTCCACTCCAGAATGTCGATGAACTGTTTCTTGATGAAATCCATCAGGCCCATGTCGGTCTCCCGTGACGATGCCATCGATCATAGGGGCAGACGCTTCGGCAACAAACGGCCCAGAAACGACAAAGGCGAACCGAAGTTCGCCTTTG